>DATJAV010000332.1:0-4625 GCA_035515835.1 Allostellaceae bacterium
CGCGGCGAAGCGGCCCTTCCTGCTGCTCGGCGGCAGCGCCTGGGACGGCGATGCGGTGCGCGCCATCGAAGCTTTTGCCGCCGCCAACCAGCTTCCGGTCGGCTGCGGCTTCCGCCGCCAGGACCGCTTCGACAATACGCATCCCTGCTACGCCGGGGATGTCGGTATCGGCGTCAATCCCAAGCTCGGCCAGCGCATCAAGGAGGCGGATCTGCTGATTGCGCTGGGCCCGCGGCTCGGCGAGATGACGACGGGCGGCTACACGCTCCTCGAGATACCGACGCCGAAGCAGCCGCTCGTCCATGTCCATCCCGATCCCGAGGAACTGGGCCGCGTCTACCAGCCGACGCTCGCCATCAACGCCACGCCGCGCGCCTTCGCAAGCGCTGCGGCGGCGCTGGCGCCGATCGCCGCACCCCCTTGGACTGCAGCAACGGCGGCGGCGCATGCGGAGTATCTCGCCTGGCGGAAGCCCATGCGCTCGCCGGGCGCGATCCAGATGACCGAGATCATGCTGTGGCTCGACAGCCGCCTGCCGCCGGACGCTATCGTCACCAACGGCGCCGGCAATTTCGCGACGTGGGTCCATCGCTTCCATCAATATCGCCGCTTCGGCACGCAGCTCGCGCCCACCAGCGGCTCGATGGGCTACGGCTTTCCCGCGGCGCTGGCGGCGAAGATCGTCCATCCCGACCGCGCCGTGCTGTGCGTCGCCGGCGACGGCGATTTCCTCATGACAGGGCAAGAGCTCGCAACCGCGGTGCAGCGGCGCTTGGGCGTCATCGTGCTCATTCTCAACAACGGCATGTACGGTACCATCCGCATGCATCAGGAGCGTCATCATCCCGGCCGCGTCATCGGCACCGACCTGCACAATCCCGATTTCGCCGCGCTGGCGCGCGCTTACGGCGGTTATGGCGAGATCGTCGAGCGCACGGCGGACTTCGCCCCCGCCTTCGAGCGGGCGCAAGCCTCGGGCGGCCCGGCGATCCTCGAGCTCCGCATGGACCCCGAGGCCCTCACCATCCGCCAGTCGCTCTCTGAGATCCGCGCCGCGGCGATGGCGGGTGGGCATGCCTAGGCGGGGTTCCGCCGCCGCCACTTTGCTCTTGCTCGCGTTCCTCGGTTCCGGGCGCGCCGCGGCCACGGATGCGCCCGAAGTCGAGGCCATCACACCCCTCGGCATTCTCGCTTGGAACGATAGCGTGCTCCTTCTGACCGAGCTCAATCCGTGCGGCGTCAGCGCCAACAACGACCCCAACGGCGAGTTCTCCCCGTTTGCCGGGGAGATCTTGGTCTCGCGCGATGGCGGCCGCTCCTGGGACAAGCGGATCGAGGCCGATACGGGTTGTTTCGAATGGTTCCTTGCGACGCCGACGCGGCTCTGGATCGCCGGCAGCCATGTCCAGGAGGCACCCGGCGAGGCCAAGATACTGGTGGCGACGGCGACGGCATGGGACTGGGTGATCATCGCCGACGGCGTGATCACGAAGATCGGCGTCGCCGAGAACGGCAGGATGGTCGCCTGGATTGAGCATCCCGACAATTTCCTTTTGGACCGTTGGTCCCGTCGCGTGCATGCGAGTCGGGATGGTGGTCGCTCCTGGAGCGAGGCCAGCCGGCGGAGCAAGCGACCGGCAACGCGCGGCCTCAGCCTTTTCAGAAAGATCGCCGCGAGAGCGTCGACCGCGCCCAGGGTTGGAAGACCGTCACCAGTCGCGACGAGCTCTGGCGGACCCTCTGGTCGGATGATGACGCGATCGCCTTCGAGGTCCAGCACCGACCCGACAAGGTGACACCGTGGCAGGCCGTGTCGCGCTTCCCGGCATGCCGATAAAATTTGCCCCCCGTGGCGCGGGAGAGGGCCGATACTACTCCGCCGCTTCGCGTGCGCTGGCGCCGTTCAATACTGCGGCCGCTTCCTTGGCGATGACCGTGCCTTCGAAGAAGCGCGGGTTCTGCGTGCCCCAGAGCCGCACGGCGTTGGCGAAGGTGAAGTCGCGAAAATCATCGGTGGTGATGAACCCGTCCTCGACCAGCTCATAGGCCTCGGGCACGGGGTTCAGCATGTCGGGCACGTCGAAATGGCCGATGTCCGAGCTGAAGATCGCGTTGATCCGCGCCCCGAAGGGATTGGCCCGGCCGAAGGCCGTTACGTTCATCCGGTCGTCGGCCTCGCAGCCGAAATAGAAGGGCTTGGCATAGAGCTCGACCCAGTCCTCTTTCCGGCTGATCTGGCACGCGGCGTAGTCGTCGAGCACCGGCACGCCGCCCGTCAGCTCGTCCTCCTCGCGGCTGGGCCAGCCGTCGCGCCGCGCCAGCTCCGCGGCGTAGTCGTCATAGCCGTATTTGTCGACGAGGCTCCGCAGCAGCGCACGGTCGAGCTTCTTCGGGTCCATATGGGCGATGCCGTCGCGGCCGCGCCGCTCCCAATGCTCAATGAGATCGGCAAAGAGCTGGCAGCCCCAGCCGACGCCGCCTTCGAGGAAGGCGAAGCGGAGATCGGGGAAGCGCCGCGTGACGCCGCCCAGGAACAGGGCTTTGGCGGTGGCCTCTCCGGCGGCGGCAAAGTGGCCGATGTGGTTGTAGGTGAAGTTGGTCGGCGAATTGCGCAGGCCGAAGCTGCGGCCCCCGGTATGGAAGGTCGGCGCGATGCCGAGCGCGCGGCATTTCTCCCAGACGGCGTCATAGTCGTGCGCGCTGTCGAGACCGAGCTGATCGAAGGTCACGGCGAAGCGCCCGACCGCCGGATCGACGCCCTCGGCGACCGGCACGCGGCGGGCGATGCCGCTGCCGAACATGCCGACCTTGGCGCCGAGCTCTTCGGTCACGAACTCGAGCTCGGTAATGGCTTCCTCGGGCGTGTGCATCGGGATCACCGCCGCCGGGGTCAGCCGGTCGTCGAGCTTCGCGAAATACTCGGCGGTGACGATGTTGAAGCCGCGGATGACGGCGCGCCGCGTTGCATCATCGGCGATGCGGGGGATGCTGAGGCCGCCGGTCGGGTAGATGACGCCGAAATCGATGCCGAGTTCGTCGAGCCGGTCATAGAGCATGCGCGGCATCATCGCGGTGGCGCGGTCGCGGGTATTGGTGGACTGGCGCGACCAATAGCCTTCCATAGCGATGCCGCGCTGCTTGCGCTCGGCGATGGTAAGGCTGAGCGCGTCCGGAATCCGCCGCTGGCTGACGAGGAAGCCGTCCGCCGCCTTGTCGCCCGCAACCTTGCGCATACGCTCGGCGAAGACCGGGGTGTATTCGACCCAGTGGCCGTCCGCGTCGATGACGGGATGCTTGAGGTCGGCACGAATGTCTGCGGGGCTGCGATGCACGCTCATGGTTCCTCCCAGGACCCCGTGGACTGGTCGAGCGCATCGAAGCACGGGGCTTTAGATGGCCCCTACGGTAACTCCGGCGGCCTCAGGGGGCAATAAACCCTTACGAATGGGGCGGGTGCGCCGCCAACTCCATGGGCTCATGCCCAGCTGCGCGACGGCGTCGCGGGCTCGGCTGCCGATGCGGAACCGCGCGCCGCCCATGGGTGGTCGTGTGCCGATCGCGACGGCACAGAGGCTGCAGAAGGCGAGAAAACCGCCGAGGTTCGAAAGAACGCACGACAGGGTGTCAACCGGGCAATCACCATCCCAAAGCACGGGCGCATCTCCATCATCAACAGGCATCGATGCGTCGCAGGCTATCGTCCGCGCCGCGGAGCGTGCTGTGCATTTTCTCACAATCCGGTCGAGGGAAGCGCGCCGCGCTCGCCGTTGCGTGATGCAGCGCACTGCTCTTATTCTTGGGGAGGATCGCCAGGAGATGTTCGATGACCCGCTTCGCGAGCTTCGTCCCGGCCGGCGTCATTCCCGCCTGCCTCCTCCCCTTCGACGAGGATTTTGCCATCGATGCCCGCGCCTATCGCGCGCATCTCCGCGACGTCGCCGCCGTACCGGGGTTGGCCGCCCTCACCACCAACGCGCATTCCTCTGAGGTGCATGCTTGCAGCGACGACGAGCAGCGCCACGTGCTCGAGCTCACCCTGGATGAGATCGGCGACCGCCTGCCGGTCGTCGCCGGCGTCTATGCCGATGGCAGCCTCGCCGCCGCCGAGATCGCGCGCATGGCCGAGCGCGAAGGGGCTGCGGCGCTGCTGGTCTTCCCGCCCAACAGCATGAGCATGGGGGGCCACCTTCGCCCGGAGATGGCGCTCGCCCATTTCCGTCGCATCGCCGACGTCAGCGGCCTGCCGATCATCCTCTTTCAGTATTCCCAGGCGAGCGGCCTGGGCTATCCACTGGCGACGCTGCTGGCGATCGCCGAGGCGGTGCCGAGCGTGCGCGCCATTAAGGACTGGAGCAACGATGCGATGCTGCATGAGCAGCATATCCGCACGCTGCAGGGCTTGCCGCGCCCGGTCAATGTGCTGAGCACGCACAGCGCCTGGCTCATGAGCTCCCTGGTGCTGGGCTGCCGCGGGCTGCTGTCGGGAGCAGGGAGCATCATCGCCGATCTGCAGGCGGCGCTCTGGCGCGCGGTCGAGGCGAAGGACTTGGCCGCTGCGCAGGCGATCAACGACCGCATCTACCCGTTGACGCAGGCCTTCTACGCGCCGCCCTTCCTCGACATGC
>DATJAV010000333.1:0-8284 GCA_035515835.1 Allostellaceae bacterium
ACGTGATGCACGACCTGCCGGGGGTCGGCAAGAACTTGCAGGATCACCTCAACGTCAACGTCATCCAGGCGGTCAACCAGAAGATCACCATCGACGGCAAGAGCCGCGGCCTTCCCGCGCTCGCGGCAGCACTCCAATTCACCCTCTTCAAGAGCGGTCCCGGCACCAGCAACATCGCCGAGGCCGGCGCCTTCGTCTCCTCGCGGGGCGAGCGCGAGACGCCCGACATCCAATTCCATTTCCTGCCGGTGCAGGTCGTCGATCACGGGCGAAGGCTCCTCGACGGCCACGGCGTCACGCTCCACGCCTGCTGTCTCCGTCCGGAGAGCCGCGGCGAGATCAGGCTGGGCAGCAGCGACCCGCTGGCGCCGCCGCTCATCGATCCCAACTATCTCGCCTCGGGCTACGACCTCAAGATCCTGATCGACGGCATCCGCCAGGCGCGGGCGATCCTGGCCGCGCCGGCCTTCAAGCCTTACCTCGGACCCGAGCGTTTTCCCGGCGGCCCACAGCAATCGGACGGCCAGCTCGAGGACTTCATCCGCGCCACCGCCGAGACCGAGTACCATCCGGTCGGCACTTGCAAGATGGGAAACGACGCGCTGGCGGTGGTCGACGAGCGCCTCAGGCTCCGCGGCATCGAGGGCCTGCGCGTCATCGACGCATCCATTATGCCGACTCTCGTCAGCGGCAACACCAACGCGCCGACGATCATGATCGCGGAGAAGGGCGCGGCGCTGGTGTTGGAGGACGCGGCGTAGCGGAGGGAAGAATCACCACAGAGACACAGAGACACAGAGACACAGAGTATTTTTCGCTCGCGAAGCGACCATCAAGCATTTCTCTGTGCTCCGTGCCTCTATGGTGATTCTTTCTTGCCCTCTTCCCCGGCCTTTAGCAGCGCATGCGCGGCTCGCTCCAATTCCTCGCGGAATTGCGGCGCCGCGATCGCGATCATGCGGCGGGCGCGCTCGGCAAGCGAGCGGTGGCGCAGCTCGGCGATGCCGTATTCGGTGACGATAGTATCCATGTCGCTGCGCAGGCTCGTCACGATGGCGTCGCCAAGCTTTGCGGTGATGCGGCTCACCGTGCCGCCTTTGGCCGTCGCCGGCAGCGCGATGATCGAGCGGCCGCCCGCGGCGATGGCGCCGCGCATGAAGTCGACCTGGCCGCCGATCGCGCCGACATAGGCGCCGCCTAAGGACTCGCCGTTCACCTGCCCCGTCAGATCCGCTTCGACCGCGGAATTGATGGCGATGAAGCTCGGCAATTGGCGCAGCATCTGGTGGCCATGGGTGTAGGTCGGCGGCATCAGGCGTAGCGCGGGATTGCGATGGGCGAAATCGAAGAGGCGGCGGGTGCCGAAGAGCAGGCCGCCGATGCTGATGCCGGTATCGATCGGCTTTCGCGCATTCGTGAGCGCGCCGGCTTCCGCCAGCGTCACGACGCCGTCACCGAGCATGCCGCTGTGGAGGCCGAGATCGCGATGCCCGGTGAGCGCCGCAAGGATAGCGTCGGGCAGCGCACCGATGCCGAGCTCGAGCGTGGCGCCGTCGGGCACCAGCGACGCCACGCGCTCGGCGATTTGCGCTTCCGCGGCGCCGAGCGACGCCGGCATCATCATCGCCGGCTCGCGCGCGCTACGGATGACGACGTCGATGCGGATATCGTCGGGAAGTTCGCTCCCCGGGGTTTCCGGAACCCTCTCATTGATCTCGACAATGACGACACGGGCGCGCCGGGCCGCGTCGATCTGGTAATCGTTCGCCATGCCAAGACGCCGCCCTTCCGGCGCTAACTGCAGCAGCACGATCTCGGCGCGCGTCTCGCCCGCAGAGAAAAGCGCCGACAGCTCCGAGTAGTGGACAGGCATGATGTCGAGGAGCCCGGCGCGCGCCAGCGCTTGATTGCTGCCGCTTGCGGCATAGGCGGTGAAGGCGAGATGGTCGGCGTGCTCCGGCCGGAAGCTCCCGGCAAAGGCGGGGCCGAGAAAGAGGCTGACGCGGCCGAGCGGCGCGCGCTGGCGCACCAGAATCTCGCTCAAGGTCAGCGCCTCGGCGCCGCCCTGGCCGACGACGATGCGATCGCCCGGGCGAATGTATTCCTTGAGATCGAGCGCGTCGGCGGCGATGTCGCGGGTCATCGCCCGATTATCGCCGCCGCCGCTCACGCCGGGAAGCGCGCTCCCGCGCCGACGTTACTTTTGCCGGGCAAACGCCTGTTTCGCCATGGGGTGACTGCCCTCGAGCTGGAGGTGCCGGTTCTTCTGGTGCGCCCTGATCCAGCGCTTTTGCAGCTGCGTGCCCGGCGTGGCATAGGCGACATTCACCTCGCTTTTGCCGGAGCCGCGCGGATGCGCGGGGGTTACGGCCGCGAGCTCCCCTTCGTCGTCGACGACCCAGAGCTGGAAGTCGTCATGCTTGAAGAGCTGGATGTCGGTGATCGGCGTCGGATAGTGATGGACGCCGCCGACGATGTCCGGCGAGGGCTTGGCCGAGGCGCCGTTGGGCTCGAGTACGCCGGTGTGGCGGCGCTGATCGAGCGGTACGCTCGCGTTGAAGATCGAATCGACCCAATGCGCCACGTCGTCCGCCGTCTTTATGGGATTCCGGAGGATCTTGTCGACGGGATAATCCGCGCCTTGCAGAAGATCCTTGATCGCCGGAATCGAGGCGGGAAATGCGTCGTAGATGCGCTCGGCATATTGGCGAAGCTGCTCGACTTTCGCGGGATCGGCGCAGAATTGCTGGCTCCACTCCATTCCCGCCAGGTTCTTGATGAAGAGCCAGCCGGTCTTGTCCTTCACCCACATACCACCGCCATGGTGATCCTGGTAGGGTCCGGGGCCGCCGAGAAATGTCGGGATCGCGCCCGCCTGCGCGCAAATCTCGTTCATGAGCTTCCGCGAAATCACGTAAATCGGGCTGTCGGTGCGCTGCGGGTGATCGGGAATTTCGATCTCCCAAGGATGATCTTCGCGTTCGGTATGCTGCCCGTCACCCGAATGTGTCGGCTTCTGATGGGTGGCGTGGGCACTCGGATGATGGGGATGCGACATGGGTTCCTCCTGCAAAGCTTTTCGCAGGCACACTCTCACATAGAACCGTGTCGCTATTGTGATGTCCGGCACTCAACGTGGCGTCCGGCGCTCGCGCAGACCGTGGACGGAGGGAACGCAGGTGCGGGTCTCGTGGTCGGGGAGCTCGACCACTTGCACCTCGACGCCATAGAGGCGCTTCAGCGACGCGGGCGTGATGACCGCCTCCGGCGGGCCCAGCGCCTCCATGCCGCCGTCATGGAGGAGGGCCACGCGGTCGCCGCAGAGAAAAACGTGATCGGGATCATGCGTCGAGAACAGCACGGCGATGCCGGAGCGGGCGAGTGCGGCGATCTGCTGCAGCACGCGCAGCTGATTGCCGAAATCGAGGCTGGCGGTGGGCTCGTCCATGACGAGGATGCGCGGCTCTTGCGCCAGCGCGCGGGCGATCAGCACGAGCTGCCGCTCGCCGCCGCTGATCTCGGTATAGATGCGCTCCTGGAGATGGCCGATGCCGAGCGTGGCGAGCGCGCGCTCCGCCACCTCGCGATCGCCGCGCGACGGCGCCGCGAAAAGGCCGATATGCGCATTCCGCCCCATCAGAACGATGTCGAGCACGGCGAAAGGGAAGAACGCGGCATGCGCCTGCGGCACATATCCCACGACGCGGGCGAGCTGGCGGCGCGAGAGATGGGCGATGTCTTGGCCGTCCATGCGCACGCGGCCGGCGATCGCGGGCAACAGGCCGAGCAGCGTCTTCATCAGCGTGGTCTTGCCGCCGCCATTGGGGCCCAAAAGGCAGAGCACCTCGCCGGCGCGAAGCTCGAGGCTGACGCCCCGTCCGACGCTGTGGCCGCGATAGCCGAAGCCCAATTCCTCGGCGGCGAGCGTCATTGCCAGCCGCGCCGCGTCGACGCCAGGAGCCAGAGGAAGAAGGGCGCGCCGATGAAGGCGGTGAGGATGCCGATCGGCACTTCGATCGTCGCCATGGTGCGCGCAATGGTGTCGACCGCCAAGAGATAGCCGGCGCCCAGCAGCATCGAGGTCGGCAAGAGCCGCGAGAATTCCGGGCCGGCGATGAGACGAGCGGCGTGCGGGATGATGAGGCCGATCCAGCCGATGATGCCGGAGACCGACACCGCCGCCGAAGTGATGAGCGTGGCGCCGGCGATGAAAAGTATGCGCAAGAGCCGCGTCTCGACGCCGAGCGCGCGCGCCTCCTCGTCACCCAGGGTCATGAGATTCATGCGCCAGCGCAACAGATAGAGCGGCAAGAGGCCGATAACGATGGCCGGCAGCACGCTCGCGAGATCGGACATAGTGACGGCGGTGAGGCTCCCCAGGAGCCAAAAGGTGATCGCCGGGAGCTGGTTGTAGGGATCGGCGAAGACCTTCACCAGCGAGATGGCCGAGCCCAAGAGCGTCCCCATGGCGACGCCTGCCAGCACCAGGACCAGAATCGGGTCGCGCCCCCGCATCGTGGCGCCGATGAGATAGACGACGACCACCGCACCCAAGCCGCCGAGGAAGGCCAGGACCTGTACCGCCGCCACCGGCAGCGACAGGAAGATGCCGATGGCGGCGCCGAGCCCGGCACCGGCGGCGACGCCGAGAATGTCCGGCGAGACCAGCGGATTGCGGAAGAGGCCCTGATATGTGGAGCCAGCGGCCGCGAGCGCCGCGCCTACCAGCACGGCCGCGGCAATGCGCGGCAGGCGGATCTGCCACACCACGGCCTCGACATTGGGCGCGACGCCGCTATCGGCGCCGGAAAGCTTCGCCCAGAGCACGGCGACAAGGTCGTGCGGCGCTACCGGGAACTTGCCGACGGCGAAGGCGGCGATGAAGAGCAGCAGCAGCGCCAGCGACGGCAGGGCGAAGGAAAGGCCGCGGCCTCTCATGGCTTCAGCAGCTGGTCGAGCTGCGCTTCGCTCAGCTTCTCGTGATAGAAGAGGCGATAGAACTCGCTGGTGGTCTCGCGCAAGTCGCGCGGGAAGACGTCGGGATAGAGCGTGGCCGCGAGGAAGCGCACGCCGATCAGCCGGTTGACCGCCGGCGGCGAGTCGAACCAGCCGAAGGGGAGGCGCGGCAGGAGATAGACGCGATGGTCGCGCACCGCCTTGATGCCGCGCCACAGCGGATGATCCCAGATGGCGTGATAGAAGCGCTCGTCCATGGTGATGACCACGTCGGGGTCCCAGGCCAGGATCTGCTCGGGCGACGCGGTGGCGGTGTTGTGACGGTCGGGCGAGCGGGCGACGTTCTCGGCGCCGACATAGCGGAGCATTTCGGTGTTGATCGACCCGTCGAGCGCCGTCTCGAGCCCGTCGGGCCCGCGCGCATAATAGACGCGCGGCCGGCGCGCGGCGGGGAGGCGGGCCATGCCCTCCTTCACCTCATCGAGGGTGCGCCGCGCATAGTCGGCGAGCTCGGCCGCTTCCTTCTCGGTGCCGAGCAACCGGCCCAGCGCCTCGTAGAGCTCGGGCGTCTTGTCGAAGCTGCCGTCGAAGATGAGATAGGGGAGGCCGGTCTGCTCCTGGGTGCGCTCGGCGAGCGAGACATGGGTCGGATCGACGTCGCCGAGATCGAGGATGATGTCGGGCCGCGCCGCCAGCACCGTCTCGACATTGGCCGTGTTGGCGCGGCCGGTGAGGCGACCCAGCACCGGCAGCGCGGCATAGCGGGCGGGAAGGAACGCCTTCTCGGCATCGCTCAACGGCGCGGTCCAGCCGAGCAGCATCTGCGGCGCCAGCGTATAGAGCGTCGTCGCCGCCGGCGAGCCCGCGGCAAAGACGCGCTCGATGTGCTGCGGCACGTCGATTTGGCGCCCGGCGCCGTCGGTGAAGGTGCGGTCCTGAGCTCGCGCCAAGGGCGCGGCGAGGCACAGGAGCAGAGCAAGAGCGCTATTCCGCAGGAACATAGCGGTACTGTAGTGCGGATTCGGGGGCGTTGGAACTCGCCGCCTTCCCGTCCCTGCGAAAGCGGAAAGGGTGGGACAAAGGAATGCATATCGCGGTCCCGCAGCATCGCCAAGGCGACGATTCTCTTGAGCGGCGGGGTGGGATGCGAGGTATGGTGCCAACATGGCCAAAGCGCGCGACAGCGACTGGGAGGAATACTACGACAACACGGCCGGTCGCCCGCCGCGGCGCACCTTGATGCTGGCGCTCGAGCGCTTCGGCGCGGGCGAAGGGCGGAAGGCGGTCGATCTCGGCTGCGGCGACGGGCGCGATACCGTGGAGCTGCTGCGGCGCGGCTGGCGCGTCATCGCCATCGACGCCGAGCCCGCGGCGATCGAGCGGCTGGAGACGCGGCGCGATCTCACGCGCCGCCAGGCGCTCACCGTGATCTGCCGCCGCTTCGAGGATACGCGCTGGCCCAAAGTCAATCTGGTGAATGCGAGCTTCGCGCTGCCGCTCTGCCCACCGGCGCGCTTCGCCGAAGTCTGGCAGCGCATCGAGCGCTCGCTGCTGCCGGGCGGGCGCTTCTCAGGGCAGTTCTTCGGCGAGCGCGATCAGTTCCGCGGCGAGGATGGCATCACCCTCCTCGACCGCGCCGCGGTCGAGCGGCTGCTCGCCGGCTTTACCATCGAGCTTCTCGAGGAGGAAGAGACCGACACCGAGACGCCGCAGGGAAAGCCCAAACACTGGCATCTCTTCCACGTCGTTGCGCAGAAGCGCGCGCCGGCCTGATCACTCGCTCTCCACCACCGCCCGTTCGAGCGCGGCGCGGAACTCATTGGCGCCGGGATGGAATGCGTGGCCCTCGAGCTCGGGCGGCGCAACCGGCATCGACCTCTCCTTGTCGGCCGCATCCCGGCGCGGGCTCAGCGTTCTTGCCAACCATTCTCTCCACATCGTTACCTCCCAGCCCAGGGCTCCGGTGCGGCGACAACTAAAAAGCCGCCTCGGAGGTCGCGGGCGGCTTGGCATTCGGGTTTCGGGGGTTTTCGAGAAGGGCTATTTGATCCCTTCCGCTCGAAGCCGAATGCCGCCGCACGCCGGCGATGCGAAATGCCAGCGCTTGCGACGCATGACGTTGATTACGAGCACAATCATGTCAGCGACTATGCGCGAAGGACGCCAGCGAGGCAAGAGGAATTGCCGTCGAATCTCTGCAACTCACGCTTTCGCATGTGGCGACGACGTCGCGCTCAGGCCGCGGCCGGCCGCCACGACCCATGGAAGTCGTAAGGGATGCAATGCGGAAGCTGGGCGATGGCCAGAGGACCGGCGGCGAGATCAGTGGCGGCGAAGACTAGGAGGTCGCAGCGCTTCTCGGCGCCGCGATAGGCCAGCGCCAGCAGCCAGCCATCGCCTTCCGCGGCGTCAGCCGCGCGCGGCACGAAGACCGGCTCCGACACCCGGTCGCCCTCGGGAACCCGATAGAGCGCGCGTTCTCCCCTCACGAGATCGAGATGCACCAAGCCGTTCGGCGCCGACCTGCCGCCGCCGTCGCGGCCAAGGACGGCGTACCAGCCATGGCGATGGCGGCGGCCGAGGAAGCGCTCATCGATGCGCGGAACCTCACCGGCGAGATCGTCGATATACTCGCGCGCGATGCGATCGCTGTCGCCGGCGAGGTCGAAGGTCCAGCGGCAGAGCCGCGGCTGCGGCGTGGCACGCTCATGTCGGTCGACGCGTGGGAAGGGCGGCGCGCCCTCGAACTGCATCAGGTGGGCGACAATCTTGCCGTCCTCCTCCCAGGCGCTCATGACGTGGAAGAAAGAACAGGCCTCGCCCTTGAACCAGCGCAGCGTCGCGACAGCACCGTCGCGGCGCAGGACCCCGACAGCGACCCCTCTCTCGGGCTCCCAAGCTTAAACCGGCTCGCCGCGCGACCGGCGCTTGGGACAGCCGACCAGCGGCAGGAACGGAAACAGCACATGGCCGCGGGTCATCATGAAGTCATGCATGAGTCCGGCAAAGGGCGCGTCGAAGGCGTCGAGGCGCTGCAGCTTTCCTTCGCTGTCGGCGACGCAATAGAGAAGGCGCTGCGTCAACGGTCCGTCGGCGCCATAGGCGAAGAAGTGAAGCTCTTGGGTGGCTGGATCGATCTTGGGATGAGAGCTCGTTCGGGATATTGACTGCCGCCGAAGTTCCAGGAACCGACCGTGTCGAGCCGCTGCCAATCGATTTCGACCGGCAGATTGTTGGAGCTCAGCGCCAGCAACCGTCCGCCATGCCAGACAACATTGCCATTGGCAGGGCCGCCGGACTCCCGACCCATGACGGAGGGATCGCTGGT
>DATJAV010000334.1:0-4965 GCA_035515835.1 Allostellaceae bacterium
GGTGCTTCTCGCGGCCTGCCGGCGCGAGCGTCGCCCAAGCGGCGTAGCGCGCGGCAAGCTCGAGCGCGTCGCCATGATCCGCTTCCGCCTCCATCCAGCGCGCGACATGACGGGCGTAGCTCTCTTCGGCGAGCGCTTCGCCGAAGCACGCCTCGAGCGCCGCTGCGAGCGCCGGGCCGTCGAGCGCCGCCGCTCCTTCGGGGGTGACCCCCTTCACGGCGCGGCGCTGCACGAAGAGGCGCTTCACCGAATAAAGCGGCGCCAGCGCGTCATGCTGTGCCTGCAGCGCACGGAGCTCCGCCCCGATGCCGAAGAGCTCGCCGATGAAGTCCTCGAGATGAGGCGCGAGCGCAACGAGGAGGTCGGCCTCGTCCTTCCGCGCGAGCGCGGTCGGATCATGCCGCGCCACCATCAAGCGGTTGTGAAGCGCCACGTCGACCTCGCGCAGATGTCCGACGAAGGCGGCATCGAGCCGCATCAGGCCCTGGCGTCGATAGAGGTCCTCGAAGGCAAGACCGTGCCCGAGGACAAGCGTCGTCATGTCGCGCAACTCTCCCACCCCCGTCCGATCGCACGTCCCGGGCGAGGCTGCATTGATCTCGCTCATTCCTGCCGCTGAGCCTCTGCCGCCAAGCCATCCGGCCTGCTGCACCGCACAAGGCATGGAAGCGATTTATGTATGGGGCGACCCGCCGCGCCGTCAACCCTTGGCAATTTAGGGATATGCCGGGTCACGAACAGTTACCATATGCTGACTAATTGCCCGCAGGTTTAAGCCAAAATTATTGGATCACATGCCATATCCTCCGCTGGAGGGGCGCGTCCAAAGAGCGCCAGGGGCGAGACAGCAGGCAGAGCGAAACGATGAGCGGGCTGCTCGGGCGGATGCGGCTGCAATTCCAGATCGGGCTGATCGGCGCGATCGGGCTGATCGGCCTCGCCGTGTTTGGCGCGCTCTACCTGCAGGGCACTATCACCCAGCGCCGCTTCCAGGACGCCGCCGACCGCACCGCCGGCTACCAGGAAACCATCACGGGCGTCGATCGCGCCATCGCCGAGGCCGGCCGCGCCGACATGGCCTTTCTCTTCTGGCGCGATGAAAGCTATGCCAGCCTGCAGGGCCAGTCCGCGAGCGAGGCGAGCCGTCAACTCGAGGCGATGGAGGGCGTGTTGCGCCGTGATGGCGTCACGGCTCTCGCCGACAAGGTCGCGACAATCCGTAACGACCTGCTCGCCAGCTACGTCAGCCAGTTCATCACCGTCGTCGACCAGAGCAAGGCGGTCGGCCTCAACGAGAACAGCGGCCAGCTCGGCTTCGTGCGGAACGCCGCGCATGAGGCGGAGGCCACGCTGCAAAAGCTCGACGAGCCGAAGCTCCTGGTCTCGATGTTGATGATGCGTCGCCACGAGAAGGACTTCCTGGCCCGCCACGCCGAAGGCAAGGGCGAGCAATACATGCACGAGATGACCGCCGAGAAGGCGACGTTCGATGCGCTCGCTGCCGCCGCTACTATACCGGACGCGGCGCGCGCGGAGCTCGCCGACAAGATGGACACCTACAAGAAAGATTTCGATCGCATGGCGCTGGCCGTCCTCGAGCTCGATGAGGACGTTGGCGCTCTTGCCAAGCGGCGCAAGGCGATCGAGGCGCCGATCGCGGAGGTCACGCGCGAGGTTGCGCAGCGCTACAGCGAGGCGTCCGCCGCCATGGCGACGAGCCGCGCCGGCACGACGCGGTGGCTGGCGATCTGGTTCGCGCTCTTGGCGGCCTTGTTGGCGGTGAGCAGCGGGTTCATCGGTTACGGCATCGCGCACCCGATCTCACGCGTGGTCCGCACCATGGAGCGCCTTGCCCAAGGCGATCGCAGCGTCGGCGCCGCCTACGCCGATCGGCGCGACGAGGTCGGCGCGCTCGCGCGCACCATGCGCGTCTTCAAGGAGAACGCCGACAAGATCGAGCAGCTGCGCGTCGACCAGGAGCGCGTGCGCGCCGAGGCCGAGGTGGAGAAGCGGCGCGGCATTGCCGCGCTCGCCAACGGCTTCGAGGCCAGCGTCCGCGGCATCGTCGATTCGGTCTCGGCCGCGGCGCATGACCTGCAGACGACGGCGCAGATGATGTCGGCGACGGCCGAGCAGACGACGCGGCAATCGACCGCCGTCACCGCCTCGGCGCAAGAGGCGCTCTCGGGCGTCGAGACCGTGGCGATGGCTGCCGAGGAACTCTCCGCCTCGATCAACGAGATCGGCCGCCAGGTGGTCCAGTCGGAGCAGGTGGCACGGCATGCCGCCGAGGAAGGCCAGCGCACCAACGCCACCGTGCAAGGCCTTGCCGCGGCCGCCGAGAAGATCGGCGAGGTGGTGGCGCTCATCAACGAGATCGCGAGCCAGACCAATCTGCTGGCGCTCAATGCCACGATCGAGGCGGCGCGCGCCGGCGAGGCCGGCAAGGGCTTTGCCGTCGTCGCCAATGTGGTGAAGGGCCTCGCCAATCAGACGGCACGCGCGACCGACGACATCCGCACCCAGATCGGTGCGATGCAGACCGCTACGACCGACGCCGTGGCGGCGATCCGCGCCGTCTCCAGCACGATCGTCGAGGTGAGCCAGATCTCATCCTCGATTGCCGCCGCCGTCGAGGAGCAATCGAGCGCGACGCAGGAGATTGCGCGGAACGTGCAACACGTCGCCGGCGGCACGGACGAGATGTCGAAGACCATGGCCGGCGTTCGCGCCGCCGCGGGCGAGACCGATCAGGCGGCGAGCGCCGTGCTGAGCGCCGCCGCCGAGCTCGCCGCGCAGTCGGAGCGGCTGCGCGAGCAGGTCGACCGCTTCTTGGCCGGCCTGCGCGCCGCCTGAGGCGTCAGGTCAAGCCACCATCCACCGGGATGGTCTGCCCGGTGATCATCGCCCCACCAGCGGCGAGGAACAGGATCGTTTCGGCGATGTCGGCGGGCGTGCACATCCGCTGCATCAGCGACTGCTCGATATAACCGCGCTTCCTCTCCATGGGCCAGGATTGGGTCCAGGGCGAATCGACGAGACCGGGAGCGACCGCGTTCACCCGCACGTCGGGTGCGAGCGCCACGGCGAGCGAGCGGGTGAGATTGATGAGGCCGGCCTTGCTCGCGCCATAGGCGATGCTGCTGCCGGGGCGCGTCAGCCCCGCCACCGAGGCGGTATTGACGATGGCGCCCTGCCTGCGCTTCAGCGCCGCCGCCGCGGCATGGCTGCAGCGGAAAGGACCGACGAGGTTGGTGCTGAGGATGGTCTGCCACAGCGCCTCGGTCATGGCGTCGAGATCGCGAAACTCAAAGGGCGCGCCGGGACCGGGCGTGCCGGCGTTGTTGACGAGGATGTCGAGGCCGTCGAGGCGCTCGATGGCGTGGCCCACCATCTTCTCCGCCTCGCCCGGCCGCGAGACGTCGCCCGGCACCGAATGAACGGGGTAGCCATGCGCCTTGAAGCGCTCGATCTCGGTGCGCGCCCGCGCGTCGTCGGCGAGATGGTTCATCGCCACTTTGGCGCCGGCGAGCAGCATGAGCTCGACGGTCGCGAGGCCAATCCCCGAGGCGCCGCCGGTGACGAGCGCCGATTTTCCTCTTAAGTCTGCGGTTATCATGGGTTTTCCCTCCTGCCGTTTGCCTTTGTCCCATCGCGCTCACGCGCCCGATTCGCCGCCAGGTCGCCGACTTTCTCCGACGTTCGCGCTGGGCGCGGCTGCGGCCGGAACCTCGAGCGACGACCGATCGGGGCCGATGCACAAGTCGCGATCTGAGAGACTACGTCCTCAGCGGTGGGTCGACGGCTCGGCCAAGGCCCATCCCCATTGGCCCAGATCGTTGCGGCAGATCGTGGTCGTAAAAGCATTGTGATCGTCGTTGATCGTGAAAATCACGTCTTTGCACTTTGTCGTGGTCTGGCCAAACACGCGCACCACTTCGACCATGCCGGAGTGGGCAGGATAGAGGACGGGTATCTGCTGCGGCGAATCCCAGCGGACAGCATAGCCGACGTCGATCGGCCCGGCGGCGGAGGCAATCGCCACTTGCAATGCGCTGTCCAACCGACGAATGCCGTATTTCGCGCCCTGATCGGCACCCTTGTCTACGGCCTCGGTGGTAACAGCTCCCGCTGTCAGTAACCCCGTCGCCACGCATCCTTCGAGCCCCGCAACTGCGGCAATGGCAATGGCTGTTCGTGCAATCATGGCTATCGTCCCGGCAAATCGGCAACCGCGGCGTCTCTGCATAAACAGGCGAGATCAGCCGATGTCATTTCCAGGGCGAGTTTCATCGGTCGGTTTCGGCGACGTACTCCGGCCGTTCTGGTTCACATGGCCGGCACAAAACGGCAGCCTTTCGGCCAAGCTCCTCAAGGAGACAAGGATGCAAGTCGGCAAGCTTTTAAGCAGAGGATGATCGCACTCTCCGCAATTTCTCTTCTCGCGCTCACGGTCAGGGCTGCGACAATCAGTTCGATGAGCCCAACCTCGGCCAGACGCCGAGCAGCATCAACGCGAGCACCCCGGCGTTCGGCGCCGCAGAGGTCGTCAACCGCCACGCTGACGTGACGGCTCAGATCGCAATCAGCACAAGCCCGGTCGCGGCAAGCGCGACGGTCCAGAGGCGGTCAAGGTTGAACCAGAAGCGGCGAAGGAATCCCAAATCGACCCAGCGATAAACGACCGTGGCGATGAGGCCCGTCGTCGCCAGCATCGCCGCGCTGTGCACGCCGACCGCGGCGAGTCCGATGAGAAGCGAACGCGACGCGAGCATGGGACCGACGGAGGAGCAAAGCGGCAGCAGCGCCGGAGCCAGCATCAGTCCCGCGCCATGGGCGCTCGCCATCAGGAAGGACCAGAGGAAGAGCCCGGCGAAGCCGGTCTGCATGCCGATGCGAGCGGGGTGCCGCGCGCCGTAAAGAAGGTGATAGAGCGCCCAGAGCAGCAGGGTGAGGCCGGCCGCA
>DATJAV010000335.1:0-11863 GCA_035515835.1 Allostellaceae bacterium
ACTCCGGAGCCGCTTCGCTGGGAGTCTGAGGAAAACACCACGTGCATCGCCGCGATCGAGCCAGACCCGATGGTTGTTGAGCGCCTGGGCGAGCGGGAAGCGAGCCACGGCGCGGAGATCGGCATCCGCCGCGTCCTCATCCTCCTCGGCATTGCCGTCGCCATCGTCGTCATGGGATGGCAGTGCGGCCGCTACCTGCTGGTGGGCGGCTATCTCGACCATATCGAGGGCAATGTCGTCATCAGCGGGTGGCAGTATTTTCACGGCGCGCCGCTCTATGGCAGCGTCGATGGCGCGCCCCAGCTCGCGACCTACTACGGACCTCTCGCCTATATGCTGGAGGTCCCGGCCCTGATGGTCTTCGGCGCAGACATAGCCGCGAGCAAGCTTACCTCGCTGTCCGCCCTCGTCGCCACGGTCGCCATCATGCTCTGGCACTTCCGCCGGTCGCCGAACCGGGACGTCGGCGCGGGGCTGCTGGTTCTTGTCACCGGGCTCTGGTTCTTCAGCCCGATGAGCTACTGGGTGCGCCCGGACCCGATCGAGACGCTCCTCGTTGCGATCGGGCTGGCAGCTGCCGGAGGGCGGTGGGGCGCGCTCGCCCTCGGCGTCTGCATCGGCCTTGCCGTCAATCTGAAGGTGCATGCTTTCGTCTACTTCATGCCGGTCGTCATCGACCTCTGGTCCGCGAACGGATGGCGCGCCGTGATGAAGGCGGCGATCGCCTCGGGCGTCACCTTCTTGGTGCCGTTTCTGGCGCCCGGCGTCTCCCTCGGCGACTATGTCACGGCGCTCGCGCTGCAACTCGGAAGGCGCGTCGATCACCATAGCCTCAGGGCGGTCATCAATCTGGTCGTGACGCTTGATCTTCCCGGCGTCGCCATCGCCTTCGCCTTGCTGAGCGGCGCGCGGCGTGCCGCGGCGGCGGAGCGATGGTACTTCCTCAGCGTTCTCGCGACCCTTCTTCTCCTGCTCTATCCCTCGACCTTCCCCGGCGCCAACGCTTATCACCTTCTTCCCGCCGTGCCGGTGCTCGCCGATGCGTTCAGTCGCCTCCCTCGCCCGAACGTTGTCGGTCGGTGGTCGCCGGTCGCGCTTTTTCTCTTCGCCGCGGCGTTCAGCTTCCTCAGACCGGACGCGATGGAGGACCTGCACGGGGCGAGGGGCATCATCGCGGAAGCGCTCGCGCTGGCGGAACGCCAGTCCGATCCGACCACCCAGATCGGATATGGCGACAGCCAACGCAGTTATCTCATGAGCCAAGCGGCGAGAACCGTTCTGGCCCTCCACGGCTATCCCGCCCTCATCGACGCGCAAGTGACGATGGAGCTCCGTTACATCGGCGTCGACGGATCGGCGCGATGGATACCGGATCTCGTCAGCTGCCGGCTCGGCCATTGGCTGCTGCCGAAAGGAGAGCAGCCCTTTGCGGTGCCGAGCTACTACGACAACAAACCGGTGTTCAGCGCGGATTTCCGCCACGCCTTCCTCGAGAACTACCGCCGGACGGAAAGCAGCGGTTACTTCGACGTCTGGACCTGCGCGCCTCCCGCGCGCGGCTGAAACCGTTCGACGGCGACGACCACCGCCGCGGCCGCCACCAAGGCTTCGTTTACCATTCCTTTCCCCTTTTGCGCTTACCGTTCGTCTTTGCGGCTGCACGGCATCCGAGCGATGGCGCAACCCAGTCAACGAGCGTTCGCGGCAGGCATCGAGGAGCGGCAGCGCCTGCTCTCGGAAGCATTTTCGCCGCCAGAGCTCTCCGTCATCCTTCCACTCCTCAACGAAGAAGAGAACGTCGCGCCGCTCTTTCACAAGCTGCTTCCGGTGCTCCGAGACTTGTCGTTGCGTTTCGAGATCATCGCCGTCAACGATGGCAGCACCGATCGAACGCTGGGCGCCCTCAAGGCGGTCGCCGCCGAGACGCCGGAGCTCAGGATCATCGATTTTCGCAGGAACTACGGGCAGACCGCGGCGCTCATGGCGGGCATCGACCACGCCGGGGGCGAGATCATCGTCTCGATGGACGCCGATCTGCAGAATGATCCACGGGATATTCCGGTTCTACTCGAGAAGATCCGCGAGGGCTACGACGTCGCCTCGGGCTGGCGCGTCGATCGCAAGGATGCTGCGGTCAGCCGCAATTTCCTCAGCCGCGTCGCCAACCGGCTGATATCGCGGGTCTCGGGCGTCCACCTCAACGACTATGGCTGCACGCTCAAGGCCTATCGTGCCGACATCGTTCGCGGCATCCGTCTCTACGGCGAGATGCATCGGTTCATTCCGATCTATGCGAGTTGGATGGGCGGCAAGGTCGTCGAGGTGCCGGTCCGTCACCACGCGCGGCTCTCCGGCAAATCGAAGTACGGCATCGAGAGGGTCGTGAAGGTGATCCTCGACCTGATCGTCGTGAAGTTCTTGGACGCCTATTTCGTGAAGCCGATCTACGTCTTCGGCGGCTTCGGCATTTTTTCTCTCGGTCTTTCCGCGGTTTTCTTCGCCGCGCTCATCTACCTCAAGGTCGTGAACGGCCTCTCCATGATCCTGACGCCGTTGCCCTTGCTGACGGCGATGGCCTTCCTGGTCGGCGTGTTGAGCATTCTGATGGGGCTCTTGGCCGAGATGCTGGTGCGAACTTACTTCGAGTCGCAGGGCCGCTCGGCCTATCTCGTGCGCGAGCTCGTCAACTTCGGCACTTCCGAGCGCCCGAGCCGATAGCGGATTGGGGCCGCGAAGAACATTGACAATGGACGATCAACTTCATGCCGCGCTGACGCTCGACGCGGCGAGCGCCGCCGGGTCTCCCGAGCGTTTCGGCTATGAATGGCAGACCTATGCCGAGCTGCGGCCGGAATACCAGGAGCAGTTTCGCAACTGGACGGTCCATCTCTCGCCCGAGGAGTGGCGGGGCAAGCGCTTCCTCGACGTCGGCTGCGGCATGGGGCGCAACAGCTATTGGCCCATGATTTATGGCGCCCAAGGCGGCCGCGCGATCGACGTCGACGAGCGCTCGCTGAACGCCGCGCGGCAAACCTTGGCGTCCTTCCCGGAGGTCGAGGTTCGCCATCAGAGCGCCTATGCTATCGATGGCGACGAGAGCTTCGACATCGTCTTCTCGATCGGCGTCATTCATCACCTCGAGGCGCCGGCAAAAGCGTTGGCGGCCATGGTCGCCGCCACGAAACCCGGGGGCAAAGTACTGATCTGGGTCTATGGCCAAGAGAACAACGGCGTCATCGTCCGCGTGCTGACGCCGATCCGCCGGCTCTTGTTCAGCCGGCTGCCCATCGGCCTTGTCCATCATCTATCGCTCTATCCCTCGCTCGCGGTGTGGCTCGCCCTGCGGCTCGGCCTCGATTCCATCGAATATTACCGCCTGCTCCGCCGCCTCTCGCTTCGCCATTTGCGATCGATCGTCTTCGACCAGATGTTGCCGAGGATCGCCCACTACTGGCCGAGAGAGACGGTAGAGACCATGATGCGAAGCAGCGGCCTCACCGATATCCGACTTGCCTGGGTCAACGAGATGTCGTGGTCGGCCGTCGGCACGAAGCCCGCCCGCGCCGAGCGCCCGACACCGTGACCGCGACGGCCGAGACCAAGCAAAGCGACGGCCTTCGCTTTGCCGACATGCTCGACCTCTTGCGCTGCCCCGAGACCGGAGCGCGGCTTGAGCTGTGCGACGGCCGGCTCGTCACGCCGTCGCGCAACCGGAGCTACGCATTGTCGCCCGCCGGCATCCCGCTCTTCGGCGGGGAAAGCGCCTCGGCAGAGGCCCGCAGCCAGCAGGTGCATTACGATGTCATCGCCTAGGCCTATGCCGAAAACCTCGCTTACCCGCACACGGAGGAATACTCGGCCTCGCTCGATCGCGCGCTGCTCGACGCGCTACGCCAAGAGCGGCTCGGCACCGTCGCCGAGATCTGCTGCGGCCGCGGCGAGGCGTTCCGCTTGCTCGCGCGCCGGACCGGGCGCGGCGTCGGCGTCGACATCTCGGTCGCGATGCTGGAGGCGGCACGGCGTGAAAATCCGGGCAGCCATCTCTCCTTCGCCCAGGGCGACGCCACGCGACTGCCGCTGGCAAGCGATGCCTATGACACCGTCTTCATGCTGGGCGGCATCCATCATGTGCCCGACCGCGCCGCACTCTTCGCCGAGGTCGCGCGGATCCTGAAGCCGGGCGGCTGGTTCTATTTCCGCGAGCCGGTCAACGATTTCGCCCTCTGGCGTTGGCTTCGCGCTGCCGTCTACCGCCTCTCGCCGATGCTCGACCACGAGACCGAGCGACCGCTGCGCTATTGCGAGACGGCGCGGCCGCTGGCGGCGGCAGGCCTCTCGCTCGAGCATTGGACGACGCATGGCTTTTTGGGATTCTGCGGATTCATGAACAGTGACGTCCTGGTCGTCAACCGCCTCTTGCGCTTCATTCCCGGCATTCGCGTCATGGCACGGCTTGCGGCGCGCATCGATGCCGCCTGCCTCTCTCTGCCGTTCCTGCGCCATGCCGGGCTCCAGGTCGTCGGCGCCGCGCGAAAGGGGCGCTAGTCGCCCAGCACCTGCCGGCTGATCACCAGGCGCTGGATGTCGCTGGTGCCTTCGTAGATCTGGCAGACGCGCACGTCGCGCCAGAGGCGCTCCACCGGGAAGTCCTCGAGATAGCCGTAGCCGCCATGGATTTGAATGGCGTCCGAGCAGACGCGCTCGGCCATCTCGGAGGCGAAGAGCTTCGCCATCGACGCTTCCTTGACGCAGGGCATTCCCGCGTCCCGCAATGCCGCGGCATGCAGCGTCAATTGCCGCGCCGCCTCGATCCGCGTCGCCATGTCGGCGAGACGAAAGGCGACCGCTTGATGGTTGGCGATGACGGTGCCGAAGCTCTTGCGCTCCTTGGCGTAGAGGGTCGCCGCCTCGAAGGCGGCGCGCGCCATGCCGATCGACTGCGCGGCGATGCCGATGCGGCCGCCCTCGAGATTGGCGAGCGCGATGCGATAGCCCTCGCCCTCCTGCCCCAGCAGCAGGTCCGGGGTCAGCTCCATCTCGTCGAAGACGATCTGCGCCGTGTCGGAGGCGCGCTGGCCGAGCTTCGCCTCGAGCCTTGCCACCCGCCATCCCGGCGTCGCCGTCGGCACGACGAAGGCGCTGATGCCCTTCTTGCCGGCCGCAGGATCGGTCACGGCAAAGACGATCGCCACCTGGGCGTTGGCGCCCGAGGTAATGAACTGCTTGGTGCCGCTCAGCACATACTTGTTGCCGACGCGCCGCGCCCGCGTCGCAATCGCACCGGCATCGGAGCCCGCTTCGGGCTCGGTGAGACAGAAGGCGGCGAGCATCTCGCCTCGCGCCATCGGACGGAGAAAGCGCTGCTTCTGCTCGGCCGTACCGAAGCGCAGCACCGGCGCGCAGCCCACTGAGTTCTGCACGCTCATGATGGTCGAGGTGGCGCCGTCGCCGGCGGCGATCTCCTCGAGAGCCATCGCGTAGGCGACGTGATCGGCGCCGGCGCCGCCCTCGGCCTCCGGTACCAGCATGCCCATGAGACCGAGCGCTCCCATCTCGCGGAGCGCCTCGGCGGGAAAGCGCGCGCTCTTTGCCCATTCGTCGCCAAAGGGCTTCAACCGCTCTTCGGCGAAGTTCCGCGCCATGTCGCGGATCATCGCCTGCTCTTGCGTCGGTATCATGGAAGCGCCGCTACCACGGGATGGGACCGCCGTCGTGGCTGAAGAAGCCGCCGCTCTCCGCCTTGCCCAGTCCCGCGATGACGCGGCGCATGCCGGCGACGCTCTCATCGACGCCAAGGGCCGCGGACTTGCCACCCATGTCGGTGCGTACCCATCCCGGGTGGAGCACGGCGACGACGAGCTCGCGATGATCGATCGCGAATGAGTGCCAGACGGCGTTGAGCGCCGCCTTCGAGGAGCGATAGGCAAACATGCCGCCCTCGTTGTTGACCGAAATCGAACCGAGGCGGCTGCCGATCGCGATCATCTTGCGCTGCTCGCTGCGCGCCACTTGCACGGCAAAGACGCCGGCGAGCGCCAACGGCGCCATGGCGTTGACGCGGAAGGTCTCGGCCCAGCCCGCCGCATCGATCGCTTCCGCCGTCATGCCGCGCGGACCGGCGATGCCGGCATTGGCAATGAGCACGTCGATCGTCTCGCGCTGAAGCTCGCGCCCGAACGCAGCGACCGCGGCGATATCGGCTACGTCGAGCGGATGAACCTCGGCCCGGAGCGCCCGGAGCGCGGCAGTCTTCTCGAGCGAGCGGCTGGTGGCGATGACACGCCAGCCATCAGCGGCGTATTGCCGGGCGAATTCGAGGCCGAGGCCGCGATTGGCGCCGGTAATCAAGACGGTGGGCATGAGCAATCCTTCATATCGCACGGGATAGGCGATCTTCGCTTACTAAGGCGGCTCACGCGGCAGCGGTCAACCCGTGTTCCGCGCGCGGGCGATCCCGCCTATAAAGACCGATCCGGGAGACCCGACATGAGCGACGGCCGCCAAAGCTTCGCCACCCACGACGTCTTCAACCAACCGCCGCCGCTCGTCGACTACAACCTTTTTGCCAGCGACCGCGCGCTCGCCGAGGGTATCGCGCGCGATGGCGCGCTCTGGGCGAGCGAGGATCTCGGCCGCTTCGGCGCGGCGTTGGGCCGGGCCGAGACCATCGAATGGGGCTTCCAGGCGAACCGGAACCCGCCGGTGCTACAGACCTTCGACGGCTACGGTAACCGCCGCGACGCCGTCGAGTTCCATCCCGCCTGGCATGCGCTGATGGCGCTTGCCGTCAGCGAGGGCGTGCATACCGGTCCCTGGGCCGCGCCCAAGCCCGGCGCCCATGTTGCGCGCGCGGCGCAGGTCTACATGCAATGCCAGATCGAGGCGGGCGTGCAATGCCCGCTCACCATGACCTACGGGGGGGTGCCGGCGTTGCGGCATCAGCCGGAGATCGCTGCCGAGTGGCTGCCGCGGCTCTATTCGCGGCGCTACGACGGCGGCTTCAGCCCGGCGGCGCAGAAGACCGGCGCGCTCATGGGCATGGGCATGACCGAGAAGCAGGGCGGCTCCGACCTTCGCAGCAACAGCACCCGCGCCGAGCCCCTCGACGCCGGCGGTCCAGGCAAGGCCTATCGCCTCACGGGCCACAAATGGTTCTTCTCGGCACCGATGTGCGACGCGTTCCTGGTGCTGGCGCAGGCGCCCAGGGGGCTTTCCTGCTTCTTCCTGCCGCGCTGGACGCCCGACGGGCAATTGAACGCGCTCCGTTTGCAACGACTCAAGGACAAGCTCGGCAACCGCGCCAACGCCTCGAGCGAGGTCGAGTTTCATGGCGCTTTCGCCACCCTCGTCGG
The DNA here is from genome assembly GCA_035515835.1 of Allostellaceae bacterium. Classification (GTDB taxonomy): domain Bacteria; phylum Pseudomonadota; class Alphaproteobacteria; order ATCC43930; family CGMCC-115725; genus DAHUYF01. The sequence continues at coordinate 7,353 of DATJAV010000335.1, forward strand.
CGAGGAGGGCCGCGGCATTCCCACCATCATCGAGATGGCGACCTATACCAGGCTCGATTGCGCCGTCGCCAGCGCCGGCCTCATGCGCCAGGCGTTGGCGCAAGCGCTCCACCACGCCCGCCACCGCACCGCCTTCCAGCGCCATCTCGTCGACCAGCCCTTGATGGCGAGCGTGCTCGCCGATTTGGCGCTCGAAGTCGAGGCGGCGACGGCGCTCGGGCTGCGCATGGCGCGCGCCTTCGACCGCCAGGATGATGACGGCGAGACCGCGTTTCGCCGCCTGGTGACGCCGGCGGCGAAGTTCTGGGTCTGCAAACGCGCCATCGCCCTTGCCGGTGAGGCGATGGAGGTGCTCGGCGGCAACGGCTATGCCGAGGAAAGTCTCATGCCGCGGCTCTATCGCGAAATGCCGGTCAACTCGATCTGGGAAGGCTCGGGCAACGTCATGTGCCTCGACGTGCTGCGCGCGCTCACCCGCGCGCCCGAGGCGGCGGACGCGCTCCGCGCCGAGCTCGTGCCGGCGCGGGGCGCCGATCAGCGGCTCGACGCCTTTCTGGCGGCCCTCGATGCGACGCTGGCGGCGCGCCCGGATGAGGCGCAGGCGCGGCGGCTGGCCGAGAGGATCGTGCTTGCGTTGCAGGGCGCGCTGCTCGTGCGTTTCGCCCCGCCCGCCGTCGCCGACGCATTCTGCGCGAGCCGGCTCCAGGGCGAGCGGGGCGGCGCGTTCGGCACCTTGTGCGCCGGCATCGATAGCCGCGCCATCATCGATCGTGCGGCGCCCCCCATCGGCTGAGCCATGGGCGGGCGCATCTCGGTCATCATCCCGACGCTCGACGAGGCCGAACGGCTGCCGTCGCTCGTCGCCGCGCTCCGGCGCGAGCCCGAGCTCCACGAGATCATCATCGCCGATGGCGGCAGCGGCGACGGCACGCCGTCGCTCGCGCGCGCCCAGGGCGCGGCGCTCGTTACCAGCGTGCGCGGCCGCGGGCTGCAACTTCGCACTGGCGCCGGGCGGGCGAGCGGCGAGATTTTGCTGTTCCTTCACGCCGACAGCGTTTTTCCCACCGGCGGTCTCGCCGCGATCTGCGCTGCGCTCGATCGCGATCCGCGCATCCCCGGCGGCAATTTCCTCACCGTCTTCGACGGCGACAGCAGCTTCGCCCGCTGGCTCACCGGCTTCTATGCCTGGCTCCGGCGCTTTGCCCTTTACTACGGCGACAGCGGCATCTATGTGCGGCGCGGGGTCTATGAGCGGATCGGCGGCTTTAAGCCGATGCCGTTGATGGAGGATTACGACTTCGTCCGTCGCCTCGAGCGCGCGGGCCGCACGATCCGCATCGACGACCCGCCGCTCGTCACATCCTCGCGCAAATTCGCCGGCCGCCGTCCCGTCGCCATTTTCTGCGGCTGGTCGGTGGTGCAGCTTCTCTACTGGTTCGGTGTCGCGCCGGAGCGGTTGGTGCGGATCTACTATCCTCGCGGCCGGCACAAAGCCGCTACGCCGTCTCGCTGAAAAGCTCGCGTCCGATCAGCATGCGCCGGATCTCGGAGGTGCCGGCGCCGATCTCGTAGAGCTTGGCGTCGCGCAGCAGCCGGCCGGTCGGAAACTCGTTAATGTAGCCGTTGCCGCCCAGCGCCTGGATCGCTTCGAGCGCCATCCATGTCGCCATTTCCGAGGCATAGAGGATGGCGCCTGCCGCGTCCTTCCGCGTCGTCTGGCCGCGGTCGCAAGCGCGCGCCACCGCATAGACATAGGCCTTAGAGGCATTCATCGTCGTGTACATGTCGGCGAGCTTCCCTTGCATCAGCTGGAACGCGCCGATCGGCTGCCCGAACTGCTTCCGCTCATGGACGTAGGGGATGACCGCTTCCATGCACGCCTGCATGATGCCGAGCGGTCCTGCCGCCAGCACCGCCCGCTCGTAGTCGAGGCCGCTCATCAGCACCTTGACGCCTTCATTGAGCTTGCCCAGGAGATTCTCCTCCGGCACCTCGCAATCCGTGAAGACTAGCTCCGATGTCGGCGAGCCGCGCATGCCGAGCTTGTCGAGCTTCTGTGCCGGGCTGAACCCCTTCATCCCCTTCTCGATGAGGAAAGCGGAGATGCCGCGCGGACCCGCGGCTGGGTCGGTCTTGGCATAGACCACCAAGACCTCGGATTCCGGGCCATTGGTGATCCACATCTTGCTGCCGTTCAGCACATAGTGGTCGCCCTTCTTCTCGGCGCGCATGCGCATGCCGACAACGTCGGAACCGGCGCCGGGTTCGCTCATGGCGAGACCGCCGACATGCTCGCCGGAGACGAGCTTCGGCAGGTATTTGCGCTTCTGCCGCTCGCTGCCGTTGCGGCGGATCTGGTTGACGCAGAGATTGGAGTGGGCGCCGTAGGAAAGCCCGACGGCGGCCGAGCCGCGGCTCACCTCTTCCATGGCGACGACATGGGCGAGATAACCCATATCGGTGCCGCCATACTCCTCCTCGACGGTGATGCCGTGAAGCCCGAGCTCGCCCATTTTGGGCCAGAGCTGGCGCGGGAATTTGTCGTTGCGGTCGATCTCGGCGGCGAGCGGCGCGATCTCGTCATCGGCAAACGCGCGCACCGTATCACGGAGCAAATCGATATCGGCGCCGAGATCGAAATCGAGCGAGGGGTAGCGGTTGCTGGGCATGGGGCTCTCGCGGGTTGCGGTCCAGTCTATGGCTGCGGCCTCGCCTGGCAAGGGATGCCGCTTCCCGTTTCGCCCTATAGAGAGGAGGCTTGCCGCTTTTAAGCCCCTTTACGAAGACGCTGCCGCATGAGCAGAAGAAACCGCCGATGAGGTCCAGGCCGATCATCGGCGTCATCGCCGCGTCGTCGGCGAGCGGTCTCGGCCCGGCCACAAGCACCAGGAGAAGACACATGACCATGACCCGTCGCTCGACCCTTGCCGGCGCCGTCGCCACCGCCGGCGTCGTCCTTGCTGCCGCCACCGCCAAAGCGGAGCCGCACCCGGAGCTCCGCCGCGCCATCAACGCGCTCGAGAGAGCCAGAGACTATATGCAGCACGCGGCACATGATTTCGGCGGACACCGGGTCGATGCCCTCCGGGATTGCGACGCGGCGCTCCGGCAGCTCCGCGAAGCCATCAAATACGACAGGTAGAAGCTTGCTTTCAGCCGGCGGCCGACGCGGCCGCCGGCGATACCTGCGCATGACAGACCGCCACCGCGGTCATATTGACGAGACCACGCACCGTCACCGAAGGCGCGACGATATGCGCGGCGGCGTTGACGCCGAGCAGGATGGGGCCGACCGGCTGGCCCTCGGCCAGTACTGTCAGCGCGTTGAGCGCAATATTAGCGGCATCGAGATTGGGCATGATCAGCAGGTTGGCCGTGCCCTTCAGCAGCGAGTTCGGGAAGACGCGACGGCGGATCTCTTCCGAGAGCGCCGCGTCCGCATGCATCTCGCCCTCGACGACGAGCTCGGGCGCGCGCTCGCGAAGCAGTGCGAACACCTGGCGCATCTTGCGCGCCGACGGCGAATCGGCGCTGCCGAAATTGGAATGCGAGAGCAGTCCTACCTTGGGCTCGGTACCGAAATAACGCAGCGCCTCGGCGGCGCGGATCGTCATGGTGGCGAGCTGCTCGGCCGAGGGATCGTCGACGACGAAGGTGTCGCAGAGGAAATAGGTGCCCTTTGCCAGGATGAGCCCGGAGAGCGCGGCCGGCGCGCTGACGCCCGGCACGAGCTCGAGGATGTCGACGACATGCTTCAAGTGGCGATGGTATTGACCGATGGCGCCGCACAGCATCGCATCGGCCTCGCCGCGGCGCACCATAAGCGCGGCAATCACCGTGCTGCGGGTGCGCACGAGGCTACGGGCAAAATCGGGCGAGACGCCTTTCCGCTCCATCAAGCGGTGGTAGAGCGCCCAATAGGCGTTGTAGCGGGGGTCGTCCTGGGGATCGACCAACACGACGTTCTGGTCGAGCTTCAAGCGTAGATTGAGCCGCTCGATGCGGCGGCTCACCACGTCGCGCCGGCCGATGACAATCGGCTTCGCGAGGCCGTCATCGAGCACCTGCTGCACCGCGCGCAGCACGCGCTCATCCTCGCCCTCGGCATAGACGACGCGGCGGGGGTCGCTGCGCGCGCGGTCGAAGAGCGGCTTCATGGCGAGGCCGGAGCGGAAGACGAATTGCGTCAGGCGCTCGCGATAGGCCGCGAAATCCTCGATCGGCCGGGTCGCAACGCCGCTCTCCATCGCCGCCTTCGCCACCGCCGGCGCGAGCTCGAGGATAAGCCGCGGGTCGAAGGGCTTCGGAATGAGGTAATCCGGCCCGAACGTGAGCGCCTCGTCGCCGTAGGCCGCCGCGACCACGTCGGAAGGCGGCGCCTGCGCGAGCGAAGCCAGCGCCTCGACACAAGCGAGCTTCATCGCCTCGTTGATCGTCGTCGCCCCGACATCGAGCGCGCCGCGGAAGATGAAGGGGAAGCAGAGGACGTTGTTGACCTGATTCGGGTAGTC
>DATJAV010000336.1:0-2045 GCA_035515835.1 Allostellaceae bacterium
GATTGAGCTTGGCCGGCGCGCGCCGGCGCTCGGCCATCGCTCAGCCGCCGCGCGCGGCGGCGGCGGCCGGCAGCTTGGCGATGCCCTGGTCGATCTTGGTCTCGATCGCCTTGACCTGATCCGCCTCGGGCTTGAATTGGAGCGCGCGCCGCCATTGGTAACGCGCCTCGACGGCGCGGCCCTGTTGCCAGTAGGCGTCGCCCAGATGATCGTTCACCGTCGGATCCTCGGGCAACAACTCGATCGCCTTCTCGAGGAATTGCGTGGCGTTGGCGAACTCGCCAAGCCGGTAATAGGCCCAGCCGAGACTGTCGACGATGTAGCCGTCATTGGGGCGGAGTTCGACCGCGCGCCGCACCATGCTGAGCCCTTGGTCGAGATGCTCGCCGCGATCGATCCAGGAGTATCCCAGATAGTTGAGCACGAGCGGCTGGTCCGGTTTCAACTCCAGCGCGCGCTTGAGATCGGCCTCGGCGCGCGCCCATTGGCCGGAGCGCTCGAGCGCCGCAGCGCGGCTGTAGTAGAGCCGCCAATGTTGCGGCTGCGCGTCGCCGACGCGGCTTATGGCCGCATCATAGGCGTTGACCGCATCCGTGAAGCGGTTACGGCCACGCAAGATGTCGCCGAGCTCGATCAGCGGCTCCGGATCTTTCGGCCGCTCGGCGGCCATGCGGTTGAGCTCGTCCGCTGCCTCGTCGGTGCGGTCGAGCGTGTCGAGCGCCACCGCCGCGCGCAGCCGAGCGGTCCAACCCAACGGCGATTTGGGATCGATGGCGCGGTAATCGGCAAGGGCGGCGGCGGTGTGCTTCTGGTCCTCGTCGATCTCGGCGACGAGGAGCTGCGCCAGCGGGAAATCGGGCCTGAGATCGAGGGCGAGCCGGGCGTAGACGAGCGACGCATCGAGCGTCTCGCGCTGGTCGAGAATGCTGGCAAGATCGAAGAGGGCCTCGGCCAAGCCGTCGAGCGGAGTGGCGATGACGCGCTGCGGCAGCTCGCCGCGCGCGATCCGCGCCAGTGCGTCGCTGGCGACGGAGGTGCTCTGGTCCCCGCCCGCCAGGCGCTCATAAAGACGCCGCGCCTCTTCACTACGCTGCCGCCGCTCATAGAAATTGCCGGCGAGCTCGACTGAGCGCCAAGTGAGCCGCACCTCATCGCCGAGCGCCTTCCTGTAAGCCTGCTCGGCCGCGTCGACGCGATCGACGGCATCGGCGATGAGGGCGGTGTGAAGCTCCTTCAGCGTATCGACGCCGCGCAACGCATCGAGAGCATCGAGCGCGTGCAATGCCGCGTCCGGCTTGTGCGCGCCAAGCTCGCACCAGGCGATGAGAAGCGGCTGCGCGAGCCGTTGCGCGCCCTCCCCCGGGAGAGCCCGCGCGCGCTGCGCCGCCGCCGCGAAATCGCCGTTCTTTGCGTCATTCAGCAGCAGCACGACCTGCGGCAGGCCGGCGCTCCGATCGACCTCGGCGAGGCGTTGCGCGAGCGGCGTCGCTTCGGCGATGCGTCCTTCGCTGACGCGCAGCACGAAGGCCTGGCGCACCAGGTCCAAATTGCCGGGATCGTCGACGAGCGCTTGGCTCATGAACTCCGCAGCACGGGCATAGTCGTGCTCTTGCTGCGCGTGGCGCGCAGCGAGGTAGCTGCCGAGGGGGCTGATGGGCAGCGACGTCGTCTCGGTTGCGCCGTCGCTCCCCTCGCTCGCCGGCGCGCACGCGACGACGGAGAGGCCGACCAGCATTGCCGCAGCCGCCAGAGATGCCGCCGACCATCTGTGCATGGGATTTTTCCTGCTCATCGACCTCAAAACACCGCCTCGCGCGGTCGACGCGCGCCCTCTGCGGCTCCGTAACGTCGCGGCCGACCCGTCGAACCGCGACAGACTGCCGCCACTATAGTAAATGCTTCTTAAAGAGCCAGAGGCGAGCTGCTAGTTTCGCCGTCATGCCACAGGTCGAGGCGCTCGCCGATCTCTTGCGTTGGTATGTCGCCATGGGCGCCGACGAGGCGATCGACGCGGTCGCGCCTGACCGGCTTGCTGCCGCGGCATT
>DATJAV010000337.1:0-2808 GCA_035515835.1 Allostellaceae bacterium
GTGGCGCTCGATGATGCGGTAGAGCGTCCAACCCTTGGGATGCCAGAAGACGCTGCCCACCGCCTCTTCCTGCTGATGGAAGAGATCGAGCTCGCGCCCCAAGCGGCGATGGTCGCGCTTTTCCGCCTCCTCGAGCTGAAAAAGATGTTGCTTCAGCGCCTTCTCGTCGGCCCAGGCGGTGCCATAGACGCGCTGCAGCTGCTGGTTCTTGGCATCGCCCCGCCAATAGGCGCCGGCGACCTTCATCAACTTGAAGGCATGCCCGAGCTTGCCGGTGGACGGCAGATGCGGACCGGTGCAGAGATCGGTGAAGCCGCCTTGCGTATAGAGGCTGATCGCCTCGCCCGCCGGGATCTCGCCGATCCATTCCGCCTTGTAGCGCTCGCCCAGCCGCTTGAAGAAATCGACGGCGCGGTCGCGGTCCCATTCGGCGCGCGTGATCGTCTCGTTGCGGTCGACGATCTCGTGCATTCGCTTCTCGATCTTCTCGAGATCCTCGGGAGTGAAGGGCTGGTCGCGCGCAAAGTCGTAGTAGAACCCGGTGTCGGTCGCAGGACCGAAGGTCACCTGCGTCTCGGGATAGAGCTCCTTCACCGCCTCGGCGAGCACATGCGCCGCGTCGTGGCGCAGAAGCTCGAGCGCCTCCGGCGATTCCCGGGTGACGATCGCGATCTTGGCATCGTGCTCGATCGGCGCCGCCAGATCCTTGACCCTGCCATCGACCTTGATGGCAAGCGCCGCCTTGGCGAGACCGGGCCCGATCGCGGCCGCGATGTCGGCGCCGCTGACCGGCCTGGCGAAGCTCTTCGCCTTGCCGTCGGGAAGGGTGATGGTGACCGCGCTCATGGGGCGGGCGCTTTAGCGGAAGCCAAGGGTCGCGGCAACCTCGGCGACGCCGAGCCCGGCGAGATCGGGCCGGCGGAGAATGGTGACGTTGTCGCCGCGGGGTGCCGTCAGGGCGGGATCCGACGCCAAGGAATAAAGGACGGTGGCGGGGCAGCCGGCGGCGACCAGGAGATGCATGGGACCGGTATCGTTGCCGACGGCATACTCGGCGACGCGGCCCAGAGCCACGATCTCGCCGAGCCGCGTTCGGCCGGTAAGGTCGCGCGCGCCCGCGGCGCGCTCGGCGATCACGGCACCCAGCGGTCGCTCAGCCGGTCCGCCCAGCACCACCGGGGTCCACTTGTGCCGCTCGGCCAGCACCGCAAGCGCCGCGAAATTCTCGATCGGCCAGCGCTTCTCCGGGCGATGCGCCGCCCCCCCCGGGACCAGCAGCAGCAGGCGCTCGGGGAGCGCCAGAGGGGCGATGTCCAACGCCGCCCAAGAAACGTCGGGCGGCGGAACTTCGGCGATGCCGGCGCGGCGCAGCTGGTCGGCCTGGCGCTCCAGCGTATGCATGCGATCGCGCTCGGGGTTGTCGTGCGGCAAGGAGGCGCCGCGCGCGATCCCCGACCAGGGCGGACGCCCCATCAGCCGGTGATAGAAGCTCGAGCGATCGGAGGTCTGGAGATCGTAGACGCGGGCGAAGCGGCCGCCGCGCAGCATGCGCCGAAGCCGCCACCACCCCGCGAGATCAAGGAGCCGCGGCCGCTCGTCGATCAGGACGTGATCGAAATAGGGTGCGGCGCGCGCCAGCTCGGCATAGGACGCCGTCGTCAGCAGCGTGATGCGGTCGCCGGCATGGTGTTTGCGGATCGCCGCCGCCGGCCCCATCGCCTGCACGAAATCCCCGAGCGCGCCCAGCTTGATGACGAGGATGTTCATGCGCGCTGTCTCGCGGAGACGACAGCATGGCCATATCCACCAGCATCCCCATAAAACCCCTCTTTCCCTGCTCTTGCGGCGGGAGAGATTAGCGTGAGGGGGGCGTCTCCGCGTGACGGCTGGCGCCAGCGAAGCTGAACCACCCTCAACCTACCCTCTCCCCCACTTCGTGGGGGCGAGGGGGAGAATTTTTTGGCTACGCCACATGTCCCTCGCGCGCTTCCGGAAACAGGATCTCCTCATAGACCGCAAGCGTCCGCTCCGTCATGCGCTCGGTCGAAAAATGGGCGCGCATATGCTGGATGGCGCGCTGCGCCAGCACCGCGCGCTGGGCGCCGTCCAGCGCGAGCGCGCGGTCGATGGCGGCGGCGAGCGCGTCGGCGTCGCCGGGCGGCACCAGCGAGCCGGTCTCGCCGTCGAGCAGGATCTCGCGCGCGCCGCCATGGTCGGTGGCGATCACCGGACGACCCATCGCCTGCGCCTCGGCGATGACGCGGCCGAAACCTTCGGGCCGCGTCGAGGCGGAGACGACGACGTCGGCCAGCATGTAGGCGGCCGGCATGTCGCGGCAATCCTCGACCATCTGGAAGCGGCCGCCCTGGCCCTTGGCGGCAATCGCGTCGAGCAGCTCTCGCCGGTAGCGCTGCTCACCTGAGCCGAGCACGACGCAGCAGAGATCGCGCTCGGCAAGGCGTTGGACGGCGTCGATCAACACCAGCTGGCCCTTCCAGCGCGTCAAGCGCCCGGGCAGCATCACCACCGGCACGCCGTCGGGCAATTGCCACTCGCGCGCGAGGCGGATGACGCGCTCGGCGCTGGTGCGCTCGGGATCGAAGCGGCTGAAGTCGACGCCGCGCTCGACGATGCGAAGCTTCTCCGGCGTCACGCCGTATACCGCCATTGCGTGCTCGGCAACGAAACGCGAGATGGCGATGACGCGCTCGCCCTCGGCCATCACCCGGTTGTAGCGGCGCTTCAGCCAGGAGCCGCCGCCATAGGCGTTGTGGAACGTCGTGACGAAGTGGCAACGCGCACGGCGCG
>DATJAV010000338.1:0-4137 GCA_035515835.1 Allostellaceae bacterium
TGCTGAAGCCGCTGCGCGCGCGGCAACAGGCGCCGGGCGCGCAAACGCGCACCCAGGTGCGCGCCGCCGAATAGCGCCCTAGCGCCGGCACCGTCACGTCACCGGTCCGCACCATCCCGGCAGATAATCGGCCGCCTCCGACTTCGCCAGCTCGAGCGCGTCGGCAAGCGCTGATTCGAAATCCTTGTCGATCTCCTTGCGCTTCACGTGACGGCGCAGGAAGTCGGCCCAGATGAACTCGCTGAAGGGCGTGGTGTCCTTGGCATAGCCGCCGACCCGCCGGAGCTCGCCCGCGAGGCTCCGATAGGGATCGTCCACCATCTCGGCGATCGATGACGGAATGTCCTCGAAATGCCGCCGCCGGCCTTCGTTGTCGTAAGGGTGGCACCAGCCGCGATTGTCGAGGACGACCCAGAAGGAGTCCTTGTGCACGGCCCTGAGATCGGCGACGACGTTGACCAAAATGTCCTTCTCGCCCTCGTCGTGCAGCGCGCGGACGAGGTGATGATGATCGATGACGAAGTGTCGATCCTTGGGACCCAGGATCACGGGGATCATATGCTCGCCCAGATATTCCGCCGCTTTGTGATCGTCGCGCTTGCGCCAATGCTTGCGCTTCTCCGCGACCTCGCGGAAGCCGACGGTGATCTGGGTCGGCCGCAATTCCTTGATGGCCACGGGGTTCAGGATCGGCTCTCGCGTCGTCATCCCCTGCACTCCTCGCGCTCGATGATGGTACGGCGTCGCCGCCGGCTGGCATGAAGTCTAACGTGGGGCGACGCCGTTAGAAATTATGTGTGATCATCAACTTCAGCACCAAGGCGTCCGACGCCGCAGTGAAGCCGTGCCCGATGCCGAACTCGACGCTGTTCGGCAAGCCGTTGTAGTCGATCACGGCGAAGACCGTCTGGAACTGCTGCTTTGGCGGCAGCAGGTCGCTGAAATGCCCGTAGTCGGCATAGTGCTCCACGGCCGCGTCCCAAAGTTCGGAGAAATTGTAGGCGATCCGCTCCGCCGGCGCGAAATCGAGGCGGTTGACGCCGTTGAACCCGGTATCGATGATGGGATTTACGATAAGGTCCCAACGGCCGAGATGGGTCCCGATGATCGGCCGGATCTCGCCCGAGCGTCGCGTCGGCTCCCAATGCCGCGCGTTGAAGCTGAGCTCGAAATTGACGCCGTAGAAGATCTCCCGCTCGCGGGCTTGCGGCGAGACGAAAAGCGCCCGCAGCTTGGCACCGTCCAGCTCGACATGGCCGGTGTTGGTGACGGTGTATAGCGGCAGATAGAGGCCGAGCTCGAGCCAGTCGGTAGCGCCGTATGCCCATTCCGGCACGCCGTTCAAGGCATGATTGGGAACGACGCCGCCCGGAAATTCCGGCTGCGTCCGCCCGATCGGCGTGTAGTTGTTGTGGATTTCGACGCTGAACTGATGCGGCTGCTCGATGGTGGCGTCGTAGACCTGGATCTCGTCGGTTTGCGCGCGCGTCGCGGCGCCACCGCCGAGCCAGCCCGCGAGCAAAGCCACGGACGCGAGCGCATGTCCAAGTACGCCGGGTCTCGCGAGCGCGTGCCGGAGGCTGTTCATCGTCTCCGCCTCTCCGGTGGAAGGGCGCCGCCAGTATCGGACGCCGCCGCTCGCGCCACAATCCTCGGCCGTCGGCAGCGATGTCGTCTTCCGCGCGATGACGACGAAGTTTCTTTCCCGTTGATGTGCCGGGGGTTGCGCCGCTCCGCTGGGAAAGCGGTCAGCTACCCCCTTGCGACCCTCGCTTGACCGCTTCTGCCGCGGCGGCGAGGATCGCCGCACTCATCCGCGCGAGCGCGAGCGTCCATGGAAACCTTTTCGCCGATCGATCGACTGACCCCGGAAGAGCAGACGCTCCTCGCCGCCGCTCAGCGCTTCCGCCGCGAGATGGTAGCGGCCCATGCCGGGGCCTGGGAGCGCGAGCGACGCGTGCCGCCGGAGGTGATCCGCGAGGCGGCGCGGATCGGCCTCACCGGGATCGAGGTGCCGAGGCAATACGGCGGCCAGGGCGCGGGCTTCATCGCCAAGACGCTTGTCGCCGAGGAGCTGGCGCGCTCTTGCATGGGCATCGCCTTCAGCCTCGTCAACACGCAGAACGTCGCGACGCGCCTCGCCGCGGCCGGGCGTCCGGCGCAGATCGAGCGCTATGTCGGCCCGCTCGTCGCCGGCGAGATGAGCGGCGGCACGGCGCTCACCGAGCCCCATGCCGGCAGCGACTTCCCGGCGATCACGACAATGGCACGCAGAGTGCCTGGCGGCTGGCAGATCGACGGCGAGAAGGCCTGGCTCACCAACGCCGCCACTGCCGAGGCGATCGCCGTCTACGCCAAGACGGACGCCGCTCCCGGCACTGCCGGCATGGCCGCCTTCCTTGTCGATGCCCGCGCACCGGGCTTCGAGCGTCTTCCGGCTTACGGGCTTATGGGCGGCCATGCCATCGGGGTTGGCGGTATTCGCCTCCGCGCGTTCCGTGTCGACGACGACGCGCTCCTCTATCCGCCGGGCGAGGCGTTCCGCCAAGCGCTTGCCGGGATCAATGGCGCCCGCACTTACGTGGCGGCGATGTGCTGCGGCATGGTGGCCGAAAGTCTTCATCTCGCGCTCGACTACGCCACGCGGCGCCACGCCTTCGGTCGGCGCCTTCTCGACCATCAGGGTCTGCGCTGGTCGCTGGTCGAGGTCGCGACCGACCTCGAGGCGGCGCGGCTCCTGACCTATCGCGCCGCAGAGATCATCGAGCGCGGCGAGAACGCGGTTCTTGCCGCGGCCTACGCCAAGAAATTCGCGGTCGAGATGGCGCAGCGCCGGCTCGGCCAGTGCCTCCAGGCGATGGGTGCCGAAGGCTTGCGCGAAGACCACCCGATCGGCCGCCACATCGCCTGCGCCCGCATCGCCGGCTTCGTCGATGGCTCGACCGAGATGCAGAACGAGCGGATCGGGGCGATGCTGGAGAAGGTTTTGAGTTCTCAGTGAGCTGACGACTTCCGCCTACTCCGCCCCGCCCTCCACCCGAAGGCCTTGCGCACGCCAGCGCAGCATGCCGCCGGCGAGGTTGGCGACGCGCGTGAAGCCGAGCCGTTGCAGAATCACCGTCGCTTGCGCCGAGCGGCCGCCGGCGCGGCAGACGGCGACGACCGGCTTCTCGCGCGAGAGGTTGATCGCCTGTTGCGAGAGGCCCTTCAGCGGCGCCAGGAGCGCACCCTGAATATGACCCAAGGGTCCCTCGAACTCGTCAGGTTCGCGCACATCGACGACCTGGACTTCGCGGAGATGCTCCTCGACCCATTGCGGCTGAATCTCCCAGAACCCGGCGAAGGTAAAGGCGAGCGGCGCCCAGTCGGGATCGCTCGCCCTGGGAGCGCTTACCGCCGGACGACCGCAGCGCAGATTGGCCGGCACCGCGACCTCGATCTGCTTGGGATGCGCAAGCCCGAGATTGCTCATATAGCCGGCGAAATCGCCCTCGCTGAGATTGCCGCCGAGGCGCGGGTTGAAGCGCCGCTCCTCGCGCACCGTGGTGGCGGTGATGCCGCGATAGTCGTGCGCGGGATAGAGCACGCAATCCTCGGGCAGCGTGAAGATTTGCTGATGGATCGAGCGATACATGACATGCGCGTCGCCGCCCTGGAAGTCGGTGCGGCCGCAACCCCGCACCAGCAGGCAGTCGCCGGTGAAGGCCATGCGCTCGTCGTCGAGCACATAGGTGAGGCAGCCCGCGGTATGGCCGGGCGTCTCGCGCACGCTGAGATAGCGCTTGCCGAAGGGCACAGTGTCCCCTTGGCTCAGATAGCGGTCGGCGCCTTCGGCGCCGCTCCGCGCGCCGAGCGCGATGGCGCTGCCCAGACGCTCTTTCAGAATGGCGGCGGCGGTGACGTGGTCGGCATGGACATGCGTCTCGAGCGTCTGGCGCAAGCGCAGCCCGAGTTCGTCGATGAGGGCGGCGTCGCGCCGCATCTGCTCGAAGACGGGGTCGATCAGCACCGCTTCGCCGCTGTCGCTGTCGGCGAGCAGATAGGTGTAGGTCGAGGACGGCGGATCGGCGAGTTGCCGGAAGACCAGCATGCCCAGCTCTCCTCCTGCATCGGCGCCAATCATTGCATGCGGGATGA
>DATJAV010000339.1:0-15623 GCA_035515835.1 Allostellaceae bacterium
GACGCCGGCGGAGCGGAGCTCTTCCGCCGGGCCGATGCCGGAGAGCAGCAGCAGATGCGGCGAGTTGATGGCACCCGCCGCCAGCAGCACCTCCTGCAGCGCAAGTGCGCTCTTCTGGCGGCCTTCGCGCACATAGTCGACGCCGGTGGCGCGGCCCTTCTCGAGGCGGATCCGCGTCGCGTGCGCGCCCGTCGCGACCGTAAGATTGGGCCGCGACGCCACGGGATGGAGATAAGCCGCGGCGGCGCTCCAGCGCTCGCCCTTCTTCTGCGTCACCTGGAAGAGGCCCGCGCCATGCTGCTTCGCGCCGTTGAAATCGGGGTTGTGTGGAATGCCGGCTTGCTGTGCCGCTTCGACGAAGACGTGGCTCAAGGGATTGGTATAGGGCCGCTCGGCGACGTTGAGCGGCCCCTCCGTGCCGTGGAACTCGTCCTTCAAGCGCTCGTTGCGCTCGGCCTTCTTGAAGAAAGGGAGTACGTCGGCATGACTCCAGCCGGTATTGCCGAGCTGGCGCCAGCGGTCGTAATCCTGCGCTTGGCCGCGGATATAGACCATGGCGTTGATCGAGCTCGACCCACCCAGCGTCTTGCCGCGCGGCCAATACATGCGGCGGTGTTTCATCGCCGGCTGCGGCGCGGTGTCGTAGAGCCAGTTGAACTGCGGCACCGAGAGCCGCGCGATCCCCGCCGGCATGCGGACCAGCAGCGACTTGTCCGAGCCCCCGGCCTCGAGCAGCAGCACGCGCGTCGCGGGATCGGCGGAGAGCCGGTTGGCCAGCACGCAGCCGGCCGAGCCGGCACCGATGATGACGTAGTCGAATGCTGTCTCGCCCATGATCGCCTCGCTGTCGACGAGGCATAAGATAGAGATATCTCGTGCGGCGTCGAGCGCGAAGCGAACCGGCTGGTGCACTGCATCTGAGCGAGGCGCTGATGCCTGTGCAGCGTTGGTTCCTAGATCGCCGTCAGCCCCGCATAGGTCTCGGGACGGCGGTCGCGGAAGAACTGCCAGAGGTTGCGCACCTCGCGCACCACGTCCCAGTCCATCTCGGCGGTGAGAAGCTCGTCCTTGTCCTCGCTCGCCTTGGCGATGATCTTGCCGCGCGGGTTGACGAAATAGGCCGAGCCATAGAAGCGACCGATGTTCCAGGGCGCCTCGGTGCCGACCCGGTTGACGGCGCCGATATAGCAGCCATTGGCGACCGCCGCCGCCGGCTGCTCCAGCTCCCAGAGATACTGCGAGAGCCCGGCCACCGTCGCCGACGGATTGACGATGTACTCGGCGCCGTTCAAGGCGAGCGCCCGCCAACCCTCGGGGAAATGCCGGTCGTAGCAGATATAGACGCCGAGCTTGCAATAGGCGGTCTGGAACACCGGATAGCCGCTGTTGCCCGGCTTGAAGAAGAATTTCTCGTAGAAGCCGGCGACCTGCGGGATGTGAGTCTTGCGGTACTTGCCGAGGTATTTACCGTCGGCGTCGATGACGGCGGCGGCGTTGTAGTAGACGCCGGTGATCTCCTCCTCGTAGATCGGTACGACGATCACCATCGCGTATTTGCGCGCCAGCTCTTGCATGAGCTTGGTGGTCGGACCTTCCGGAATGCGCTCCACCGCCGCATACCATTTCGCGTCCTGGCTCGGACAGAAATAGGGCTGGGTGAAGACCTCCTGCAGGCACAGCACCTGCACCTTGGCCTTGCCCGCCGCCTCGATCAGCGGCAGGTGCGCCTCGATCATGCGCTGGCGGATCTGCTCGGGCGACATCGAGGTGTCGCCTTTGAGGCTCATCTGAATGAGCCCGCCCTTGAGGATCGTCATCGGACGCTACTCCGCGGCGTCGCGCAACACCGGACGTGGCCGCTCCAACGCTTCCTTGTGCAGCAGCGCGCGGTAATAGGCGGGGAAGGGCGGGCGATCGATGTAGCGCCCGGCGCCCTTCACCGTGCGCAGATCGCCGTCGCGCCAGACGATCTTGCCTTGCGACAGCGTGATGACGTTGACGCCTTCCACCTCCATGCCTTCGAAGATGTTGAAATCGATGTTCTGGTGGTGCGTCTTGGCCGAGATGCGGCGCCGCTTTTTCGGGTCCCACACCACGAGATCGGCATCGGCACCCGCCCGGATCACGCCCTTCCGGGGATAGATGTTGAAGATCTTGGCGGCATTCGTCGAGGTCGCCGCGACGAACTCGTTGGCGGTGAGGCGACCGGTGTTGACGCCGTGATGCCACAGCACCTGCATGCGGTCCTCGACGCCGCCGGTGCCGTTCGGGATCTTGGTGAAGTCGCCGGCCCCCATCGCCTTTTGCGGCGCGCAGAAACAGCAGTGATCGGTCGCCGTCGTTTGCAGCGTCCCGGACTGAAGCGCGCGCCACAGCACAGCCTGATGCTCGCGGCCGCGGAAAGGTGGGCTCATCACGTAAGCGGCCGCCGTGGCGAAGTCGGGGTTGCGGTAAACGCTGTCGTCGACCAGCAAATGTCCCGCCAGCACCTCGCCGAAGACACGCTGGCCTTCGCCGCGGGCGCGCGTGATCGCCTCTACCGCCTCGCGGCAGGAATTGTGCACGATGTAGAGCGGCACGCCCAGCACCTGCGCCAAGCGGATGGCGCGGTTCGCCGCTTCGCCCTCGACCGCGGGCGGACGCGACAGCGGATGGCCTTCGGGGCCGGTGATGCCGGCCTTCATAAGCTCCTGCTGCAAATGAAAGACGAGCTCGCCGTTCTCGGCATGGACGGTGCAGAGCGCACCCAGCTCGCGCGCCCGCAAGAAGCTTTTCACCAGAATCTCGTCATCGGCCATGATGGCGTTCTTGTACGCCATGAAATGCTTGAAGCTGTTGACGCCGTATTGGCTCACCAGCGTGCCCATGTCCTTGGGCACGCTCTCGTCCCACCAGGTGACGGCGACATGGAAGCTGTAATCGGCCGCCGCCTTCTCCGCCCAGCCCCGCCATTTGCGATAGGCCTCGAGTAGGTTTTCCTTGGGGCTCGGGATGACGAAATCGATGATCATCGTCGTGCCGCCGGCCGCGGCCGCCGAGGTGCCGGAAAAGAAATCCTCCGACGCCACCGTCCCCATGAAGGGGAGCTCCATATGGGTGTGCGGGTCGATACCGCCCGGCATCACCATGGCGCCTCCGGCGTCGATGGTCTCGGCGCCCTTAGGCGCATCGAGACCGGGGCTTACGGCCTTGATGATGTCGCCTTCGACGAGGACGTCAGCGCGTTGGCTCGCATCCGCGTTCACCACCGTGCCGCCGCGAATGAGAATTGCCATCTGGGCCTCCTTGCTGCAATTGCGTGAAAGCGTAAGACTTGACCCTTTGCGCAAGCAAGCCCGAAAATGGCGGGCGAAACAGGATGGAGGAAGGGATGGCCGTCTCCGCGACACCGCTGCCGCGGCAGGGAGCGCCGCGCGTGCCCAACGATCTCGAGCCCTATTGGATGCCGTTCACCGCGAACCGCCAATTCAAGGGCGCGCCCCGGCTCCTCGTCGCCGCCAAGGGCCTGCACTACGCCACGGCCGAGGGGCGCAAGGTGCTCGATGGTACCGCCGGCCTCTGGTGCTGCAATGCCGGGCACAGTCATCCGAGGATTGTCGCGGCGATCCAGGCGCAGGCGGCGGAAATGGACTACGCTCCCGCCTTTCAGATGGGCCATCCCAAGGCCTTCGAGCTCGCCGGCCGCGTCGCGGCGCTGGCGCCGGGCGATCTCGACCATGTCTTCTTCGTCAATTCGGGCTCGGAGGCGGTCGATACCGCGCTCAAGATTGCCATCGCCTATCACCGCATTCGCGGCGAAGGCGCGCGCACCCGGCTCATCGGCCGGGAGCGAGGCTATCACGGCGTAGGCTTCGGCGGCATGTCGGTGGGCGGCATCGTCAACAACCGCAAGTTCTTCGGGCCGATGCTCAATGGCGTCGATCACCTGCCGCAGACCTATGACCGCGAGAAGCAGGCCTTCTCGCGTGGCGAGCCGCAATGGGGTGCCCATCTCGCCGACGAGCTCGAGCGCATCGTCGCGTTGCACGACGCCTCCACCATCGCCGCCGTCATCGTCGAGCCCGTCGCCTGCTCCGCCGGCGTCCTGGTGCCGCCCAAAGGCTACCTGAAGCGGCTGCGCGAGATCTGCAGCAAGCACGGCATTCTCTTGATCTTCGACGAGGTCATCACCGGCTTCGGCCGGCTCGGCTCCAACTTTGCCGCGGACTACTTCGGCGTGCTCCCCGATCTCATCACCACGGCCAAGGGCATCACCTCGGGCGCGGTGCCGATGGGCGCGGTGATCGCGCGGAAGTCGATCTACGACACCTTCATGGTAGGGCCCGAACACGCCATCGAGCTCTTCCACGGCTACACCTATTCGGGCCATCCGCTCGCCTGCGCCGCGGGTCTCGCCGCGCTCGACGTCTATGCCGAGGAGGGACTCTTCGAGAAGACGCGTGCGCTGGCACCTTATTGGGAGAACGCCGTCCATGGCTTGAAGGGCCTCCCGCATGTCGTCGACATCCGCAATCTCGGCCTCGTCGGGGCGATCGAACTCGAGCCCATCCCCGGCCAGCCGGCCAAGCGCGCCTTTAACGCCTTCCTGCGCGCTTATGAGAGCGGTCTCCTGGTGCGCACCACCGGCGACATCATCGCCCTTTCTCCGCCGCTCACCATAACCAAAGCGGAGGTCGACGAGATCTTCGACAAGCTTAGCACGGTGCTGAAGGCGATCGATTAGCGCCGGCGTGTGCGGCTGTCCCCCCTCTCTACCTGCCCCTCAACGGGGGGAGGGGCGATTTTTTTACGCGAGCTGTGCGAGCCAGAAAATGTCTTCCCCCTCCCCCCTTGAGGGGGAGGGACGGGCGGGGGGCGGGCAAGCGCACGGTGCCTAGCCCTCTGAGCACCATCTCCGTCGCACTTTGAGTCGCCGCCTCGAACACCCCTGCGTCGAGCCGTTCCTTCCCCAGCACCGCCGCCACCTGCGCCGCGAAATCCGCATAGGTCTGGGTCATTGCCCAAATCATGAACAGCAGATGCTCGGGCGCTACGGGCGCCATCTTCCCGGCGGCGATCCAGCCGCGGATGATCGCGCTCTTCTCCTTGACCAGCCGGCGCAGCTTGCCGCGCAGGAACGGCTGCACGTGGCGGGCGCCGCTGATAAGCTCGATCGCCCAGAGGCGCGATGGCTCGGGCAGCCGGCGCGACGATTCCATTTTGCGTGCGATGTAGCGGGCGAGCGCCTCGGCGGGCTCGGCCTCGGGCCTGATCTCGTCCATGGCGTCGAGCCAGGCGGCGAGAATGCGGTCGAGCACGGCGGCGTAAAGCGCCGCCTTGGTGCGAAAGTAATAGTGGAGATTGGGCTTCGGCACGCCAGCGCGGCGCGCGATCGCGGCGGTGGTGGCGCCCTCGAAGCCCCGCTGGGCGAAGATCGCTTCGGCGGCGGCGAGGAGCTTCGCCTCGTTCCGCTCGCGTACGAGGCGGCGGTTGGATCGCTTGCGCTGCATGGGGGCGTCACCATGCCGCCGCCACGCCGCCCGATCAAGCTTGATCAATCGGTCAAGTTCCGAATAGAGTCGCGATCGAGGTACGCATGGCTCGAGGAGCATCAGACGCGCCGGACATCGCGGGAGAGCGTTTGCCGCGCGAGGTCTACGGCACCAACTTCGCCGATATCCACCCGCCGCTCACGCGCGAAAGGGCCTTGGTTGAGGCCAATCGCTGCTACTTCTGCTATGACGCGCCCTGCATCGAGGCCTGCCCCACCGGCATCGACATTCCCGGATTCATCAAGAAGATCGCGACCGACAATGTCGCCGGCGCCGGCCTCCGCATCCTCGAGGCCAACATCTTCGGCGGTTCCTGCGCGCGCGTCTGCCCCACGGAAGTGCTTTGCGAAGGCGCTTGCGTCCGCACGGCGCAGGAGGGAAAGCCCGTCAATATCGGCGCGCTGCAGCGCTATGCAACCGACCCGGTGCTGGCGGAGCCCGCGCATCCTTTCGTCCGCGCCCCCGCCACCGGGCGCAAGATCGCGGTGGTGGGCGGCGGCCCGGCGTCGCTCTCTTGCGCCCATCGCCTCGCGCGCTACGGCCACGCGGTCACGATCTTCGAGAAGTTGCCGCGCCTCGGCGGCCTCAACGAATACGGCGTCGCCGAGTATAAGCTCGCCGACCGTTTCGCCCGAGCCGAGGTCGACTTCGTCCTCGGCATCGGCGGCATCACCGTTGCGACGCAAGCACTCGGCCGCGACGTGACGCTTTCGGCGCTCCGCCACCGCTTCGACGCCGTCTTCCTCGGCATGGGGCTTGCAGGGGTGAACGCGCTCGGCTGCGAGGGCGAGGCGCTTCAAGGCGTGCATGATGCGGTCGACTATATCGCCGCGCTGCGGCAGGCCGAGGATCTGGCGTCGCTGCCGGTCGGACGGCGCATCGTCGTCATCGGCGGTGGCAACACCGCGATCGACATCGCCGTGCAGACGAAGAAACTCGGCGCCGAGGATGTCACCATCGTCTATCGCCGCGGCGCAGAGGCGATGGGGGCGACGCCGCATGAGCAGGAGTTTGCGCAAATCAACGGCGTCAAGATCAAACACTGGGCACGGCCGGTGCGGCTCCTGGGTCGGAAGGGCCATGTCGCCGAGGCGGTCTTCGAATATGCGCGGAGCGTCGGCGGCGCGCTCGTCGGCACCGGCGAGACCTTCGCGCTCCCGGCAGACATGGTGATGAAGGCGATCGGCCAGGTCTTCGTCGCCGATCCCTTGCGCGAGGAAGGCCGAGAGCTGCTCGAACTCGAGGGCGGCCGCATCAAGGTCGATGCCGAGCGCAAGACCTCGCTCGCCAAGGTCTGGGCCGGCGGCGATTGCGTCGCCGGCGGCGAGGACCTGACGGTGGTGGCGGTCGAGGACGGCAAGGTCGCCGCCGAGGCGATCCACCGCGCGCTCGGCGTCTAAGGGAGAGCGACATGGGTCTCGCCACGAGCTTCGCCGGCATCCGGTCGCCGAACCCGTTCTGGCTCGCCTCGGCGCCGCCCACCGACAAGGCCTACAACGTCGTCCGCGCCTTCGAGGCGGGCTGGGGCGGCGTGGTGTGGAAGACGCTGGGCGAGGATCCCCCCATCGTCAACACCACGTCCCGCTACGGCGCGACGCAGTATCGCGGCCAGCGCGTCGCCGGCTTCACCAATATCGAGCTCATCACCGACCGGCCGCTCGCGATCAATCTCGACGAGATCAAGCAGGTGAAGCGCCAATGGCCCGACCGCGCGCTGGTCGTGTCGCTGATGGTGCCCTGCGAGGAAGAGAGCTGGAAGCGCGTCCTGAAGCAGGTGGAAGAGACCGGCGCCGACGGCGTCGAGCTCAATTTCGGCTGTCCGCACGGCATGTCGGAGCGCGGCATGGGCTCCGCAGTGGGGCAAGTGCCGGACTATGTCGAGATGGTGACGCGCTGGTGCAAACAAGCGACGCGGATGCCGGTCATCGTCAAGCTCACTCCCAATGTCACCAACATACTGGGGCCGGCGCGTGCCGCGGTGAAGGGCGGCGCCGACGGCTTGAGCCTCATCAATACGCTGAACTCGATCATCGCCGTCGATCTCGAGCGCATGGCGCCCGAGCCGGTGGTCGACGGCAAAGGCACGCATGGCGGCTATTGCGGCCCGGCGGTGAAGCCCATCGCGCTCCACATGGTGGCGGAGATCGCGCGCGATGCGGAATGCCGCGGCATCCCCATCGCCGGCATCGGCGGCATCGAGACCTGGCGCGATGCGGCGGAGTTCATGGCGCTCGGCGCCGGCGTGGTGCAGGTCTGCACCGCCGCCATGCATTTCGGCTTCCGCGTCGTCGACGACATGATCGACGGCATGGCGCGCTGGATGCGCGAGAAATCTTATGCCGGCATCGACGCCTTCCGCGGCAAGGCCGTGCCCAATGTCACGGACTGGCAGTTCCTCAACCTCAACTACCAGATCGTCGCCGAGATCGACCAGGAGCTCTGCATCAAATGCGGCCTCTGCCACATCGCCTGCGAGGACACCGCGCATCAGGCGATCGCCGCCAAGCGCGTCGACGGCGCGCGGCGCTACGAGGTGATCGACCGGGAATGCGTCGGCTGCAATCTCTGCCTCTATGTCTGCCCGGTCGAGAATTGCATTACCATGAAGCGCGTCGATGACGGCAAGACGCGGCTCGACTGGACGCAGCATCCGAACAATCCCATGCGCAAAGCGGCGGGGTGACGTGGCGATGACGCAACCAAATCCGCAAAATCTCCAAATCAACCAGCAGCGCCTCTGGGATAGCTTGATGGCGATGGCGAAGATCGGCGCCACCGAGAAAGGCGGCAACAAGCGCCTGGCGCTGACCGATCTCGACCGCGAAGGGCGCGATCTCTTCGTGCGCTGGTGCAAGGAGGCGGGCTGCGCCGTCAGCGTCGACCGCATGGGCAACATCTTCGCGCGCCGCCCGGGACGGCGGGCCGATTTGCCGCCGGTCGTCACCGGCAGCCACCTCGATACGCAGCCCACCGGCGGCAAGTTCGACGGCGTCTATGGCGTACTGGCGGGGCTCGAGGTTATCCGCACGTTGAACGATCTCGGCTATGAGACCGATGCGCCGATCGAGGTTTCGGTCTGGACCAACGAGGAAGGCGCGCGCTTCGCTCCGGCGATGGTGGGTTCGGGTGTCTTCGCCGGCGTCTTCAGCGAGGAATACGGCCACAGCCGCGCCGATCTCGAGGGCAAGACCTTGGGCGCCGAGCTCCAGCGCATCGGCTATCTCGGCGAGACCAGGATGGGAGGCCGCCCTTTCCGCGCCTTCTTCGAGGCGCATATCGAGCAAGGCCCGATCCTCGAGGCGGAGAAGAAGACGATCGGCGTCGTGCAGGGCATCCAGGGCATCCGCTGGTTCGAGGTCACCGTCACCGGCAGCGAGAGCCATGCCGGGACGACGCCGATGAACCGCCGCAAGGACGCCATGCTGGGCGCGGCGCGCATGGTCGACCGCATCAACCGTATCGCCCGCGACCATCCCCCGGGGGTCGCCACCGTCGGCCTCATGACGGTGAGCCCCAATTCGCGCAACACCGTTCCCGGCACGGTCTTCTTCTCGGTCGATCTCCGCCATCCCCAGGACGAGGCGCTGCTGCGGATGAAAGCGGTGCTGGAGGCGCTCGTTGCCGAGATCTGCGGCGCGCTCGGCCTCACCGCCCAATGCAAGGAGATCTGGCACTCGCCCGCCATCCATTACGACGAAGGCTGCATTGCGGCGGTGCGCCAGGCGGCAGCAACCCTCGGCTATCCTTATCGCGACATCGTCTCCGGCGCCGGGCACGATGCGGGCTACATCAACCGCGTGGCGCCGGTCGGCATGATCTTCGTTCCTTGCGCCGACGGCATCAGCCACAACGAGGTGGAAGCGGCAACGCCCGAGGATCTCGCGGCCGGCTGCAACGTGCTGCTGCGCGCCATGCTCGAGCGAGCCGCGGCGGGGTGAGCGCGGAGAGATGGCGGATCTCATTGCCGAGCGCCCGCTGGTGACCGTGTCTCGCTCCGCGGCTCCGCCGGTCATCGAGATCGAGAAGCTCAGCCTCGTCTTCGATACCGGCGACGCGCCGGTGAACGCGCTCGCCGACGTCGACCTCACCGTCGCCAAGGGCGAGTTCGTCTCGCTGATCGGTCCCTCGGGCTGCGGCAAGACCACCTTGCTGCGCGTCATGGCCGATCTCGAGCGCGCCAGCAGCGGCCGCGTGCGCATCAATGGCATGAGCCCCGAGGCGGCGCGGCTCGAGCGCGCTTATGGCTATGTCTTCCAGGCGCCGGCGCTCTATCCCTGGCGTAATGTCATCAGCAACGTCACGCTGCCGCTGGAGATCATGGGACGGCCCAAGGCCGAGCGGCTCGAGCGCGCCCGGGCCGTGCTCGACCTCGTCAACCTCCGCGCCTTCGAGCGCAAATTTCCCTGGCAGCTCTCGGGCGGCATGCAGCAGCGCGTGTCGATCGCCCGCGCGCTCTCATTCGATCCGGCGCTCCTCTTCATGGACGAGCCTTTCGGCGCCCTCGACGAGATCATCCGCGACCATTTGAACGAAGAGCTGCGGCAGCTCTGGCAGCGCACGCAAAAGACGGTGATCTTCGTCACCCACTCGATTCCGGAAGCGGTCTTTCTCTCGACCCGCATCGTCGTCATGAGCCCGCGTCCCGGCCGCATCATCGACGTGATCGAGAGCGGCCTGCCCGCCGAGCGCACGCTCGACATTCGCGAAAGCGCCGGGTTCGCCGAGATCGCGCATCGCGTGCGTGCCGGGCTCAAGGCGGGGCACAGCTATGACGACCCCTGAGCGCGGGTTCCTGCGCGAGAAGGCGCTGCCGGTCGCCACCGTGCTGCTCGCGCTTCTTGTCCTCTGGTATGGCGGCGCGGTCTGGCTCAATGCGCAGCCGCTCATCGACCGCTATGCGCGCGAGGGGCGCCCATGGCGGATGAGCGAGCTTTTCGCCGACGCCATGAGCATGGAGCGGCCGATCCTGCCGGCGCCGCATCAAGTGTTGGGCGAGCTCGACCGCACCGTGCTCGAGGTCGCTCCCACTTCGCGGCGGAGCCTCGTCTATCACGGCTGGGTGACCTTGTCGTCTGCGCTGTTGGGATTCGGCGTCGGCGCGCTGCTCGGTATCGCGCTCGCCATCGGCATCGTCCATGTGCGCACGCTCGAGCGCTCGCTCATGCCGTGGATCATCGCGTCCCAGACCGTGCCGATCCTGGCGATCGCGCCGATGATCATCGTCGTGCTGGGCTCGGTGGGCTTCGTGGGATTGCTGCCCAAAGGCATCATCTCCGCCTATCTCTGCTTCTTTCCCGTCACCATCGGCATGGCGAAGGGTCTGACCTCGCCCGAGCCCATCCATCTCGACCTCGTGCGTACCTATAACGCCAGCGCCTTCCAGGTCTTCTGCAAGCTGCGCTGGCCTTCGGCGCTCGCCTTCCTCTTCGCGAGCCTCAAAGTGGCGGTGGCGCTCGCCGTCGTCGGCGCCATCGTCGGCGAACTCCCGACCGGAGCGCAGGCCGGTCTCGGCGCGCGTCTCCTCAGCGGGTCCTATTACGGCCAGACGGTGCAGATCTGGGCGGCGCTCATCGTTGCCGCCGTCCTCGCCGCGCTCTCGGTCGCCGCCGTCGGCGTGGCCCAGCGCTTCACCGTCGCGCGCATGGGCGGCCGGCTATGAGGCGCGACCCCGCCATTCTCTTTGCGCTCGCCGCGGGAGTGGCGGCGCTGGCGCTGCCGGCCGGGTGGACGGCGGTGCCATTGGCGCTGTGGTTGGCGGCACTCGCTGGCGTCGCCTCGCTGCTCCGCCCCTCACCCCAGCCCTCTCCCGCGAGGAGAGAGGGAGCGATTGCGGTAGGCGCCGCCGTTAGCGGCGCCATCGCGCTCGACTTCCTCCTCGCCCCCGATGCTCCGCTCGGCTTTTGGCTCGGCGTCCTCGCGCTCGCCGCCATCGTCTGGCGCGCGCTCGAGCGGCTCGCGGTACGGCGCGGCCGCGCCTTCGATATAGCCGTACCGCTGCTCTTCGGCGCTTGGCTCATCTCTCTCTGGCAGATCGTCGTTGTCGGCTGCGCCATTCCGCCGGCGCTGCTGCCGCCGCCGACGCAGATCGCCGCCGTTCTCTGGGCCGCGCTGCCGCTGCTCGGCGGGGACTTCGTGCAAACCTTTATCCGCTCGATGATCCCGGGCTACGTAATCGGCTGTGGCGCGGGGTTCCTGACCGCCGTGCTGGTCGATCGCGTTCCCTTCCTGCAGCGTGGCCTGTTGCCGATCGGCAATCTCGCGAGCGCGCTCCCCATCGTCGGCATTGCGCCTATCATGGTGATGTGGTTCGGCTTCGATTGGCCCTCCAAAGCGGCGGTGGTCGCCGTGATGACCTTCTTCCCGATGCTGATCAACACCATCGCCGGTCTTGCCGCCTTGGGCCGCATCGAGCGCGATCTGATGCGGACTTACGCGGCGCGCTACGGCGCGACCTTGTGGCTGGCGCGGCTGCCGGCCGCGCTCCCTTTCCTCTTCAACGCCCTCAAGGTCAATTCGACATTGGCGCTCATCGGCGCCATCGTCGCCGAATTCTTCGGCACGCCCACCCAGGGTCTGGGCTTTCGCATTTCCACCAGCGTCGGCGCGCTGGACATTCCGTTGGTTTGGGCGACCATCGTGGTGGCATCGGTGACGGGCTCGGCGGCCTATGGCGCCTTGGCGCTCGCCGAACGCCGCGTGACGTTCTGGCACCCATCGTTTCGTAAAACCTGAAGGAGGAGGGTTCCGATGAAGAGACTGATGCTGACCGCCGCCGCGGGCGCGCTTGCGCTCGGGGTCGGCGCCGCGCATGCCGCCGATCCCGTGACCATTCAGCTGAAATGGGTGACACAGGCGCAATTTGCCGGCTACTACGTCGCCAAGGAGAAAGGCTACTACAAGGACGCCAATCTCGACGTCACCATCAAGCCCGGCGGCCCCGACATTGCGCCCGAGCAAGTGCTGGCGGCGGGCGGCGCCGACGTCATCGTCGATTGGATGCCGGCGGCGCTCGCGGCGCGCGAGAAAGGCGTGCCGTTGGTCAACATCTCACAGACCTTCCAGCGCTCGGGCCTCGAGCTCACCTGCGACAAGGCGAGCGGCATCAAATCGCCCAAGGATTTCCCCGGGCATACGCTGGGCGTCTGGTATTTCGGCAACGAGTACCCCTTCCTCGCCTGGATGGCGAAGCTCGGCATTCCGACCGACGGCGGCGCCAAGGGCGTCAGCGTGGTCAAGCAGGGCTTCAACGTCGACCCGCTCATCCAGAAGCAGGCGGCCTGCATCTCGACCATGACCTATAACGAGTATTGGCAGGTGATCGACGCCGGCTACAAGCCGGCTGATCTCGTCGTGTTCAAATACTCCGACGAGGGCGTATCGACGCTCGAGGACGGGCTTTATGCCAATGGCAACAAGCTCAAGGACGCGAAATACGCCGACAAGCTCGCGCGCTTCGTCGCCGCCTCCGATCGCGGCTGGGCCTATGCGGTGAAGAACCCTGACGAGGCCGCCAAGATCGTGCTCGACAACGATGCCACCGGCGCACAAACGGAAAAGCACCAGAAGCGCATGATGGGCGAGATCGCCAAGCTGGTCGATATCCAGAAGCCGCTGGGCTATCTCGATCCCGCCGATTACGAGCGGACGGTGAATGTTCTGCTCTCGTCCAAGAGCGCCCCGGTCATCACCAAAAAGCCCGAGGGCGCCTGGACGCACGCGATTTATGACGCGAGCAAGAAGGTCTGGAACCCGGCGAGCGCGAAGTAGCGGCCGGCGTCAACAGCAGCCGGTGCACTCCGCCGGCTGATGATCGGGGCGCGGACGGGACGCATTGCGCCGCGTGGCCTTCACGTGGCGCAGCAGGCGACGAAGCGACTCGACGCCGACGCGGTCGCGTGCCATCAAGAGGCGGGTGATCTCGTCGCCGAGAAGGTCGTCGAGGGATGGCTCTATCCATGGGCGTCGCATTGTTATACCCCTCTACCGAGAGCCGCTCCGCGGTGCACTCGATGCATTGCGTACTGCCTAGCGCTATATTGCCTGTTGCGCCGGAGGCGACCTGTGATCCGTCGCACAGCCGCGTCAGGCCGGGGAGATAGCCGATGCCATCGGAAGCGCGCCCGTCGCTCGACCCCATCGTCGAAGATGCTCTCCGCATGTTGGAGCGCTGCGCCGTGTTTCGCGCGCTCGAGCTCGATGCGCGGCGCCAGCTTGCCAAGCACGCGCAGCGCCGGCGCTTCGCCGCCGGCGATCTCATCTTTCAGTCCGGCTCGGCCGGTCAGAGCATGATGGCGGTGGTGACGGGCACAGTGCGCATCAGCGCTCATTCGCCTCAGGGCAAGGAGATCATTCTCGCCGATCTGCCGCCGGGCGAGATCGTCGGCGAGATGGCGGTGCTCGACGGCGGCCAGCGCAGCGCGGATGCGCACGCGGTCACCAATTGCGAGGTCCTGGTGCTCGAGCGGCGCGACGTGCTGCCCTTCCTGGAACAGCACCCCCAGGCGTGCCTCAAGCTGCTGGAGCTGGTGTGCCAGCGCCTGCGCAATACCGACCAGTGGATCACCGACATCGCCTTCGCCGAGGTGCCGATGCGCCTCGCCAAGGTGCTGCTCGCCGCCGTCGCCGCCCAAGGTCGGCGCGCCGATGGTCGCCCGCCACGCCTCGCTTTCTCGCAGCGCGAGCTCGGCAGCATGGTCGGCGCGACCCGCGAGAGCGTCAACCGCTGTCTCCAACAATGGCAGCGCCAAGGCGTGGTCCAGCTCAAGGAGGGCTGGATCATCGTCCTCGACGAAGGCGGCTTGCGCGAGATCGCCGAGCTGGCCTGACCGGTGCTGCACACCTGCGTCTAACCTCATGTTTTGCTTAATGAAATTGGATGTGCGGCAGATCACAGCCGCGGCAGCGGCGTGCACCCACTTTCTACCCAGGCGAACAAGCGAAACGCCCATTCCCTGTGGTGCCTAAAATCCGAGGATTGCCGTCATGTCTGCGCTCCTGCCTTTCGTCCGTCTCGCCGCTCTCTTCCCCTTCGCCGAGAGCTTCTCGCGAAACAGCGGCGACGCGCTGGCCTTCGTGCGCGACTATGCTCATCAGGCCGGATACCGGCTCGGCCGCGAGGGTGAGTGGATCGCCGAGCATGCGCCCGAGCGATCGCTCAAGCGGGCGGAGGCATAGCCGGCCTGGCCTGTGACAATATGCGGGCTTCGGCCTTGTGCCCGGCGACAGGGCAGCTGGTAGGCGTTTGAGGCCGGTGGGCTCGGCACGGAACGCACTATCGGCGAGGGTGTTGGGATTTTATGGCGACCCCCTATACCATCCTCTTCGTCGAGGACGACGCGGGTGTCAGGGACAGCACCAGCGCGATCCTTGCCGCACACGGCTTTCGCTTGCTCGTCGCCTGCAGCGGCGCCGAGGCGTTGCGCTACCTCAAGGAGGAGCCCATCGACGTCCTCTTCACGGATGTCGTGATGCCGGGCCTCAACGGCATCGAGCTGGCCAAGCAGGCAAAGCGGCTCCGGCCTCGTCTCAAGATCATGTTCATGACCGCGTATTACTCACGCGCTGCGGAGGCGGCCGCGCTTGGCAACCTCATGTTCAAGCCGGTCCGCGAGGCAGAGATGGTAGCGGGACTGACGGAGCTGCTCGGGGCAGACTAACCGCTCGGCGTCCGCCTAAGCGGTCGCCGGCCCGCGGGGCTGAGCGACGGTCCAACCAGCGGCGTGATCCGCCAGCAGGCGCTGCCCCACCTCGCGCGATTTGGCCTCGGCGGCGGCGGTCTCGGTTTTGCTCAGGCTGCCGCGCAAAGCTTTGATCCGTGCTTTCCAGACGGGGTCGCGCAGGCAATGCGCCGATATCCTGGCCAGCGCCAGCCGGAACGCGAGCTCGCGGACCTCTGGCAACGCGCCGAGCATCGTCTCGAGCTCGGGACAGCGGGGATCGGCGGGCAAGATGCCACGTCGCGGCAGTTCCGCGAAGACCCAACGGAGGCCGATGCCGAGCGCCAGCGCGAAGGCGCTCGGCAGCGCTGCGATCGATAGCAGCCGCGGCAGACGGGACGTCCCCATGAGCCGCACGAGGACCAGCGTCCAGGCG
>DATJAV010000340.1:0-5810 GCA_035515835.1 Allostellaceae bacterium
GACGACGACCGCGCTCTCGCGCTCATACTCCTGCTCGCCCTCGGCGGCGCCGCGCAGCGCCGGAAGATAGATCCGTACCGTCGTGCCGGCGCCGGCGACGCTGCTGATCTGCACCGTGCCGGCCGATTGCTTGGCGAAGCCATAGACCATCGAGAGGCCGAGACCCGAGCCCTTGCCGACTTCCTTGGTGGTGAAGAAGGGCTCGAAGGCGCGCGCCTGCACTTCCGCCGTCATGCCGGCTCCTGTGTCGGCGACGGCGAGCACGACGTAATCGCCGCGCGGCAGGTCGCCGGTATCGGCGGCGAGCTTCGCCGCGCGCGTCTCGATGCGGAGCGCGCCGCCCCCCGGCATGGCGTCCCGCGCGTTGATGATGAGGTTGAGCACCGCCGTCTCGAATTGCGCGGGATCAATGAGACAGGCCGGGAGCTCGGCCGCGAGCGCGTAGCCGATCTCCACCGCCTCGCCGACCGCGCGCTGGATCAAGACCCGCATCTCCAGCAGCAGATCGTTGAGATTGACCAGCTTCGGCTGCAGCACCTGGCGGCGCGAGAAAGCGAGGAGCTGCTGCGTCAAGCGCGCGCCGCGCCCGGCCGACCGGAGCGCCGTCGCCACCAGTCGTCGCGTCAGTTCGTCGGGCTCATCGCTCCCCAGCACCATCTCGAGGCTGCCGAAGATCGCCGTCAGGATATTGTTGAAGTCGTGCGCGATGCCGCCCGTGAGTTGGCCGATCGCTTCCATCTTCTGCGCCTGGCGGAACGCTTCTTCCGCGGTGAGCCGCGCCTGGATCTCGGTGGCGACGCGTTGCTCGAGCGTCTCGTTGAGGCGGTGCAGCTCTTGCTCCGCCTGCCAGCGGCCGATCGAGACCGCCGCCTGGTTGGCGGTGACGCCAAGCACGAGGCGCTGCGTCGGCGTCGGAAAGGCGCCGTCGCGCGCGGCGACGATGAGCATCGCCCTAGCGTGGCCCCCGACGGGCAGGAAAAGCGTGCGGAGCCGCCCTTTACCGAGCGGATTCGACAGGGTCACCACCGCTTCGGGCAGCGGCTTTCCCACCCAGTCGCCGAAGGCCGCGGCGAGCACGGGCGCCACGCTGCCGCCGACAGCCCGGCCGGCCGCGCGTCCAACATGGATCGCCGCCGCCTCGCCGGGCAGATGAAGGAAGAGATAGGCGAATTCGAGGCCGAGCATGCCGACCAGCTCCTCGGCGATGCTCTCCGCAATCTGTTGCGCGTCGTATTTCGTCCAGAGCGCCGGCAGCATCGACACCGCGGCAAGATCATGGAGCGCGTGGCGAAGCTCCGCGGCGTCGTGCGAGTGCCCGGGATCGGCCACGGCGCCGACCGGCTGGCGTGCGCCAACCGAGGTCTGATCCGAGGATTTCTCGCCGCCCACGCGAGCCTCCCGACGGGGAAGAGCACCTAACCTTCCGCATCTAGCATGCCGATCGCTCGGGCAGCAACCGCCCCTTCCGAGGCGGAGGCTCGTCTCAACCCAGGAGCAATCGAGAGCGCTCGCCAGCGCTCAGTCGAGCTGGAAACCGCCGATGATGAGATGGCCGGCGGGCTTGCCGCCGGTCGCGCTGCTATCGCTGGCGAGCACGAAGCCAGTGATCGCCACCAGCAACAGCGCCACCGCGACCGCCGGCCGCGCCAAGCGCGCAAGGCGCGCCGCCAGTGTCTTGCGGCGGGCGTTCTCGAGCGCGTCGACGGTGATCTCGAGCCGCCGGCGCTCGAGCGTCCAGATCGAGCGCTGATGCTCATGCATGAGCTTCAGGTCGGCGACGAGGCGACGATGATGCGCTTCCGCCTGCTCGGTGGCGATATGCGCCATGCGCAACCCTTCCTGCGCCGCGTCGAGCTGCGAGTGCATCTCAGTCAGGCGCTCTTCCCAATCGCCACGCTCATGGTCGCGCTCGACCAGTATCTCGCGCAGCGAGCTCATCAGCTTGACGCGGTCTTCGGGCGAGGACGACGCGGCGCTCTCTTGCTCGGCCTTGAGCGCCGCCACCAGCTGCATGACGCGCGCGACCGGCCTCGGCGCCTCGGGCTCCGCCGGCGGCACGAGCTTCACGCGAGCCTTGCCGCGCGTTCGCGCCGGCTTGGTCTCGCTGCGAGCCTCTTGGTCTGGTGCGATCTCGGGCTGCATGCCCCTGGCCCCCGTCTTAGTCTCCGCATTATCCTCCCGCGTTGGTTAATCATTGGTTTCCCGAAAGGATGGCAGGAGCCGTTGAGGCCGGCGACAGGCTGTTGTAGGGTCGCCACCCCAGGAGGATGGACCATGGCGGATCTGGAGGCATTTCGCGCCGCGGCGCGCGGCTGGCTCGAGGCCAATTGCCCGCCCAGCATGCGCACGCCCGCGCCCGACGACGAGGTTGTCTGGGGCGGCCGTCGAGCGCGCTTCAAGAACCCGGACTCCAAGCTCTGGCTCGAGCGCATGGCCGAGCGCGGCTGGACCGTACCGACCTGGCCAAAGGCTTATGGCGGCGGCGGTCTCTCCCCGTCCGAGGCGCGCATCCTCGAGGAGGAAATGCGCCGGCTCGATTGCCGCTCGCCGCTGCAGAGCTTCGGCATCTGGATGCTGGGCCCGGTGCTGCTGGAATACGGCAGCGAGGCGCAGAAACAGGAGCATCTCCCCAAGATCGCGCGCGGCGAGATCCGCTGGTGTCAGGGCTATAGCGAGCCCGAGGCGGGCTCCGACCTCGCCGGTTTGAAGACGCGGGCCGTGCCGCAGGGCGAACACTTCCTCGTCAACGGCCACAAGATCTGGACCTCCTACGCCAATTTCGCCGATTGGATCTTCTGCCTGGTGCGCACCGACCCCATGGCGAAGAAGCATGACGGCATCAGCTTCATCCTGATCGACATGGACGATCCCGGCGTGCGCACGCGGCCGATCCGACTCATCAGCGGCTCTTCACCGTTTTGCGAGACCTTCATCGAGAATGTCCGCGTGCCGATGGCAAATTTGGTGGGCGGCCTCAACAATGGCTGGACCATCGCCAAGAAGCTGCTCGAGCACGAGCGCAAGATGATCGCCTCCATCGGCGAGCGCCAACGCGGCGCCGACCGCCCGCTGGCCGAGATCGCCAAGCGCTATGTCGGCGAGCGCCAAGGTGCCATCGCCGACGAGGTGCTGCGCGACCGCATCGTGCAGCAGGAGATCGACCAGCGCGCTTTCCGCCTGACGCAGCGCCGTGCCACCGAGGAGGCGAAGGGCGGCTCGCCGGGTCCCGCTTCGGCGATGCTCAAGTATTACGGCACCGAGCTCAACAAGCGGAAATTCGAGCTGCTGCTCGCTTGCGCGGGAACGCAAGCGCTGGGCTGGGAAGGCCCGGGTTTTGCTCCCGACGAGCTCCGCATCGCGCGCGAATGGCTGCGCTCCAAGGGGAACTCGATCGAGGGCGGAACCTCGGAGGTGCAGCTCAACGTCATCGCCAAGCGCGTCCTCGGCTTGCCGGACTGAGACGCTCATGGCGCTCACCCTCGACGCCGAGACGACGCTCATCCGCGACACCGCCTTCGATTTCTTCAGCAAGCGCTCGCCCGTGGCGGCGTTGCGCAAGCTGCGCGACGACCAGGATGCGCTGGGATTCTCGCTGCCGCTCTGGCGGCAAATGGCGGAACTCGGTTGGGCCGGCATTCTCGTTCCCGAAGCCTGGGGCGGCTCGGGCTTCGGCATGCTCGGCATGGGCCAGGTGATGGAAGCGGCGGGTCGCTCGTTGGCGGCGACGCCGCTGCTCGCGACTGCCCTCATCGGCGCCAGCGCCTTGGCGCTCGCCAGCAGCCCGGCGCAGAAGGAGACGCATCTTCCGGCCGTCGCGCAAGGGACGCGCTTTCTCGCGCTGGCGCTCGAGGAGGGCGCGCATCACGCGCCGCAGCGGATCCAGACCAAGGCGACGCGGAACGGCGAAGGCTTCCGGCTCGAGGGCGAGAAGCGCTTCGTGCTCGACGGGCACGTCGCGCACCTCCTCATCGTCGCCGCGCGCACCACCGGCGCCGTCGCCGACCGCGCCGGCATCAGCCTCTTTCTCGTGCCGGCCGATGCCGCGGGCGTGACGCGCACGCGCACCCTCATGGTCGACAGCCGCAACGCCGCGACAGTGCGCTTCGAGGGCGTGGCGCTCGACGCCGGTGCTCTCCTGGGTCCGCTCGATGGCGGCGCCGATCTCCTCGACACACTGCTGGATCGCGCCCGCGCCGGGCTTGCCGCGGAGATGTTGGGAAGCGCCGCGGAGGCCTTCGACCGCACCATCGAGCATCTCAAGGACCGCAAGCAATTCGGCGTTCCCATCGGCTCCTTCCAGGCGCTGAAGCACCGCGCGGCGCAGATGTTCTGCGAGGTCGAGCTGGCGCGCTCGGCGGTGATCGCCGCGCTCGCTGCGCTCGACGGCGGCGGCAACGACGCCGCCGCGCTCGTCTCGCTGGCGAAGACCAAAGCAGGCGACGCCCTCTTCCTCGTCAGCAACGAGGGCGTCCAGATGCATGGCGGCATCGGCATGACCGACGAGCACGAGATCGGCTTCTTCCTGAAGCGCGCCCGCGTCGCCGAAGCGACTTTCGGCGACCGCGCCTTCCATCGCGAGCGCTTTGCGCGGCTGATGGGATATTGAACGGGATCGCACCCGGCAGGGGTCTTCCGCAGCGGCCGCTTTCCTCCCGCGGCAGACCGTAGCCATGCACACGCGCATGTCCGCGGCGGACATTTGAGCCCTCTGGACACAATCGGATGCGCTCGCCAAGCTCGCGTGGCACAGAGGAGCTTCCCCGATGACGATCATCGATTCGCAGGTCCATGCCTACGAGGCGAACACGGCGAAGCGACCGTGGCACAGTGTGCCGAACTGGCCCGATCATGTCACCGGTGACGAGATGGTCGCGGCGATGGACAAAGTTGGTGTTGACGGCGCGATCTTCATCTCCGCCTTCTCCATGTACCGCTACGACGCCAGCTATGCCGTGGAAGTGCGGCGGGCCCATCCCGGTCGGTTCGCCATCGTTAAGCCGGTCGACCCGGATGATCCGGCGGTGGCCGACGTCGTCGCCGATTGGAAGAAGACACCGGGCGCGGTCGGAATCCGCATCATGCTGCCGAAAGAGGCGAGGCGGGAGCCGAACGACCCAGGCCTCGACCGTATCCTGCGAGCGGGCGTTCGTCACGATTTGCCGGTCAACATCTTGTGCTGGGACAACCTGGACGTCGGCACCGCGCTCATCGACCGCCATCCCAACACGCGATTCATCATCGACCATCTGGGCATCCTGCAGCCGCGCGTGCCGCCTGCGCCGCCGCAGCCCTGGGCCGTCCTTCCGAAGGTGCTGGAACTCGCCAAGCGTCCGAACGCGGTGATCAAGGTGAGCGGCGCCTGCACGCTGTCCCGGGAGCCCTATCCCTTTCCGGACATCTGGGACCCGCTTGCCCGCGTGTTCGATGCCTGGGGTTTCGATCGCTGCTTGTGGGGCACGGACTGGACGCGTGCATTTGCCGTTGTCAACTACGAGCAGGCCGTCGAGCCTTTTCTTAGCACCGACCGCCTGAACGACACTGAGCGGGCAATGCTCATGGGGGGGCGCCTGCGCCAACGCTTATGGCTGGTCGCCGCGGACGCCGTTGTGACTCCGCCGGGAGAGCGCAGCCCAGCTGAACCAACCATGGCCCAGAGTTCCTCGACGCCAAGAGCCGATCCGGAAAGTTGAGATTCAGGTTGAACCGGTTGGCCTGGTCAAGCGGCGGAGCATGATTCGGATCATGGCGAGGCGCACGAAGGCGGCGACGGAGCGGGCATATCGCTCGAAGTCGCGGGCGAGGCGGCGGTT
>DATJAV010000341.1:0-2444 GCA_035515835.1 Allostellaceae bacterium
CTCGGACAGGACATCGCCGGCAGCCTGACGCCCGGACAGGCGCTGGTCGGCGTGGTGCACGCCGAGCTCACCGCGCTCATGGGCGGGGAGTCTGCGGAACTCAACCTCGCGGTCGCGCCGCCGGCGGTGATCCTGATGGCCGGCTTGCAGGGCTCGGGCAAGACGACGACCGCCGGCAAGCTCGCGAAACTGCTGATCGAGGAATACAGGAAGAAGCCGCTGCTCGTCTCGTGCGACGTCTATCGTCCGGCCGCCATCGTGCAGCTCGCGGTGCTCGCGCAGCAGGTCGGCGCGGATTTCTTTCCGTCCGCGGCCGGGGAGAAGCCCGCGAGCATCGCGCTCGCCGCGCTCGACCACGCGAAGCGCCACTACCACGACGTGCTGCTGGTGGACACCGCGGGGCGCCTCGCGATCGACGCGCCGATGATGCGCGAAATCGCCGAGCTGCACGCTGCGCTCGCTCCCGCGGAGACGCTGTTCGTCGTCGACTCGATGCAGGGCCAGGACGCGGTGAACGTCGCCAAGGCGTTCGGCGACGCGCTGCCGCTCACGGGCGTGGTGCTGACCAAGCTGGACGGCGACGCGCGCGGCGGCGCCGCGCTCTCGGTGCGGCACGTCACCGGCAAGCCGATCAAGTTCGCCGGCGTCGGCGAAAAGCTCTCCGGCTTCGAGGCCTTCCATCCCGAGCGCATGGCCTCGCGCATCCTCGGCATGGGCGACGTCCTGTCGCTGGTCGAGGAAGCGCGCAAGAGCGTAGACATCGACGAGGCGAAGAAGCTCGCCGAGAAGGTGAAGAAGGGCAAGGCCTTCGATCTCGAGGACTTCAAGTCGCAGATCGAGCAGATGAACAAGATGGGCGGCGTCGCCTCGATGCTCGACAAGCTGCCCGCGCAGCTCGTCGGCCAGATCGACCCGGCCAAGCTGCAGGACGAGCGGCAGTTCAAGCGCGTGGTCGGCATCATCAACAGCATGACCCCGCAGGAGCGCAGGAAGCCCGAGCTCCTCAAGGCCTCGCGGAAGCGCCGCATCGCCGCCGGCGCCGGCGTCCCGGTGCAGGCGGTGAACCAGCTCCTCAACCAGTTCGAGCAGATGCAGAAGATGATGAAGATGATGAAGGGCGGCAACCTGGCGCGCATGATGCGCGGCATGAAGGGCATGCTGCCCGGGATGAGGTGATCGCTATGATCCGAAAACTCGGGATTTTTCTGCTGCTAGTCTGCTTTGCCGGCGCCGCGCTCGCGGAGACGCACGCCGAGCGGCGCGCGGAGATCAACAAGCGGCGCGCCGACACGCTGGCGAAGCTCTACAAGGTGCACCCCGCGGCGAGGGGCAGGATCGCCGGCGCCTACGGCTACGCGGTGTTCACCAACCTCGGCATCAACCTCGTGCTCATCGCGGCGGCGGGCGGCAACGGCGTCGCGCACGACAACAAGACCGGGCACGACACCTACATGAAGATGGTGTCGGGCGGCGTCGGCCTCGGCCTCGGGGTGAAGGATTTCCGCGGCATCTTCGTGTTCACGACCCAGAAGGCGTTCCATACCTTCGTCGACGAGGGCTGGGAGGCGGGCGTGCAGGCCGACGCGGTCGCCAAGGCGGGCAAGGAAGGCGGCGGCATCGAGGGCGCCATCAGCGTCGCGCCCGGCACCTACCTCTACCAGCTCACGGAGAACGGCCTGGCGCTCGAGGCCACCATCCAGGGAACCAAGTACTTCAAGGATGACGATTTGAACGCGGGCAAGTAGACTCGCGCCGAGCAGACGAACAACCAAAGAGGAGGAGCTCGAATGAAACTGCGCATCGCATTGCTGTCGGCGTGCGTGGCGGCGCTGCCCGCCTTCGCCGCGGATCCGTACAAGATCGACGTCATCACCTCGCTCACCGGCGGCGCGTCATTCCTCGGCAAGGGGGAGCAGCAGAGCCTGCAGCTCCTGCAGAAGTCGGTGAACAAGGCGGGCGGCATCAACGGCCAGCCGCTCGAATTCATGTTCTACGACGACCAGTCGAGCCCGCAGACCGCGGTGCAGCTCGCGAGCCAGATCAAGGCCAAGAATCCGCCGCTGATCCTCGGGCCGTCGATCGTCGCCATGTGCAACGCGGCAGGCGCGCTGATGAAGGAAGGGCCGGTGATGTACTGCCTGTCGCCCGGCATCCACCCGCCGAAGGGCAGCTACGTCTTCACCTCGAGCACGTCGACCTACGATCTCGCGAAAGCGCTGATGCGCTATTTCCGCCTCAAGGGCTGGAAGGACATCGCGGTCATGACGAGCTCGGACGCGAGCGGCCAGGACGCCGAGCGCGGCCTGAACGAGGCCGCCGCGATGCCCGAGAACAAGGAGATCAAGATCGTCGCTCGCGCGCACTTCAACATCACCGATGTCAGCGTTGCGGCGCAGATCGAGAACGTGAAGGCCGCGAAGCCGCAGGCGTTCATCGCCTGGACG
>DATJAV010000342.1:0-9971 GCA_035515835.1 Allostellaceae bacterium
TGCACGGCATCGAGCGCCTGGCGCCCATCGCCGTGCCGCGCCAGGCGATGAACTCCGGCGCCGAGGGCCTGAAGCGTGCCGGCGAGGTGATGCGAATCGCGCGGGGCCCGGCGCATGTGAAGCGCATCGGCCATGCGGTGATGGGGACGCCGCGCCTTGACGAGACCGTGAAATGGTTCCGCGACACGCTGGGCCTCATCTGCTCCGATGATCTCTATGCCGGGAGCAAGGACCACGTCATCGGCTCCTTCAACCGCTGCGACCGCGGCGACGACTACGTCGATCATCACGTGTTCTTCTGCATCAGGCACGAGAAGACCGGGCTCAATCACCTGTCCTTCGAGGTCCAGGACGTCGACGACGTGTTCTTGGGCCATGAGCATCTGCGGCAGACCGGAAAGTACGAGCACATGTGGGGGCTGGGCCGGCATCTGCTGGGGAGCCAGATCTACGACTACTGGGCCGATCCCTGGGGCCGCACGCACGAACATTGGACCGACACCGATCGGCTCAATATCAGGAACGGGTCGAACCTAATCCCGGCGGAAGAAGGGTTCCAGTCGCAATGGGGCGAGCGGCCGCCGGAGAAGATGCTCAATCGGATTTGTGCATGAGAGATCGAGCGGGCGGGGCGGAAGAAGGAATTACAGTGAGGCGGTGACGCAACGAGATAGCGTGCGTCGGTGCAGGCGTGAGCTCGGCACTATTTTTCTTGCTGCTGTTCTCGCGAAAGCGGAAACCCAGGGCCCAGCGCTCCGCCGCTTGCCCTGGTTCCCCGCCTTCGCGGGGAATGCGCGGCTCCATGTTTCGCTTTATGGATCTGCGGCAGTAGCGCGCGGTATCTCGTTGCCTAGTTCTTCAATGTCGTTTTTGTTTGTCCGGAGGCGCTCCGTCACCCTCCCATCGCTTCCGCCAAGGATCCCTGAGCTGTAACCAACTACGCCGCGGTGGCGTTGGCCGCGCCGTTGGTGCGGGCTTGGGGGGCAACGATGACCTGGTCGGTCTTGGGGTCGATCAAGTGCATGTGGCGCATCTCCGCCATGAAGCGCATGCGCTCGCCGGGGCCCAGTGCCGATTCCGGCGTGCAGCGGGCGCAGACTTCGACGCCGCCCACCAGGAAATAAACCATCGTCTCCATGCCCATGGGCTCGACCACGTCGACCGGCATGGTGAACTCGGCGCCGGCCCCGTAGCTCCGCGTCTCGGTGATGTGCTCGGGGCGCAGACCCAGCACGAGCTCGCGGTCGACATGCGCGCGGTATGCCGCGGTGCGCTCGGCAGGCACCGGCAGCAAGAGGCCGTCGGCGAGCCGCACGGCGAGCGCACCCGAGGTTTCGCCCAGCGTGCAGGGAAGGAAGTTCATCGCCGGCGAGCCGATGAAGCCCGCGACGAAGCGCGTCCTGGGCGAATGGTAGAGCTCGTGCGGCGTGCCGATCTGCTCGATGCGGCCGCCATTCATGACGACGACGCGGTCGGCCAAGGTCATAGCCTCGACCTGGTCATGCGTCACATAGACGGTGGTGGTGCGGACCTGCTGATGCACCTTCTTGATCTCGGTGCGCATCTGCACGCGGAGCTTGGCGTCGAGGTTGGAAAGCGGCTCGTCGAAAAGGAAGACCTTGGGATTGCGCACGATGGCGCGGCCCATGGCGACGCGCTGGCGCTGGCCGCCGGAGAGCTGCCGCGGGCGGCGATCCAGGAGCTCGGTGATGTCGAGGATGCCGGCGGCGCGCTCGACCCGCTGCTTGATCTCGGATTTCGGGAATTTCTTGAGGCGGAGCCCAAAGGACATGTTCTCGAAGACGGTCATGTGCGGATAGAGCGCATAGTTCTGGAACACCATGGCGATGTCGCGATCCT
The DNA here is from genome assembly GCA_035515835.1 of Allostellaceae bacterium. Classification (GTDB taxonomy): domain Bacteria; phylum Pseudomonadota; class Alphaproteobacteria; order ATCC43930; family CGMCC-115725; genus DAHUYF01. The sequence continues at coordinate 1,861 of DATJAV010000342.1, forward strand.
TGGGCGGGAGATCGTTGACGATCTGGCCGCCGATCATGATCTCGCCCGCCGTCGTCTCCTCGAGACCGGCGATCATGCGCAAGGTGGTGCTCTTGCCGCAGCCTGAAGGCCCCACGAGCACGACGAATTCCTGGTCGGCGATGTCGAGATCGATGCCGCGCACCGCCTCGGTCTGATCGAATTTCTTAACGACCTTGTTGAGCGTGACTTGCGCCATGCGCTTATCCCCTCATCACGCCGGCGGTGAGGCCGGCGATCTAGTTGTGCCTCCCGCAAGAGCCGCTCTCGCCGGCGGCATTCTTGGTTAAGGGCTGGAATAGCTCGCCGGAGCAGCCTCGGCGGGCCCAGGTCTTCATAAACGCTATGCGATCTATCATGATCCGGAACCGCCCCTCGGGGCAAGTCCCCCTCGCCCGGAGGCTCGATGGGCCTCGTCCTTGACGCGCCGCTTCCTTCCGCCGAGCCCCTGCGGCAAGCGCTGCGGCTGGCCTATCGCCTGAACGAGACGGCGGCGGTGGCGCAGATCCTGGTGGCGGCCGCCTTGCCCCCGGAGGCGCTGGAGCGCATCGGCCGGCGCGCCCACGACCTCGTCTCCGCGGCGCGACAGCGCCGTCTCGGCAAGGGCGGCATCGACGCGCTCCTTCACGAATACGCGCTCTCGACGCCCGAGGGGGTGGCGCTGATGTGCCTCGCCGAAGCGTTGCTGCGCATCCCCGACGCCGGCACGATCGACCGTCTCATCCGCGACAAGCTCGCGCCGGCAGACTGGGCGCGCCATCTCGGTCATTCGGATTCACTACTGGTCAATGCCTCGACCTGGGCCTTGATGCTGACGGGGCGGCTCATCGGCGAGGCAAGCGGCGCGGGCGAGTTGCGCGGCGCCTTGCACCGGCTGCTGCAGCGCTCGGGCGAGCCGGTGGTGCGCCAGGCGGTGACGGCGGCGATGCGCGTCGTGGCGCGGCAATTCGTCATGGGCCGCACCATTGCCGAGGCGCTCGAGCGGGCGCGCGCGGCGGAGCGGGTGGGCTATCGCCATTCCTACGACATGCTGGGCGAGGCGGCGCGCACCGCCGCCGATGCCGAGCGCTACTTCGCCGCTTATGACGCCGCCATCACCGCCATCGGCGCCAGCGTCGAAGGGCGCGAGGTCGTGGCGGCGCCCGGTATCTCGGTGAAGCTCTCGGCCCTCCATCCGCGCTACGAAGAGGCGCAGCGCGAGCGGGTGCTGCGGGAGCTCGGGCCGCGGCTTCGGGCGTTGGCAGGCCGCGCGCAGGCCGCCGGCATCGGGTTCTGCATCGACGCGGAAGAGGCGGAGCGGCTCGACCTCTCGCTCGATCTCATCGCCGATCTCGCGCTGGCGCCGGAGCTTTCCGGCTGGAACGGGCTCGGTCTTGCCGTGCAGGCCTATCAGAAGCGGGCGCTGCCGCTCCTCGACTGGCTCCAAGCGCTGGCGCGCCGCGGCGGGCGGCGCCTTATGCTGCGCCTTGTCAAAGGCGCCTATTGGGACAGCGAGATCAAGCGGAGCCAAGAGCGCGGCCTCGCGGGCTATCCCGTCTTCACGCGGAAGCTCGCGACCGATGTCTCCTATATCGCCTGCGCCAAGCGCATCTTCGCCGCGCCCGATGCGTTCTACGGCCAATTCGCCACGCACAACGCGCACACGCTGGCGACGGTGCTGGGGCTGGCGGAAGGGCGTCAGGACTTCGAGTTCCAGCGCCTCCACGGCATGGGCGACGCGCTTTACGAGCAAGTGGTGGGTGCCGACAAGTTCCCGTGCCGCGTCTATGCGCCCGTCGGGAGCCATGAGGATTTGCTGGCGTATCTCGTGCGGCGCCTGCTCGAGAACGGCGCCAACACCTCCTTCGTGAACCGGCTGGTGGATGAAGAGGCGCCCATCGCCGAGATCGTCGCCGATCCGATCGAGCGCCTGGCGCGGCTCCACGAAAAGCCGCATCCGCGCATCCCCTTGCCGCAGGACCTATACGCCCCCGAGCGGCGAAACTCGGCCGGCGTCGATCTCAGCGATCCCGTAGCGTTGACGGCGCTCGCAACGGCGATGACCTATGCGGTCGAGCCCTGGCACGCGGCGCCGATCGTCGGCGGCAGCGAGCGCGCGGGAAACGCCCGGCCCGTGCTCGATCCCGCCGACCGCCGCCGCGAGATCGGCAGCGTCGCCGAAGCCGGCCCGGCGGCGCTCGAGGAGGCGCTCTCGCGCGCGGCGGCGGCGGCGCGCGATTGGGACGCGCTCGGTGCCGAGGCGCGCGCCGCCATCTTGGAGCGCGCGGGCGACCTTCTCGAGGAGCGCCGCGCGCGGTTCCTGGCGCTCATCGTGCGCGAGGGCGGGCGCACCATACCGGACGCCCTCTCCGAGCTGCGCGAGGCGGTCGACTATTGCCGCTACTACGCGGCACGAGCCCGCGCGGAATTCGCCGCTCCGCTGGCGCTGCCGGGACCGACCGGCGAGCGCAACACGCTCAGCCTTCAGGGCCGCGGTGTCTTCGCCTGCATCTCGCCATGGAATTTTCCGCTGGCGATCTTCCTGGGCCAAGTGACGGCGGCGCTTGCCGCGGGGAATGCGGTCATCGCCAAGCCCGCGGAGCAGACGCCGCTTGTCGCCGCAAGCGCCGTGCGCCTGCTGCATGAGGCAGGGGTCCCGGGCGACGTGCTGCATCTGCTGCCGGGGGACGGGCCCAGCGTCGGCGCGCCGCTCGTCGCCGATCACCGCCTCGCCGGCATCGCCTTTACCGGCTCGACCGAGACGGCGCGCGCCATCAACCGCGCGCTGGCTGAGCGGCCGGGTCCGATCATTCCCTTCATCGCCGAGACCGGCGGAGAGAACGCGCTTATCGCCGATTCATCGGCGCTGCCCGAGCAGCTGGTCGCCGACGCCATCGCATCCGCCTTCAACAGCGCGGGCCAGCGCTGCTCGGCAGCGCGCGTGCTCTTCGTGCAGGAGGATATCGCGGCCCGCGTCATCGCCATGCTCGAAGGTGCGATGCAGGAGCTGAGGATCGGCGATCCCGGGCTTCTTGCGACGGACATCGGCCCGGTGATCGACGCGCCGGCGCGGGACGCGCTCGAACGCCACGCCGAGCGTATGGCGCGGGACGGCCGGCTCATGGCGGAGCTGCCGCTGCCGGGAGGCACCGAGCACGGCACCTTCTTCGCGCCCCGCGTCTTCGAGATCGAGCGCCTCGACCGGCTGGAGGGCGAGGTGTTCGGCCCCATCCTCCATGTCATCCGCTGGCAGGGGAGCGCACTGGAGCGCGTGCTCGATGCCATCGCCGCCACCGGGTACGGCTTGACGCTCGGCATCCACAGCCGCATCGACGAGACAGTGGCGGTGGTTCATCGCCGGCTCGCCGTGGGCAACACTTACGTCAACCGCAACATGATCGGCGCCGTGGTGGGAGTGCAACCCTTCGGCGGCGAGGGCCTCTCCGGCACCGGCCCCAAGGCCGGCGGCCCGCATTATCTCCACCGCTTCGCCAGCGAGCGCACCCTCAGCATCGACACGACGGCGTCGGGCGGCAATGCCAGCTTGCTGTCGCTGAGAGAGGAGTGAGGCGCGCGGCAGCCGACATGGTTGCCGAACTGTCATCGAGTTGCGATAGGCTCCCCGGGGCCGCACACCGGGAGCACTTCGCCGCCATGACCACGCAGGATAACGAAGCGAACCTCGAGCTCAGTCGCCGCAAGCTGCTCGCCGCCGCAGGCATTGGCGGAGGCGCTGTGGTGGCGGCGTCGCTCATCGGCACCGGAGCGGCCGAGGCCGCAACCCCGCCACGACGATCCGTCGATTCGGCGGTGACATCTCCCGAGGCGACGCCGCCGGTCGCGGGCCTCCATCTTCAGTTTGGCGCCGATGCGTCTGCGGAGATGGTGGTGTCCTGGCACACGCTGCAGCCCGTTCGCCATGCTCGCGTCATGCTGGGGCGCCTCGACGGCAAGCTCGAGAAGACGGTCGAGGCTAAAGCGACGAGCTACGCCGACGCCAAGTCGCATCAGGTCGTCTACGCCTATCACGCGAAGCTCGGCGGCTTGCGGCCCGAGACCGCCTATCTCTATGCGGCGCTTCACGACGGCGCCAAGCCGGAATTCGGCACGTTCCGCACCTCGCCCCGGGGCCGCGTGCCCTTCACCTTCACCAGCTTCGGCGACCAGGGCACGCCGACCGTCGGCAAAAGGTTCGTCCTACCCGCGGGCGTAACGCTGCCCGCGCCCGTCTTCGTCAATGACAATCTCGGCTCGCCGGCGGCCGGCGATACCACGCTCGGCGTCGAGCGGCTGCAGCCCTTGTTCCACCTCTTCAACGGCGATCTCTGCTACGCCAATCTCGCCGAGGACCGGGTGCGCACCTGGTGGGATTTCTGGGAGAACAACAGCCGCAGCGCCCGCAACCGTCCCTGGATGCCGTCTCCCGGCAACCACGAGAACGAGCTGGGCAACGGGCCCATCGGCTATCAGGCCTATCAGACCTATTTCTCGCTGCCGCCGGCAGCAGGCCAGACGGAGGTGACGCGGGGGCTCTGGTACGCGTTCACCGTCGGCGCGATGCGGGTGATCAGCATTGCCAATGACGATATCTGCTACCAGGACGGCGGCAATTCCTACGTTCGGGGCTATTCCTCGGGCGCTCAGAAAGCCTGGCTCGAATTGGAATTGGCCGCCGCCCGCCGCGATCACGATATCGACTGGCTCGTGGTCTGCATGCACCAAGTCGCCATGTCGACGGCCGACAAATTCAATGGCGCCGATCTCGGTATCCGCGAGGAGTGGGTGCCGCTCTTCGACAAGTACGGCGTCGACCTCGTGGTGTGCGGCCACGAGCATCACTATGAGCGCTCGCACCCCATTCGTGGCCGCGAAGAGAACGCCACCCTGACGCCGGTGCCGGCGGCGATCGCCACCGACGTGATCGACACCACCAAGGGGACGGTGCACATGCTGATCGGCGGCGGCGGCACCTCGGTGCCGTCGAACCAGCTGTTCTTCGACCCGCCGCAGTGCCGGGTGATCACCGCCGTCGGCGAGCCTGATCCGGCGACGGGGAAGCGCCCGCCCGTCTATGTGAAGGAGCAAGCGCCGTGGCTGGCGGTCCGCAACGCCGCCCATGCCTATGGCTTTGCCGCGTTCACCGTCGATCCGGGGTCGCAGCGCGGCGGCCTCACCACGATCAAGGTCACTTATTACGACGTGGTGGGGCCGGGCGGCCAGCTGGCGCCGTTCGAAACCTTCACGCTGCGTCGCCCGCGCCGCGACTAAGCGCACCCTGTCGCGTGGCATGCGCTTGCATAGCACAGTCCAATATACCGCTTTTTAGGGAAAAGCATTTGGAAGAAGATACCACTCGAAAGTAGGATGAGCGATGACGTGGAGCGTCTGCCGGATATCTCGGCAGTACGCCCCGCCATCGCCGGGCGGGGCTTTTTCTGCTCGCCGGCCGGAGATGCCATTTGAGCGAGTTGGTGCAGTAGCACATGCCGGCAATCAAGACGCGAGACAGACTGCTCTCTCGCTACGGCGCGCAGCTCGTCGAGCTGCTGGAGCGGAGCCGGGCGGACGAGGCGCTGCTGCTGGCGCATCGCGAGCGCGCGGTCGCGGAGCTGGCGCGCATCGATCGGCTGAAAAGCGGCGATCCCGACCAGAGCGCTGCCGTCGCGTTCGAGTTCGTTGCGCATATGAGCCACGAATTGCGCACGCCGCTCAATGCCATCATCGGCTTTTCCGACATGATCCGGCTCCGCCTCAAGGACGTGTCGGTGGCGCCGCGGATTCTCGAATATCTCGACGACATCAACGGCGCCGGCTGGCACCTGCTGCGCGTCATCAACGACATCCTCGATCTCTCCAAGATCGATGCCGGCAAGCTCGAGCTCAGCGAGGAGCACGTCGATCTCGGCAATATCGTCGCCATGTGCGCCCGCATGATCAAGGGCCAGATGGACGAGAAGCGCATCGCGTTCACCTACGAGGCGCCGTCGGCGACGCTCACGATCGTCGCCGACGAGCTCAAGCTGAAGCAGATTCTGATCAACCTGCTGTCGAACGCGGCGAAGTTCACGCCGGAAGGCGGCAAGGTCGCGCTGGCGGTGGGCGTCGAGGCAAGCGGCGCCATCGTCGTTACCGTGGCCGATAGCGGCATCGGCATCGCCGCCGAGGACGTCGCCAAAGTGTTCACGCCCTTCAATCAGCTGAACGCCCGGATCAGCCGCAAATATCCCGGCACCGGGCTCGGCTTGCCGCTCAGCAAGGCGCTGGTCGACCTGCATGGCGGCTCGCTCACCGTCGAGAGCGTGCCCGGCGATGGATCGACTTTTACCGTGCGCTTCCCGGCGCGCCGGCTGGCCCGCAATGCGGCCTGAACCAGCGATGCGCGCCGCGCCGAACCCCTCAACCCGTGCGCCATGGTCGCGCACCGCAGCGGAGCCCGAGCAATGGATGGATTAGCCGCGGTGGCCGAGGATACGCTGGGCCGGGTCGTTGCCGTATCGGGGTCGCAGGTGCTCATGCTGATGGCGCCGCATGTGGCGCCCGCCGCCAGCGGAACCAAGGCCCCGCTCTATCTCGGCGCCCTCATCAAGATGCGATCGGCGGCATCGACGGTGTTCGGCGTCGTCACCGGCCTCAGCGTGCCGAAGCCCGAGCTCGACTCGCAACAGCCGGAGCTCAAGCTCGTCGAGATCGAGCTGATCGGCGAGGTGGTGCAGATGAGCAGCGGCAAGAGCCGCTTTCGCCGTGGCGTCGGCATATTTCCCGCGTTGGGCGACGGCGTCCTCACCGCGACACCGGAGGATCTCGCGCTCGTCTATGCCTGCCCCAACGTCGCCGCCTCGCGCATCGGCACCATCCACCAGGCGCGCACCCTCCCGCTTCTGGTGATGACCGACGAGCTGCTCGGCAAGCATTTCGCCGTGCTGGGCAACACCGGCACCGGCAAGTCCTGCGCCGTCGCTCTCATCCTCCACGCCATCCTGGCCAAGCACAAGAACGGCCATGTCGTGCTGCTCGACATGCACAATGAATACGCCCAGTCCTTCCGCGACAAGGCCGAGGTGCTCAATCTCGGCAATTTCGAGCTGCCCTATTGGCTGTTCAATTTCGAGGAGATCGAGGAGATATTGCTGACGGGGAGCCGCGAGCGGCAGGCGGAGAGCGCGCTGCTCGGCGAGCTCATTCTGCTGGCGAAGCAGGCCTATATCGCCGATCCCAAGGCGGCGAAGATGATCACTGTCGACACGCCGTTACCCTACCGCCTCGGCGACGTCGACCGCATGCTGGACGACGCCGCGGGCAAGCTCGAGAAGACCCGCGAGGCAGGCCTCTACTCGCGGCTCAAAGCGAAGCTCACGGCGCTCCGCTCCGATCCGCGCTTTGCCTTCATGTTCCCGCCGCTCACCGTGCGCGACAACATGCAGGCCATCCTCTCGAAGCTTTTCCGCATTCCGGTGCGCAACAAGCCGGTGAGCATCGTCGATCTGTCCTCGGTGCCGTCGGAGATCCTGAACGTCGTCGTCTCCGTGCTCTGCCGCATGACCTTCGATTTCGCGCTTTGGAGCGAGCGCTCGGTGCCGATGCTGCTGGTCTGCGAGGAAGCGCACCGCTACTGCCCGGCCGATCAGCGCTTGGGCTTCGAGCCGGCCAAGCGCGCGCTCTCGCGCATCGCCAAGGAAGGACGCAAATACGGCGTGGCGCTCTGCGTCGTGAGCCAACGCCCCTCGGAGCTCGCGCCCGAGGTGCTGGCGCAATGCAATACCATCTTCGCGCTCCGGCTCAGCAACACCGCCGACCAGGACTTCCTGCGCGGCGCGCTCCGGGAATCGGCGTTGGGGCTCCTCGAGTTCCTGCCGTCGCTGGGCAACGCCGAGGCCGTCGCCATGGGCGAGGGTGTGCCGGTTCCGGCGCGGCTTTGCTTCGACGAGCTCCCCGCCAGCTACCGGCCGATGAGCGGCACCGCAAACTTCTCCTCGGCCTGGACCAACGACGTCGACAACGCCAACTTCCTCAACTCGATCATCGAGCGCTGGCGCCGCGCGGGGCGGTGACCGAAGTTGTCAGTTTTCGCTGGTCAGTCGGACTGAGAACTGACAACGCCTACGGATCGATCAGCA
>DATJAV010000343.1:0-3514 GCA_035515835.1 Allostellaceae bacterium
CGCCGACGATGCAGGGCCGGGCGCGGCCGTGGCATGTCGGCATTCTCTGGAACCGGGATCCGCGCATCCCCGTGCCGCTGCTGGCGGCGCTCCGCGCCGAGCCCGGTCTCGTCGTCGGCGACAACGAGCCCTACTCCGCGCGCGAACCTGCGGGCTACACCGTGCGGCACCACGCGGAGGCGCGGGGCCTGCCGCATGTCGCGATCGAGCTCCGGCAAGACCTCGTCGCCAGTGACGCGGGCGCGGCGCAATGGGCGGCGCGGCTCAAGGCGGCGCTGGCGCCGATCCTGGCGCGGCCGGAGCTCTATCGCGCGCTCCCGCCCGCGGTCTAGAATGCGGGCGTTCGAAGGGAGAGACGCGATGGACGACAAGACCCGAACCGAGCTCGAGGCGGCGGCCTTCCGGCGGTTGGTGCAGCATCTGCGCGAGCGCACCGACGTGCAGAATCTGGCGCTGATGGATCTCGCCGGCTTCTGCCGAAACTGCCTTTCGCGCTGGTATCGCGAGGCGGCGGAGGAGCGCGGCATGAAGCTCCCCGATCCCGAGGCGCGCCAGATCGTCTACGGCATGCCCTATGACGAGTGGAAAGCGAAGTATCAGAACGATCAGAAGAAGCCGGTCGCCGGCGCGGGCCACAAGCACTGAGCGCGGCTTGCGCCGGGTCCGGCGCTTCGATATAGCTCGCGCCCCCTAAACACGAGAGGCGGCCATGGCGGATGTCGGCGGCATTGCCGGCGAGCGGCTCAAATCCTTCATCGAGCGGATCGAGCGGCTCGAGGAAGAGAAGCGGGCGCTGGCCGAGGACATCAAGGAAGTCTTCTCCGAGGCGAAGGGCGTAGGCTTCGACGTGAAGACCATGCGCCAGCTCATTCGGCTGCGCCGCATGGATCAAGAGGATCTCGACGAGCAGGAAGCGCTGCTCGACACCTACAAGCGCGCACTCGGCATGCTGCCCGAGGCGCCGAGCGAGAAACGCCGCAGCGCCGCGCGGCGGTGATCGTTACGCCGGCACGCGCGTCAGAGGAAAACCGGCGCCTGCGGCAGTGAGACGAACAGCACCGTGTCTTCATGCGCGTCGGCATCGTGCGCCGCACCGGGCGGGGTGAAGAGATAGTCGCCCGCCTTCAAGCGCTTGCCGCCGATGGTGATGTCGCCGGTGACGACGTAGAGCTCCTCGCCGCCGGGGTGGGTATGCGCCGGACCATGAGTGCCTTTGGCGAAGCGCAGAAAAATCGTCGCGCCACCGCCCTCCTGGGGTCGCAGCACCGCGTAGTCGAGACCGGCGGTTGGCGTGCGTTGCCACTGACTGGTGCCGAGCGCACCGACGACGACGTCGCCCATGATCACTTCCTTTCGCACGTTGCTCCGTCAAGTGATAGTAATATCACATGACGCCGGTTCGTCAAGGGCGATATGTTGGTTGCCCATCCGGAGCGTCGCCGCTATCACCGGGCCATGGCGAGACGAGCGGCAAGGCGGGCGACATCCGCGCGGCCGGAAGCGCGCCCCAGCGACACCGCGGCAAAGCTCGTCGCCGCGGCGACGAAGGAATTCAACCGCCGCGGCTTCGACGGCACCGACACCAACCGGATCGCGCGCCAAGCCGGCTTCGCGCCCCAAACCTTCTATCGCTGGTTCCGCGACAAGACGGCGATCTTCGTCGCGGTCTATCGCGCCTGGGAGGACGAGGAGCAGCGTGTCGTCGCCAGAATGCTGGCGGAGCATGCGCCGATGGCGGAGCTGGTGCGCGCCATCGGCGAGCATCATCGCGCCTACCGCATTTTCCGGCGCAGCCTCCGGCAGCTCGCCGTCGAGGAGCCGGTGGTGCGCGAGGCGCGCGCCGCGAGCCGCAAGCGCCAAGTCGAGCGCATTCAGCGCTGGAGCGGCCTCAAGACGCGCTCGCCGGCCGAGATCGTCGCGCTGCTGCTGCAGATCGAGCGACTCTGCGACGCGATCGCCGAGGGCGAGTTCGTCGATCTCGGCATCGACGACGAGACTGGCCGAGCGAACATCGTTGCCTTGCTGGCGCAATTGCGCGGCTAGTGCGAGTGAACGCCGAGCATAGCTGCGAAAAGACGACGCGCAGGCCGGCCCGACGACACTCGGGAAGCCGTCGGATTCATCAAAAGTAACGACAACATACAATATCTGGCCTGAGCGCCAGGTTATCGTCGTCGCGGGCGAATGCCAGGAAGAGCGCTGAGGAGCTAGGGATCCGAGCCTCTCAACCGTGACGCTCCGCGGAGGCCCGCTACGCGGTCCACTCTTCGGCGACTAGGGACAAGGAATGCATTCATGAAAGTCCTGATGGTTCTTACCTCTCACGACCAGCTCGGCAATACCGGGCGCAAGACCGGCTTCTGGCTGGAGGAACTGGCGGCGCCTTACTATGTCTTCAAGGATGCCGGCGCCCAGATAACCCTCGCATCGCCCAAGGGCGGGCGCCCGCCGCTCGATCCCAAGAGCAACGAGCCGAGCTTCCAGACGGACATCACCCGCCGGTTCGAGCAGGATGCCGACGCCAACGCCCAGCTCGGCAGGACGGTGCGCCTCGATAGCGTCAAGCAGGAAGGCTACGATACCGTCTTCTACCCCGGCGGTCACGGACCGATGTGGGATCTCGCCGATGACAAGAGCTCGGTGAAGTTGCTGGAATCCTTCCTGGCCGCGGGCAAGACCTTCGCGGCCGTCTGCCACTCAACGGGCGCTTTGCGACATGTCAAGACGCCGGAGGGCAAGCTGCTCGTCAGGGCAAGACCGTGACCGGCTTCACCAATGGCGAGGAAGCAGAAGTCGAGTTGACGAATGTGGTGCCGTTCCTCGTCGAGGACGAAATGATGAGGCTCGGCGCCACCTTTTCCAAGGTCAAGAACTGGGGCGTTCGTACGGTCGCCGATGGCCAGCTGATCAATGGCCAGAATCCGGCCTCGTCGGGACCGGCTGCCAGGCTTCTGATCGATGCGCTGAAGAAGAAGGCAAGATAGTGAGGCTCGCCGAATAGGGAGGAGCCGATGCAGCAGATGGCGATCAGCGCCAGCGATCCAAGCATGGGTCGGCGGGGTTGAAGACCATGGCATCAGGCAACGGACGCGCTGCGACGATCCCCTTAGGCCGATGCGAGCAACCCGTTGCGTTCCGCGCGGAGTTCCGAATGCCTGCCCCCGAGCTGAGCGATTTCGACTGCGACATAAACGCAGTGACGATTGACTGCCGCCGTCCATGATGCACCTTTAAGACTGCTGGGATCATAGGCAGCCGGCGTGGAGAAAATGCTACCGGACATCGCCGTTTTCATGAGCCAATAGTGATGGCTCGGTCGAACCTTGTTCCGGTGCTAGCACTGAGGTGGACAGATGGCGCATCTTGACCATGGCGCGGATGTTAAAATCCCGCCGCCGCTGATCTATGTCGTCTTCCTTGCCGTTGGCATTCTCGCCAGCTACTGGTATCCGCTTCGCTTGCTGCCGGTGCGGCTAGGACGGGTGCTCGGCGGACTGCTTGTCGCGGCTGGCGT
>DATJAV010000344.1:0-3876 GCA_035515835.1 Allostellaceae bacterium
TGTTGACGGTGACGGCGGCGGCGATGGCGCCGCCGGCGGCAAGGCCGAGCACGGTGAAGCTTGCACCCGCCGGGTCGCCGCGCTGCAGCAGCCGAAGCCCGGGATCGAAGAATCCCAGCGCCTGGATGTTGCAGTCGTACTGATCGGTCCAGAGCCAGGGGATTTCGATGTAAGGCTCGTTGGCGCCGAGCATGGCACGCGCGACGAAACCTGCCTGGTTCAGCGCCACTTGCCAGGATTCGACGCGGATGGCGCGGCCCAAGAGCGGGTTCTCATGCCGGCTCACATCGCCCGCGGCGAAGATGTCGGGGTCGCTGGTGCGGCCGCAGGCATCGACGCGAATGCCGTCCTCGAGCGCGAGCCCGGCGGCCGCGGCGAGCGCGGTGTTGGGAAAGGCGCCGATACCGGCGACGACAAGATCGGCCTCGTGGCGCGCAGCGGCGGTGACAATCGCGGCACGGCCCTGGGCAAGGGGCTCGAGACCGAGCAATTGCGCAGGGAGCTCGAAGCGGACGCCGTGCGCTTCATGGCGGCGGCGCGCGAAATCGCTCACCACCTCCGGCATGGCGCGCGCCATGAGCCGCGGCGCCATCTCCAGCACGGTGACGGCGGCGCCGAGCTGCCGCGCCGAGGCGGCGATCTCGAGGCCGATGAAGCCGCCGCCGATGACGACGAGGCTGGTGCCGGGTCGCAGCGCGGCGCGGATGCGCTCGGCGTCGGCGAGGCTGCGGAGATAGTGGACGGGCGCAGTGGCCAGCGTCGGCGGCAACGTGCGTGCGCCGCAACCCATGGCGAGCAGCAGCTTGTCGTAGGCGACGCGTTCGCCATCGGCAAGCGTCACCATCTTGGCGGCGCGGTCGATATGGGTGGCGGCGACGCCGAGCTTCAGGCGAATGCGCTCATCGTCGTAAAAGCTCGCCGGCTTCAGATAGATCTTCGCCGGCGCCAGCGCGTCGGTGATGAAGCCTTTGGAGAGCGGCGGACGGTCATAGGGAAGATGCGGCTCGTCGCCAATGAGGAGAATGTCGGCATCGGCCGAGCCGCGCCGCAGCATCTCGGCGGCACGCATGCCCGCCGGTCCGGCGCCGATGATGACGAAGCGGGTCATGGCCGCCACACAAACATTTTCCCCTCCCCCCGTGAAGCGGAGGTCGGCAGCGCGCCGCGCTGCCGGGACGGGGGTGGCCACCGACGTGGTCTCTCCGGCGAGAGACTCTTTCGACGCGCGCTGCCGCGCGCGTACCCCCGACCCCAACCCTCCCACTCAAGGGGAGAGGGGGTTTCTTCCTTCGCTGCGGCGCTCGGCATCAATGCAGGTGGACGTATTCATAATCGACGGGAAGATTGTTGATGCCGCGCTCGGGCGGGGCGATCCAGGCGGCCATTTTGCCCGGAGTGATGACGCGCCGCATCAGGCTTCGAACGAAGGCGCGGTCGCTCTCGGAGGGAAGCCAGTTGGGGAGCTGCGTCTTGTAGGCCTCAGCGGCGATGATGTTGCCGGCGGGATCGACGGGTTGGTTCGCCCAGACGCCGATGGCGCGGTGGAAGCGCTCGCTAGGAAGGCGCAGCTCCTGCGTTAATCCGGCCTTGGCGATGAAGCGGTTCCAGCGCTTCACGCCGATCTCGCAATCGCGGATATAAGCCGTGCGCGTCACCTCGTTCATGGCGTTGCGCATCGGCACGCCTTCGCTGATCACGCCGCCTTTGCCGTCGGGGATCTCGAGGGCGAAGCTGCCCTCGCGGCAGAGATGGTCGGGATAATTGGCCTCGTCGGGGCGGCCCTTGATGCCGGTCGCGAAATATGCGGCGGCGTTGGAGGAGTTCTCGGCCCCGAAAAGATCGAGCGAAGAGGTGAACCAGAAATTGAGATAGCGCTGGATCGTCGGCAAATCGATCGCGCCTTTGGCGCGGATCGCCGCGGGATCGTCGGTGCCGAGCTCCTTCATCACCTCGAGCGTGCGGCGGATGACGCGGCCGATGCCGGTCTCGCCGACGAACATGTGATGCGCCTCTTCGGTCAGCATGAAGCTGCAGGTGCGCGACAGCGGATCGAAGCTGCTCTCGGCGAAGCTCTTCAGCTGAAACTTGCCGTCGCGGTCGGTGAAATAGGTGAACATGAAGAAGGAGAGCCAGTCGCTGATCGGCTCGTTGAAGGTGCCGAGGATGCGCGGCTTGTCGCGGTCGCCGGAATGGCGCGCCAAGAGCTCTTCCGCTTCCTCGCGCCCGTCGCGGCCGAAATACGCATGGAGGAGATAGACCATGGCCCAGAGGTGGCGGCCTTCCTCGACATTCACCTGGAAGAGGTTGCGCAGATCGTAGAGCGAGGGGCAGCTGTGTCCCAAGAGCCGCTGTTGCTCGACCGAGGCGGGCTCTGTGTCGCCTTGCGTGACGATGAGACGGCGCAAGGTCGAGCGATGCTCGCCCGGCACCTGCTGCCAGACGGGCTTTCCCATCTCGTCGCCGAAGCCGATGCGGCGGTCGGGCACGGCGTCCGCCAGAAAGATGCCCCAGCGATACTCCGGCATCTTCACCGTGCCGTAGGTCGCCCAGCCCTTGGCGTCGACCGAGGTCGCCGTGCGGAGATAGACATCGGAGCCGAGGAAATCGGTGGGACCCAACTCCTTCCACCAATCGAGGAAGTGCGGCTGCCATTGCTCGAGCGCGCGCTGCAGCGTGCGGTTCTCGTCGAGATGGACGTTGTTCGGGATCCGCTCCTGGTAATCGATGGTCATGGGCTCAGACCCTTTCCCAATTGAATTGCGGCTTGGAGCCGGTGCCGAAGAGCTTCAGCGCCCCTTGCTCGCCGACCGCGTTGGGGCGGTTGAAGATCCAGTTCTGCCAGGCGGAGAGCCGGCCGAAGATACGGGTCAGCATGGTCTCCTCGCCGGCGAAGCGGAGGCTTGCCTCGAGGCCGGTCAGGGCATCGGGCGAAAGGCTCGCGCGCTCCTCGACGGCAAGCCGGATCTCATCCTCCCAATCGAGCTCATCGGGCGCAAAGGTGACGAGGCCCACGGCGAGCGCCTCTTCAGCGGCGAGCTCCTTTCCCCAGCAGGCCTTCACCGCCTCGCCGACGCCTGCATCATCGCCGCAGAAGCGGTTGGCGAGCCGCGTCCAGCCGTTGATCATGGCCAGCATGCCCATGTTGGCGGCGGAAAGCGCGAGCCGAGGCGCGTCGTTGTCGCCGGCCTCGAGCGCCAGCATGTAGGAACGATCGGCGGCGAGCGCCAATTCGAAGAGCGTGCCGGCAAAGCAGGAGCCGCGCTCGATGATGGCGAAGAGGCTCCGCGAGGAGACGTCGAGCCGCGCCAGCGTGCGGCGGAGATAGGCCCTGACCTCGCGCACGAACCAGTGGCCGCCATTCTCCGCCATCAGCCGATCGTTCTCGAGCACGGCTCCGACCGAGCCCCGCGTCTTCAACAGAAGCGTGCCGAGCTCGAGCTCGTTGGTGCGCAGCATCAAAATGGCGTCGTCGAGCTCGCGCGCCATGGCGAGCGGCCACCATCGGGCGCCTGCGGCCTCGATCGCGGCGAGGCTCCGGGCGCCGTTTTCACCGGGTGCGCTCACGGTGAGCGTCGCCACGCGCCCCGCGCGGTCGAAGGCGACATCGACCCAGCGATAGTGATAGCCCTTGTCGTCAATGCGGCGCTCGAGCGGCGGCAGCATCACGGGCTTCGCGTCGCCGCTGCGGCCGCTCATGGCGCAAAGCGCCCGGGCGCGCTCCTGCACAAGATCGGCAAAGCGTGCCGGCGGCGCCGTGTGATCGACAAGCTTCCACTGCTTGGCGCGATCGGCGCGGACGCCTTCGGCCGTAGTGCAGAAGACGTCGGCGAGGTCGCGCCGGACCTTGCGCTTGTCGACGAGGCGGGTAAGGCCGCC
>DATJAV010000345.1:0-8269 GCA_035515835.1 Allostellaceae bacterium
GCTGGTCGACGCGTTGTTGTTTCGCCGAGCGCTCGCCAATGGGCCATTCACGGCAACTTGCCGTTCTTGCAATTGACCCATGCTCGACTTGGTCTTACTCGTTGGAGCAAGTCGGCATAGGCTAGAGCTGCGGCACCGTGACCTTTTGTAGTGACTCCGCGCCAGTTCAGCAAAAAGAATAGTTGTTTGCCGATATATTCATTGCCTCGCGCGAGAAAAGCCCATATATCGGTGAAACGTCACTGTTTGGAGAAATGAGAACAATGACTGACTCGGGCAACTCAAACGATCTGCTGTCGCTGACGACGGAGATTGTCGCCGCCCATGTCTCGAACAATACGGTGGCGGTGGGCGATTTGCCTCATCTCATCAATCAAGTCTATCAGTCGCTCGCCAATATCGGCAAAGCGCCCATGCCGACCGTCGAGAAGCCGCAGCCGGCGGTGCCGGTCAAGCGCTCGGTGCATGCCGACTACATCATTTGTCTGGAGGACGGCAAGAAGCTCAAGATGCTGAAGCGCCACCTCAAAACTGCCTACAACATGACGCCCGACGACTATCGCGAGCGCTGGAGTCTGCCTCCGGATTACCCCATGGTGGCGCCGAATTATGCACGCCAGCGGAGCAAGCTCGCCAAGGAGATCGGATTGGGCACACGCGGCCGGCGCGGCGGCGGCGTTTGACGCGCAATTGTCATGGTTCTCGGGCGGTTGGCCGGTATAGGCTCGCCGCCGCTCTTGGGGTATACTGCGGCGCGTAGCGCAACGGCGCCAGCGTCAAGGTGGGGATGCCCTCGCGGCTCGAACAACTCTGCATCGACAAGGGGCTGAAGATGACGGAGCAGCGCCGCACGATCGCGCGCGTGCTCTCGGAAGCGGCCGATCACCCCGATGTGGAGGCGGTGCATCGCCGCGCCGTTGTCCTCGATCCCAAGATCAGCATCGCTACCGTCTATCGCACGGTCCGCCTCTTCGAGGAGGCCAATATTCTGGCGCGGCACGATTTCGGTGACGGCCGCGCCCGCTACGAGGAGGCGACGTCGGATCATCACGATCACCTCATCGACATGCAGACGGGGCACGTCATCGAGTTCCGCAACGAGGAGATCGAGAAGCTGCAGCGCCAGGTCGCCGAGCGGCTCGGCTATCGCCTTGTCGGCCACCGCCTCGAGCTCTTCGCCGTGCCGCTTGCCGGCAAGGCCGAGCGCAAGTGACCGGTCCCATGCGGGACGCGATGATTGGACCGCGGCGTCAAAGCATTCTCCCGGACGCGCGCGATTCCATCGTCGATGTGCGCTTCGGCAAGCTGCAAGTGCGGCTGGCCGAGAGCGTGGCCGACGTCGACGCGGCGCAAGCGCTGCGCTACCGCGTCTTCTATGACGAGATGGGCGCGCGTCCGACGGCAGAGATGGCGCGCGCCAAGCGCGACATGGACAGCTTCGACGGCATCTGCGATCACTTGCTGGTGGTCGATCATGCGCGGGGCAGCGGTCCGCAGGCCGTCGTCGGCACCTATCGCCTCATCCGCCGCGCCGCCGCCGAGCGCCATGGCGGCTTCTATTCGGCGGCCGAATACGACGTGGGCAAAATGGTGGCCTATCCCGGCGAGATCCTCGAACTCGGCCGCTCTTGCGTCGATGTCGGGGCGCGCAATCGGCCCACCATGCAGTTGCTCTGGCGCGGCATCGCTTCCTACGTCTTCTATTACGACATCGCGCTCATGTTCGGTTGCGCCAGCCTGCCGGGGATCGATCCCGAGGCGCTGTCGCTGCCGCTCTCCTACCTCTACCACCATCACCTGGCGCCCCCGGCCTTGCGCCCCCGCGCGCTTGCCGAGCGCTTCATCGAGATGCGCCGTCTCGATGCCCACGCGATCGATCCGCCGCGTGCGCTCGCCGAGCTGCCGCCGCTGATCAAGGGCTATCTTCGCCTGGGCGGCTTTGTCGGCGAGGGCGCCGTCATCGACCACCAGTTCAACACCACCGATGTCTGCGTCGTGGTGAAGACCGATCTGGTCACCGATAAATACTATCGGCACTACGAGCGTCAGGCGCGGGACAATCCCCCGGCCTGAGCGGATGCGCGCCACCGCCCTCCGGCTCGCCCGACTGCTCGCCTACGCCGCCGTCACGGTGCCGATCATGCCGGTCCAGGCGGTGCTGGTGCGGCTGAAGCTGCCGCTGGCACGCCGCTTGCCCCGGCTCTATCACCGCTGCTCCAGTCGCATTTTGGGCTTCCGCGTCACCGCCAAAGGCGAGATCTCGCGCCGGCGTCCCACGCTCTTCGTCTCCAACCACGTCTCCTATATGGACATCGAGGTGCTGGGCGCGCTGCTCGAGGCAAGCTTCATTGCCCGCGCCGACGTCGCTCGCTGGCCCTTCTTCGGCTGGCTTGCGAAGTTGCAGCGCACCGTCTTCGTCGACCGCCGCCCCCGCAGCACCGCCGAGCATCGCGACGCCATCCGTCGGCGGCTCGACCAGGGCGACGACCTCATTCTCTTTCCCGAGGGCACCAGCAGCGATGGCACGCGCGTGCTGCCTTTCAAGAGCGCTCTCTTCAGCGTCGCCGATTATGTCGGCCCGGACGGCCCTCTGCTGGTGCAGCCGGTCTCGATCGCCTATCTTCGCCTCGATGGCATGCCGCTCGGGCGGTTCTATCGTCCGTTCTTCGCCTGGTATGGCGACATGGAGCTTCTGCCCCATCTCTGGGCGTTGCTGGGGCTGGGCGTCGTCGCGGTCGAGGTGACCTTTCACCCGCCGGTGACGCTGGCGATGTTCGGCTCGCGCAAGGCCTTGGCTGAGCATTGCCGGCAGACCAGCGCCGTGGCGCTGGCCAGCGCCCTTGCCGGGCGGCCCCCGCAACGGCCGGCGCCCCGGCCCTCGGTCGAGCCGGCGGGCGTGGCGGCGGCGCAATGACGGATCGGGACAAGCGATTGGCGAAGAAGCTCTACATCAAGACCTATGGCTGCCAGATGAACGTCTATGACAGCGCGCGCATGAGCGACGTGCTGAAGCCCCTGGGTTACGCTCCGGCGGCCGAGGCCGAGGATGCCGACATGGTCATCCTCAACACCTGCCATATCCGCGAGAAAGCTGCGGAAAAGGTCTATTCCGAGCTGGGGCGGCTGCGCCCTTTGAAGCTGCGCAAGAGTAAGACCGGCGGACGGATGATCCTCGCCGTCGCCGGCTGCGTGGCGCAAGCCGAGGGTGCCGAGATCCTGGCGCGGGCGCCTTACGTCGATATCGTCCTGGGACCGCAAACCTATCACCGCCTGCCCGAGATGGTGGCGCAAGTGGCGCGCGCCGGCGGCCATGTGCTGCAAACCGACTTTCCCGCCGAGGCGAAGTTCGACTTCCTGCCGGACGCCCAGCCGCAAGGCGTCTCGGCCTTCCTCTCGGTGCAGGAAGGCTGCGACAAATTCTGCACTTTCTGCGTCGTTCCCTATACGCGGGGCGCCGAGTTCTCGCGGCCGCCCGCGGCCATCCTCGCCGAGGCGGAGGCGCTCGTCGCACAAGGCGCGCGCGAGATCACGCTCTTGGGCCAGAACGTCAACGCCTATCGCGGCGCGGGCAGCGATGGCCCGTGGGGACTGGCGCAGCTCATCCCGGCGCTCGCCGAGATTCCGGGTTTGCTGCGGCTGCGCTACACCACGTCCCATCCCCTCGACATGGATGATGCGCTCGTCGCGTGCCATCGCGACGTGCCGCAATTGATGCCCTTCCTCCACCTGCCGGCGCAATCCGGCTCGGACAAGGTGCTGGCGGCGATGAACCGCCGCCACCGCGCCGACGACTATCGGCTGACGGTCGAGCGCCTGCGGCGCGCGCGGCCCGATATCGCCTTGTCCTCGGACTTCATCGTCGGATTTCCCGGCGAGAGCGAGGCCGATTTCCGCGCCACGCTCGATCTCGTCGCCGCGATCGGCTACGCCCAGGCCTTCTCGTTCAAATACAGCGCGCGGCCGGGAACGCCGGCGGCGCTGCTGCCGGACCAGGTGCCGGACGCGGTGAAGAGCGAGCGCCTCCAGCGCCTGCAAGCGCTGCTCGGCGACGCACAGCGCAACTTCAATGCGCGGGCAGTCGGCCGCACGATGCCGGTGCTGTTCGAGAAGCGTGGTCGCCATCCGGGCCAGCTGGTTGGGCGCAGTCCTTATCTGCAGCCGGTGCATGCATCGGCGCCGGCGCGGCTTCTGGGCGCCGTCGTGCCGGTGCGCATCGCCGCGGCGCTGCCCAACAGCCTCGCGGGCGAAGTCGTGCTTGCCGCCGAGAGCGTGCCCTCATGAGCGCCGAGGCCGGTGGCGCCGCCCGCCTGCAGATGCAGTTCGACGACAACTCTCTCTTGGTGCAGCTCTTCGGCGAGCGCGATGAGCATTTGGACCGCATCGAGCGCCAGCTCGGCGTCGCCGTCGTCTCGCGCGGCAACCGCCTCGCCATATCCGGTCCCGCGCCGCGCATTGACATGGCGCGGGCGGCGCTCGAGGCGCTCTACGAGCGGCTGAAGCGCGGTCTCGAGGTCGATGGGGCGGCGGTCGACGCCGCGCTCCGTTTGGCGCAGAGCCGGCCCGGCGACGCCAAGATCTGGAGCGAGGGCGACGAGATCCGCACGCGCAAGCGCCGCATCGCCCCGCGCAGCCCCAACCAGGCCGCTTATATCCGTGCGCTCCGCACCCATGAGCTCGTCTTCGGCTTGGGCCCCGCCGGCACCGGCAAGACCTATCTCGCCGTGGCGACCGCGGTCGACCTGATGATGTCGGGCGCGGTCGAGCGCATCATCTTGTCGCGGCCGGCGGTCGAGGCGGGCGAGCGCTTGGGCTTCCTGCCCGGCGATCTGCGCGAGAAGGTCGACCCCTACCTTCGGCCGCTCTATGATGCGCTCTACGACATGCTGCCCGGCGAACAGGTGATGAAGCGATTGGCCAGCGGCGAGATCGAGATTGCCCCGCTCGCCTTCATGCGGGGTCGCACGCTGGCGAACGCTTTCGTCATTCTCGACGAGGCGCAGAACACGACGCCGATGCAGATGAAGATGTTCCTGACGCGGCTCGGCGAGAACGCGCGCATGGCCGTCACCGGTGATCTCTCGCAGATCGACTTGCCAAGCGGCGCGCAATGCGGCCTGCGCGACGCGCTCGACACGCTGGAGGGGGTCGACGGCATCGCCGTGGTCGAGTTCAGCGACGCCGACGTCGTGCGCCACGCGCTGGTGGCGCGGATCGTGCGCGCCTACGACCAGCGCGAGCGCAAGCGCCATGCGGCAAAGGCAAAGAAACCATGAGCGCCGCCCGCCATAGGGCGCTCGCCGTGGCGCTCAACCAGCCTTGTCCGCGCTGGCGGCGCGAGCTCCCCGGCGCGGCGCGGCTCTCCGTCGCGGCGGCACGCGCCGCGGTCGCCGGCGCCGGGAGACCGCTCAGGGCGCCCGCCGAGCTCAGCATCGTGCTCGGCGACGACGCCTTGCTGCGCCGGCTCAATCGTCTCTGGCGCGGCCAGGACAAGCCGACCAACGTCCTCTCCTTTCCGGGAGAAGAGAAGCCGCCGCGCGCCGCCGATGCGCCGCTGCTCTTGGGCGATGTCGTCCTCGCCTTCGAGACGGTGCTGCGGGAGGCCGAGGAGCAACGCAAGCGACCGACCGATCATCTCCGCCATCTCGTCGTGCATGGCGTGCTGCATCTCTTGGGTTACGACCATGTCCGCGTCGCCGAGGCGCGGCGGATGGAGGCGCTCGAGCGCGCCGTGCTGGGCCGGCTCGGCGTCGCCGATCCTTATCGCCTCAGCGAGGCGTCCCATGGCTGACGCCTCGCTCGGGCCCTCGGGCGGCACGGAAGGACCGCTCACCGGCTTGCGCAACTGGCTGCGCCATCTGATGGCGCCACGCAATGGCGAGACTAGTCTGCGCGAGGAGCTCGAGGAGCTGATCGAAGAGCATCAGGACGAGCAGCCGATCGACCCGCAAGAGCGGATGCTCCTCTCCAACATCTTGAAGCTGCACGAGCTCTCCGCGGCCGACATCATGGTGCCGCGCGTCGACATCATTGCGATCGAGATCGACACGCCCTTTGGCGACGCGGTAAAGCAATTCGTCGAGCACGGCCATTCGCGCGTCCCCCTCTATCGCGAGACGCTCGACGACGTCGTCGGCATCGTCCACATCAAGGACCTGCTGCCCTACGCCGCGGATGGCAAGCCCGTGCCGCTCGGCAAGCTGGTGCGCAAGGTGCTGTTCGCCGCGCCGTCGATGCCGCTGCTTGATCTCTTGCTGCAGATGCGGCTCTCGCGCGTCCACATGGCGCTGGTGGTCGACGAGTTCGGCGGCATCGACGGGCTCATCACCATCGAGGACGTGATCGAGGAGATCGTCGGCGAGATCGAGGACGAGCATGACGACGCCGACCAGCCGAAGCTGATCGAGCGCCCCGACGGCACCCTCATCGCCGATGCCCGTATCAAGATCGAGGCGCTGGAAGAGCGGCTGGCGAGCCTCCTGTTGCCGGGCGAGCCTGAGGAAGGTATCGAGAGCCTGGGCGGTCTCGCGGCCGCGCTTGCCGGCCACGTGCCCGCGCGCGGCGAGGTCGTGAAGCATCCCTCGGGCATCGAGCTCGAGGTGCTGGACGCCGATCCCCGCCGCGTGAAGCGTCTGCGCTTGCGCAACCTGCCGCCGAAGCCCGCCGCCGATGGCTGAGCCGCAAACCCATCTCGCGCTACGCGCCGTGGGTCCGCTGGCGCCGCTGCAGCGCGCCCGCCTCTGGTGCGTCGCGCTCACCGGCTGGCGGCGCTATCTGGTGGCGCTCGTCCTCGGCGCCATGGCCGCGCTGGTCTTCTCGCCCGTCAATTCGGTGCCGGCGGCGCTTGTCGCCTTCCCCGGCCTCGTCTGGCTCTTCGACGGAACGCGGACGAGGCGCAGCGCCTTGGCGCTCGGCTGGTACTTTGGCTATGGCTTTTTTCTCGCCGGCCTCCATTGGATTACCGCGGCGCTCTTCGTCGATATAGCCCAGTATGGCTGGCTGCTGCCGGTCGTGCTGTTCGTCTTTCCGGGCGCGATCTTGGCGCCGTTCGTCGCCGTCTGCCTGCTAGGTGCCTATGAGATCTGCCGCCGCTTCCATCTCGGCGGCAGCCCGCGCATCATCGTGCTCACCATCGCCTGGACCACGGCGGAATGGTTGCGAGGCCATCTCTTCACCGGCTTTCCCTGGAATCTCATGGGTTATGCCTGGGCCGGCGAATTCCCCGGGGCGCTTGCCGTGCTGCAGGTGGCGTCGATTGTCGGCATTTATGGCTTGAGCCTCATCACGGTGCTGGCGGCGGCGCTGCCGGCGCGGCTCGGCGATCTCGGCGGCAATCGCCTGTGGGCCATCGTCGCGGCCGTGCTGTTGATCGCCGTTCCCGCGGGCTGGGGCAGCTGGCGCTTGGCGCATGCCGACAACCGCATGGTCCCCGGCGTGATGCTGCGGCTGGTGCAGCCCTCCATTCCCGAGACCCTCAAGAACGATCCCGACGAGTTCAGCAAGAATTTCCAGCTGCTGCTGGCCTTGACCGAGGCGCCATCGTCTCCCCCCATCACCGACGTCATCTGGCCCGAGGCGGCGGCGCCGCCGGTGATGGAGCGCTTTCCCGGCGAGCGTCAGGCGATTGCCAAGGTACTGCCCAAAGGCGGCCTGTTGCTGACCGGCGCCGAGCGCGGCGAGCCGCTCGAAGGTCCGATCGACAGGGCCTGGAACAGCCTGGACGTCGTCAACGACAAAGGCGAGATCATCGCCACTTATGACAAGACCCATCTCGTGCCGATGGGCGAATACGTGCCGTTTCGCCATTATCTTCCGGTCGACAAGGTGGTCCCCAGCATCCACGACTTCAGCTTCGGCACGGGACCCAAGACGCTCGACCTGCCGGGGCTGCCGCCGGTGTCGCCGCTCATCTGCTACGAGGCGATCTTTCCCGGCGCGGTAATCGATCCGGAGCATCGCCCGAAATGGCTGCTCAACGTCACCAACGACGCGTGGTATGGACGGAGTGTTGGACCCTTTCAACACGCCGAGATCGCGCGTACGCGTGCCGTCGAGGAAGGCCTCCCGCTGGTGCGCGCCGCGAACAACGGCATTTCCGAGGTCGCTGATGCCTATGGCCGCTATATTCGTCCGCGACTCGGCATCGATGAGGTCGGCGTTCTCGATGCGCCATTGCCCGAAGCCCTGCCGCCGACGCCTTATGAGAGCGTGCGTGGCCAGGCCTTCTGGATCGTCTCGCTCTTAATGCTGGCGATGGCAATACTTGTTTCCC
>DATJAV010000346.1:0-7373 GCA_035515835.1 Allostellaceae bacterium
GCGATGAGCGGCGCCACCTCGGCGGCGGGCCAGGTGCGGCCAAGCAGCGCGACGCGGGCCGCCGGCGGGTCGGGGGCGCGGCGGATGAGCTCGATCATCGCGTCGATATTGGCCACCGCGACGGCGAGGCCCAGCAGCAAATGCGCGCGCTCCCGCGCTTTCCCCAGGAGGAAATTGGTGCGGCGCGTCACCACTTCCTCGCGGAAGCCCACGAAGGCGGCAATGATGTCGCGTAAGCCGAGCATCTCCGGTCGTCCGGCGTTCAGCGCCAGCATGTTGACGCCGAAGCTCGTCTGCAGCGGCGTGTGGCGGTAGAGCTGGTTCAGCACGATATCGGCCTGCGCATCGCGCTTCAGTTCGATCACCACGCGCACGCCGTCGCGGTCGCTCTCGTCGCGGAGATCGGCGATGCCATCGATCAGCTTCTCGCGCACGCATTCGGCGATGCGCTCCACCATCCGCGCCTTGTTCACCTGGTAGGGCACTTCGGTGACGATGATTGCCTCGCGCTCCTTGCGCAGCTCCTCCATATGGGTCTTGCCGCGCATCACGATCGAGCCGCGGCCGAGCTTGTACGCGGCCTGAATGCCCATGCGGCCGACGATACTGCCGCCGGTCGGGAAATCGGGGCCGGGCACCAGCTCGATCAGCTCGTCGGACGTGATATTGGGGTTGTCGACAAAGGCGATGCAGGCGTCCAGCACCTCCCCCAGGTTATGCGTCGGAATATTGGTGGCCATGCCGACGGCGATGCCGCTGCCGCCATTGACGAGGATATTGGGAAAGCGGGCTGGCAATACGACGGGCTCCCGGCGCGTACCGTCGTAGTTCGGCTGGAAATCGACCGTGTCCTTGTCGATGTCGCTCAGCAGCGGATCGGACGCGCGCGCGAGGCGCGCCTCGGTATAGCGCATCGCCGCCGGCGGATCGCCGTCCATCGAGCCGTAATTGCCTTGCCCGTCGATGAGCGGCACGCGCATGGCAAAGTCCTGCGCCATGCGCACCATGGCATCGTAGATCGCGTCGTCGCCGTGCGGATGGTATTGCCCCATGACGTCGCCGATGATCGCCGCCGATTTGCGGAACGACCGGTTCCAGTCGTAACCGTTCTCCTTCATGACGTAGAGAATGCGGCGATGTACCGGCTTCAGCCCGTCGCGCAGGTCGGGCAGCGCGCGTGCCACGATCACGCTCATGGCGTAATCGAGGTAGGAGCGCCGCATCTCCTCTTCGATGGAGACGGGCGTGATGTCGATCGGCGGCGGCGCGGTCGGCGAGTCGGTCAAAATCCGGTTCCGGATAAGAGAAACGCCGGCGGAAAACGCCAGCGTTTGGCAATGTGAAGTTTAGCTCATCACGCGCCCGCGAACAATCCGCGTTCACCGCCTAGGGGACAGTCAATCGAGCGCCATAGACGGCGATATAACCATTTCCTATCAAACGTTTATATCTCGATATTAAACAGATGTCAAAAGGCTTGATGGCGGTGCGACGGGGCCCGCTTGCAGGCGCATGCCAACCGCATCGCAGCAGGTTCTCCGTTCGGAGTCGGCCCCAGGGTTTGTCGCGGATTTTCACCGCGCCGGCTGTCCCGCTGTAGATCTTCCCGATGTCGGACCGCACCCGGCCGCGAAGACCGATCTAGAATGAGCAGCGCGGGCGAGGCGATTGATCGTCGAGGAGTTGTTTGGTGGAGCATGTCGACGTAGCGATCATCGGCGGCGGCGTAATCGGCTCCGCCATCGCCTGCTGCCTTGCAGGCGAGGCCGGATTTCGCGGCTCGATCGTCGTCATCGAGCGCGACCCCAGCTACCGCTTCGCCGCTTCCGCCTTGTCGCTGAGCTCGATCCGCCAGCAATTCTCGACCCCCGTCAATATCGCCCTCTCGCAATTCAGCATGGCCTTCCTGCGGCGCGCCGCCGATCACCTCGCCGTCGACGATGACCTTCCGGATATCGCCCTCAAGGAGCGCGGCTATCTCTTTCTCGCCGATCCGGCCGGCGCGCCACGGCTTGCCGCCAGTCACCGCCTGCAACAGAGCCTCGGCGCCGATATCGCCTTTCTCCGCCCGCCCGAACTCGCCCGGCGCTTTCCCTGGCTCGCCACCGACGACCTCGCCGCGGGCTCCCTCGGCCAGAGCGGCGAGGGCTGGTTCGACGGCTACGCTCTGCTCCAGGCCTTTCGCCGCACGGCCCGGAGTTTGGGCGTGCGTCTCCGCACCGGCGAGGTGGTCGGCATCGACCGCGCCGGCCGCCGGATTTGCTCGCTCAGGCTCGCGGATGGCATGCCGCTGTCCTGCGGCCTTGTCGTCAATGCCGCGGGTCCCTCGGCCGGAAAGGTTGCGGCGCTCGCGGGGGTCGAGCTCCCGGTCGAACCGCGCAAGCGCTGCGTCTTCGTCTTCGCCTCGCGCGCGCCGCTCGACGACGCACCGTTGGTGATCGATCCGAGCGGCGTCTATGTCCGACCCGAAGGGAGGAGCTTTCTCGCCGGCGTCGCACCGCCACCCGAGCGCGACCCGGCCGACCCAGATTTCGCGGTCGATGACGCGCTCTTTGACGAGATCATCTGGCCCCGCTTGGCGCGGCGCGTCCCCGCTTTCGCCGAGCTGAGGCGGGTCTCAGCGTGGGCGGGCCACTACGACTACAACAGCTTCGACCAAAACGGCCTGGTCGGCCCGTACCCCGGGCTCGACAACTTCCTCTGCGCCGCCGGCTTCAGCGGCCACGGCATGCAGCACTCGCCGGGGATCGGCCGCGGCGTCGCCGAGTGGATCGCTTACGGCGCCTGTCGCAGCCTCGATCTCTCGGCGCTAGCCGTGCATCGGATCCACGACAACCGACCGCTCCGTGAGATCAACGTCGTGTGAGCCGGCGTGGCGCGCTGCTGTCCCCCGGTGGGCGCGAAGCGTCCGTCGGCTTCGAGCACCAGAAAGAGCAGAGCAGATAGGAGCGCCGCGTCGCTGGGTTTGCTGGGTCGAAGGACACCAGGAAGGACCCGTTTAACTCGATCTCAGGACCGTTCGCTTCGCGATAATGATGCAAGACGATGTGCCGGAGGCTTTGATCTCCCTTGAGCACGGCGGCCACCTTGAACGTGGGTTCCACGCCGATTGACTCGATCCTGCTCTGCTTGCCGGATATGTCCGAGCGGTTATTCCGGGAAGGAACGTTCGCTCCTGCGTATCAGCCGTCTTTGATCACCGCATCGGCCTTGCGCCGCGGCAACGATGACCGTGGGGAGTTCCATCGGCATTGGTTGTTCCTAATAGGTGAGGCC
Source organism: Allostellaceae bacterium (assembly GCA_035515835.1). Lineage (GTDB taxonomy): Bacteria > Pseudomonadota > Alphaproteobacteria > ATCC43930 > CGMCC-115725 > DAHUYF01. The sequence goes on from DATJAV010000346.1 coordinate 3,277, forward strand.
AGGACAGCGTCTCACATTGTCGTGAGACGGCACACACGCCGGTTTGTGCTAGATCGTGGGCCGGCGGCAATGGGCCGCATCAGGGAGGGACTAATGAACCGAACGAATGCGATGACCGTCGCTTTCAGTGCTGCGATCTTGCTGGCGGGCTGCATGAGCAGCAATGCCAGCACCAAAACGTACCACGCGAGCCTGACCGCGACCCAGGAAGTGCCGCCGACGGCCAGCAGCGGCACGGGCACGGGCACGTTCACGCTCGATACGGCCACCAAGAAGCTGACTTGGTCGGTCAGTTACACCGGTCTAAGCGGCCCGGCCGCCGCGGCGCATATCCATGGCCCGGCGGCACCCGGCGTCAATGCCGGCGTCGAAGTCAACCTCTCTCCGAGCGGTGCTCCGGCCAACCCGATCGCCGGTTCGGCGACGCTCACCGACGCCCAGATTGCCGACCTCGAGGGTGGCAAGGACTACATCAACATCCACACCGCCGCGAACAAGGGCGGCGAGATTCGCGGCCAGATCACGCCGTGAGCCACGACGCGAGGGGGGCGGGTTTCGCTCCCCTCGCCCCTTTGGTGAAGCCGCTGGGGCGACGCGCCCTGTGCGTTGCCCTGGTGGCGGCGGCATTGGCGACGCCCGCGCGGGCCCAAAAGCGCCAAACCGTCACCGTCGTGCTGACGGAGTATCGCTTCATTCCCGCCAAATTGGTGTTCCGCGTCGGCCGCGCCTATCGTCTCGTGCTGGTCAACCGCGGCCACGAGCTGCATGAATTCACGGCTCCGGCCTTTCTCAGCGCGGTCTCTATCACCGATCCCGGCGTGGTGACCGCGGACGGCAGCGAGATCGATGTAAAGCCCGGCACGAGGCGCGAGCTGCTCTTTCGCGCGACCAAGCCCGGCCGGTATCCGCTGCGGTGCGCCGATCATGACTGGGCGGGGATGATCGGCGAGATCGTCGTGGAGTGAGCGCAATCTAACCGCGCTCTTGACCCCAGAAATCGCAGGATATTTTTTACCATTCCCCTATCCAAGGTAGGGTGGAAGCTAAGACTTGGCAGGCAGTGTCTGCTGGGCGACAATTTTCTTTTGCCGGGAGCGCATGGCCAAGCCTCAGGACCCTCCATCCGCGCGGCACCAACCGCCCGAGCTCGGCTTCTCGGCGCTCGCGGAGGATGCGCTCGAGAGCATGCTCGACGGCTTCCATGCCCTCGACCGCGACTGGCGGGTGGTCTATGCCAACCGCAGCGCCTGCGCCCTCTGGGGGGTCGAGCGCGAGACCGTGTTGGGCCGCGTACTTTGGGAGCGGTTCCCGCTGCTGGTCGGCAGCGAGGTCGAGCGGCGCCTGCGCCAAGCAGTTATGGGCGGCGCGCCGAGCGAATACGAAACCCTCTCGCCAGTGGCGAAGCGCTGGTTCCTGGTTCGCGTCGCGCCGATGGCGGGTGGCCTGACCGGCGTCTATTTCCGCGATATCACCGAGCGCAAAGCGGCGGAAGAGGCGCTCCGGCGCAGCAGCGACCGCCTCCATGTCGCCATGGAGGCGGCGGGCTTCGGCGCCTGGGAGTTCGATGTCGTGCGCGGCACGCGCGTCTGGAGCGAGCAGGTGAAGCGCGTCATGGGCGTCCCTCCCGAGGTCGACGCCAGCTACGAGGCGCTGCTCGCGGCCACTCATCCCGAGGACCGCGAGCGGCTCGCTGCCGCCTACCGCCGCTCGCATGACCCGGCGACCGGCGGCACCTACAACGTCGACTATCGCGTCCTCGACCGCGATGGCACCGAGCGTTGGGTCTCGGCCCGCGGCCGCACCCTCTTCGACGCCGACGGCCGCCCCTCGCGCATGATCGGCGTCACGCTCGACATCACCGAGCAGAAGCGGCGCGAGCTGGCGCTCGGCGAAAGCCAGGAGCGCTTTCGCACCATGCTCGAGGCGATGCCGCAGATCGCCTTCGTCATCGGCACCGACGGCGTCGCCGAGTACTACAACAAGCGTTTTATCGAGTATGTCGGGCATCCCGTCGGCACCGGTACGGCCGAGCGCACCGCACTCCAGCATCCCGACGACCAGCCCGCGCTGACCGCCGCACGCAACGAGGGCGTCGCTCATGACCGCGAATATTCGGTCGAGGCGCGCATCCGTCGCGGCGATGGCGCCTATCGCTGGCACATCATCCGCAACGCGCCCTTGCGGCGCGACGGCAAGACGATCGCCTGGCTCGGTACCGCCGTCGACATCGACGACATGCGCCAAGCGCAGGAGACCCTGCGCCGCGTCAACGACGAGCTCGAGCGCCGGGTCGCCGAGCGCACGCGCGACTTCGCCGAGGTCAACCAGCGGCTGCGCATCAGCGAGGAGAAGCAGCGCTCGCTGTTCTGGAAGGCGCCGGTGCCGATGCATGCGCTCGATGCGCGACGCTCTCTCGTCGACGTAAACGAGCATTGGCTGAAGCTCTTCGGCTACAGCCGCGAGGAAGTTCTGGGCCGTCCGATCAGCGAGTTCCATGCGCCGGGCGACGGCCAGTCGCAGCATGAGGAGCGCTGGCAGGAGATGCTGCGCCGCGGCGAGTTGCACGACGTCGAACGCCGCTTCGTCAAGAAATCGGGCGAAACCTTTGACGCCCTGGTCTCAGCCCATCTCGAGCTCGATGCCGAGGGCAATTTCCTGCGCACCATCACGACCACCATCGACATTACGGCGAGGAAGCGGGCCGAGGCCGCGGCGCGGCGCGAGCGCCAGCTCTCGGAGCTCCTCATCGAGAGCGGCACCGAAGGCATCATCGGCCTCGACAGCAACCTCCGCTACATCGTCTGGAACCCGGCGATGGAGGCGACCTCCGGCGTGCCGCGCGCGAAGCTCTTGGGGCAGCATCTCTTCGAGCGCCGCCCCGATCTCAAAGGCACGGCGATCGAGGCCGCGTGGCGCGCGACGATGGAAGGCCGCCACACCACGTTGCGCGACCGTCCCTACCGATACGCAGAGTCCGGCCGGAGCGGCTATTACGATATCGATTTCGCACCGCTCTATGGGCCCGACCGCACCATCATCGGCGGCTTCGCCTTTCTGCGCGACATCACCGAGCGGCGCCAGATCGAGGAGCAGCTGCGGCAATCGCAGAAGATGGAGGCGGTGGGCCAGCTGACCGGCGGCGTCGCCCACGATTTCAACAATCTGCTCACGGTGATCATGGGCAACCTCGACAACCTGCAGCGCCACCTGCCGGACCGTCCCGAGCCGCAGCGCATGGCGCAAGCGATCATGCGCGCCGCGAGCCGCGCCGCGACGCTCACGCATCGCCTCCTCGCCTTCGCGCGGCGCCAGCCCTTGGAACCGCGCCCGGTCGACGTCAACAAGCTCGTGGGCACCATGTCCGACCTGCTGCGCCGCTCGCTCGGCGAGACCATCGTCATCGAGACGGTGCAGGCCGGCGGCCTCTGGCAGACGCTTGCCGATCCCAACCAACTCGAGAACGCGCTGCTCAATCTCGCGGTCAATGCGCGCGATGCCATGCCGCAAGGCGGCAAGCTCACCATCGAGACGGCAAACGCCTTTCTCGACGAAGCCTATGCCGCGCTCCATGAAGGTGTGGTGAGCGGCCAATACGTGCTGATGGCGGTCTCCGACACCGGCGTCGGCATGACGCGCGACGTGGTCGAGAAGGCGTTCGAGCCTTTCTTCACCACCAAGGAAGTCGGGCAAGGCACCGGCCTCGGCCTGCCGCAGGTCTATGGTTTCGTCAAGCAATCCGGCGGGCATGTGAAGATCTACAGCGAGCCCAACGAGGGCACGACCGTCAAGCTCTACCTGCCACGGCTCCTCTCCGGCGAGCAGCCCGCCGACGCGCCGGGCGAGGCGAAGCCGGAGACCGCGCCCACCGCAGGCGAGACCATCCTCGTCGTCGAGGACGACGACGACGTGCGCAGCTATAGCGCCGACATTCTGCGCGACTTGGGATATCGTGTGGTCGAGGCGCCGGAAGGCGCCGCCGCGTTGGCGGCGCTCGACAGCGAGCCCCTGATCCGGCTGCTCTTCACCGATGTCGGCCTCCCCGGCGGCTTCAATGGCCGCCAGCTCGCCGACGAGGCGCGCCGCCGCCGGCCGGATCT
>DATJAV010000347.1:0-5166 GCA_035515835.1 Allostellaceae bacterium
GCGAGCTCAAGCGCCTTCCCGAGGACCGCTACATCGACGGCATCGACCAGTCGTCCTTCCTGCTCGCGCCCGACGGCCTCTCGAACCGCAAATATCACCACTACTGGCTCGGCACGAATTTCTCCGGGCTGCGCTGCGGCGAATACAAGATGCTGCTGACCGCGACCAGCGACGACGACGCCGGCGCCGCCGGCCCCGGCGGCTTCACCGGCGTGCTGCAGCGCTTCGCCTATGCGCGCTTCTACAACCTCTATCTTGATCCCAAGGAAACCCACAACTACATGACGCGGAAGCTCGCCTATGTCGAAGCTTTCCAACACGGCATCCGCGCCCATCTCGGCACCTTCAAGCGCTACCCGCCGAAAACCGTGATGGGCCTCAAGGCGCCCGACCCGCGCGCGGGCTGATGAACTTTCTTCCTTTCTGCGAATGTTTGTCGGCGGAGGAACCATGGCCTTGCTCATTGTCGCGGCGCTGGTCTGGCTCGGCATACATTTCGGCGTCGCCGGGACGCGTCTGCGGGGCGCGATCGCGTCGCGCACCGGCGAGGGACTGTTTCGCTCGCTGTTCTCGGTGCTGACCATCGCTGCGATCGGATTCCTGGTGTGGGCCTTCCGCGCCGCGCCGACGACGGCGTTGTGGTATGCGCCCCTTTGGCTGCGCTGGGTGCTGACGCTGGCGATGCTCCCGGCCCTCGTGCTCTTGGTCGCATCGGTGAGCGGGCGCAATCCCACCATGGTCGGCGGCGAGACCGCGAGCCCGGCGCCGGTGCGCGGCATTCAGCGCATCACACGGCATCCGATGCTGTGGTCTTTCGCGCTCTGGGCCGCGGTCCACATTCTCGGCAACGGCGACAGCGCGGCGCTTGTCTTCTTCGGTACTTTCCTCGTCACCGCGCTCGCCGGCATGCCGTCGATCGACGCAAAGCTCGCCCATCGCGATCCGCAGGCGTGGCAGCCGCTGGCGGCCGCCACGTCGATCCTGCCCTTTGCCGCCATCGCCCAGGGGCGCAATCACTTCGTCGCCGGCGAGATCGGCTGGCTGACGCCGCTGGTCGGGGTGGCTCTGTGGGCCGCCCTCCTATATCTGCATCAGTGGCTCTTCGGCCTGGCGCCGATCATCCTGTGAGCCTCCCTCTCCGCCCTGAGGGCGGGGAGAGCGCTCTCGTTCGACCTCACGCCGCGCCGAGAAAATCCCGCTTCCCGAGCTCGACGCCGCAATGCCGCAAGATGTCGTACGCGGTCGTGGCGTGGAAATAGAAATTGGGGAAGACCCAGCTCGTCAGATACCGGCTGCCGCTGAATTTGTACTCGTTGCCGCCCGCCTTGATGACGACCTCGCGCGTGGCCCCGGCGTCGATGTCGGCGGTCTTGCAGCTCTTGACGAAATCGATGGTCCGGGCGATCCGCGCCTGCAAATCGGCGAAGCTCGCCTCGTTGTCGGCATAGGCCGGCGCCTCGACGCCGGCGAGCCGCGCCGCCATGCCCTTGGCCTGGTCGGTCATGATCTGGATCTGCCGCGTCAGCGGGAACATGTCGGGCGCGAGACGGAAATTGAGCAGCACCGCGGGATCGATCTTGCGCGCCTCGCAATGCCGTGCCGCTTTGTCGAGAATGGCGGAGAGGCTGGTCAGGATCTGCAATACGGGCGGTACCGCCGCTTCGTGAAAGGCAAAGGCCATGGGCGTAGTCCCTTCCATCAGAGGGTTGTCTTCTCTGCCGGCAGCATGCCTCGCGGCGCGCGCCCGCGGAAGCGCCCGTCCCATGCGTTTTCACGAGGGGAGATATCCGCCGCGGCGGCACTACTCCGCCGCTTGCGGCAGCCCCACCGGCCGCGCCGCGGCCGCCACTTGCCGCTGCCAGGCCTCGCGCCAGTCGAGCCCTTCCTCGCTCAGGAAGAAGCCGCTGCGCGCCTGCAGATAAAGCAGCGGGTCGTCGACCCCTGGCGGCACGGCGCCATCCGCCTGCCAGGCGCGCGCCGCTTGCAGCAGGCGGCGCCGCGTCCGCGTGATCATCCGGTCGGAGGGGCCCAAATGCTCCCACTCGTGATCGGCGATGCCGCCCATGCTCTCGGTGATGGCCTGGTCCTGGAGATGGATGTTGCCGATGCCGGTGTAGCTCCGGCCGTCGCGCTGCGCCGCGCGGTCGATCTCCCAGTCATTATCGGGATTTGCGCGGAGCCGCCAGCGCCCGTACCAGCCGGTATCGTTCGGCAGGTAGTCGTTGAACCGCGAGAGATGCAGCGGCAGCGTGCCGTCGGCCCGCGCCATCGGCAGCGAAGGCGACGCCGCCTTCCAGTGGAGATGCACGAACATCGTATGCTCGTCATCCATTGGGACCCAGGCGCGCGCGCCGACATGGGTGGGAAACGCGCCCGCCGGCGTCTGCGTCCAGAACGGGAACAGGAAATTGGCGACGCGCCAATAGATCTGCCCGGGATCGGCCGGCCGGAAGGCGGCATAGGTCGTGCCCCAAGGCGCGTCGTCGACATGATAGTCGGGCGCTCGGTTCATGATCGTGTAGCGCAGCACGTCCTCGGGATTGAGCTCGTCGGCCTCGACGCTTCCCATATGCAGGAAGCCGAAGTGCGAGGTATCGATATCGCCTTCGAGCGCCTGCAGCCAGTTGCAGCGGCGCTGCACCAGCTGCTGCGTCATGTCGGATTGGGGCAAGAGCGACGCCTCGATCGCCGGCAGGGGCGGCACTTGCTGGCGCTGGCCCATATAGACCCAGATGATGCCGTTGCGCTCGGCGGTGGGATAGGCCTTGGCCCGGACCTTATGCTTGAAGTCCTGCTCCGGCGGCACGCTCGGCATGTCGACGCAGGCGCCCGTCGTATCGAACTTCCAGCCGTGATAGACGCAGCGCAGCCCGTTCTCCTCGTTGCGTCCGAGGAAGAGCGAGGCGCAGCGATGGGGGCAGCGCTGGTCCATGACGCCGACCCGCCCGGCGCTGTCGCGAAAGGCGAGGAGCTTCTCGCCCAGCAGCAAAAGCCGCATCGGATCGCCGTCGGCCTTGAGCTCGCTGCCGAGCGCGGCCGGGATCCAGTATTGCCGCATGAACTCACCCATCACGGTGCCGGGACCGACCCGGGTCAGCTCGTCACGGTCACGTGCCTTGCTCATGGCCCGCCTCCTCGCCTGCTTTCGCAAAAGGCTAAGTCCGTTCCGCCGCGCGGTCAAATGCGGCGGCGTGAGGCGTCGCCGGCCAAAGGCCAGTCCCGGCCATTCAGGTCTTTGGTGGCAGCAAAAACATGGGTAGCCGCGACAAGCGCGGCCATGACGGAAGGAGAGCCGCGCCCTAACCTACAACCGCACTCGTTATGCGCTCGACAACCGCGCCGGTGCCATCGCCGCGAGGTCGAGCGCCTGGATGTCGCCCGAGATCTCGCCGCCGCGCTCGATTTCGATCTCCTTGTAGCGCACGGTGGCGTGGACTTTGCCGCCGGTGCGCAGCTTCAGGTGACGCGAGATCTTGAGCTCGCCCTCGAAGCGGCCGAGGATTTCGGCGTCGGCGACGGTGGCGGAGCCGACGAAGACGCCGCCCTTGGCGATGCGCAGCTCGTTGCAGGCGATATTCGCCTTCACCGTGCCCTCGACGATGAGGCAATCGCAGGAGTTGATTTCACCTGAGACGACGATCTCGCGCCCGACAATGAGCATGCGGGCATTGGCGTCGGGCTTGGTCGCGGGCGGGGTCTCGGGGCGCGGTGGCATGGGTACGGGCACGGGCGTCGGACGGTTCATCAGCTGGCTCCCAAACTATACCCTATCATTGGCGCGTGGGCCAATTAACCCCGCGATAACATTTCGCCGCAGCCACGCAACAAAAGCACGAGGGTGGCCGGCGGGCCAAAAATAACACGAATAGGCTATTGCGCCGCCGCGGCGCCGCCCCGCATGCTCGCCCGGGCGCCACCAGAATGGGAGCGGCGATGCGTCTGCCGTTGGGTCTTTTTTTGCTCATCGCACTGGCGTTGGCCATACCGCTCCGGGCGCAATCGCCGGATGCGGCGAGTCCGCCCGCGGCGGCGAGCCCCCCGGCCGCGTCATCGCCATGGCAGGACCGGGTCGACCAATCGCTGGCCACCGGTGGCGCGTGGCTCGCGGACAGCTGGGACTTCGCCCGGGCGCATGATTGGCTGCCGCCGCTGCTGGTGCTGTTCAACGGCTTGCTGCTCGTCATCATGTTCCGCCTGCGCAAAACCACGGCAGCGCTCACCGACCTCACGCGCGAGCTGGCGCGCGACCTCCGCCAATCGACCGCGATTGCCCGCGATGCCGCCGACGCCGCGAAGAAATCGGCCGATGCGGCGGCGCTCCAGGCGCGCGCGCTGGTCGGCGTCGAGCTGCCGCGTCTCGAGCTCGGCCGCGTCGCCCTCGTCTATGCCGACCAGAGCGTGCGCCAGGCGCTGAAAGCGCCCTCGGTCGAGCTCGGCTTCACCAATTTCGGCCGCACCAGCGCGTTCATCGTCGAGCGTTGCATCGAGGTGCGGATGACGCCGACGCTGCCGCCCGAGCCCACCTACAACGCCGGCGAGACCTTGCCGCTGGTGGAGGCGGTGGAGAGCGGGGCCTCGGCCGATGCCAGCGCGCCGCGACGCCTCGGCGACCTCGCCGAAAGCCAGGTGCAGCAGCTCCTCACCGGCGCCGCGACGCTCTGGGTCTATGGCTTCGTGCGCTTCCGCGATTTCCTCGGCATGGACCACAAAAACGGGTTCTGCTTGCGCTGGGTGCCGCCGCCGCGCGATGTCGGCACCGGCGGGACGTTCATCCCCGACGGTCCCCCCGCCTATGTCTATCAATCCGACCACTGGTCGCCGCCACCAGCGCCGGCGCCCCGTCAGCCCGAGCTCTTCGTCGACACCCGCTTCGCGCCGGCGGCGGAGTAGCGCCGCGAACCGGTCGCGGCGCGGCCGACGCGGCTATTCGCCGTGATTTGGCGCGCCGGCCGCGCCCATCACCATATGCGTTGCCATGTGCTCGCCGATTTTCCTGTCGGGGAGGATATAGAGCTGGCCTTTATAAACGACGATGACGTCGTCCTTGCCGACCGGTCGGGCGCCCGCGGCGATCTTGGCGGCAAGCTCGTCCGAAAGTTTCGCCGGCTGCTTGAAGATGCGCGCTGCAGTGTTGTCGTGCGGCCTTTGCACCACCAGCGCGTGGTT
>DATJAV010000348.1:0-11057 GCA_035515835.1 Allostellaceae bacterium
TCATTCATCCCGAGGATCGCGAGCGATTCGTTGCCTGGCGCGCCGGCTTGCGCGACGGCCACGACATCCCGAGCCTCGGCTATCGCGTCGTCCGCGCCGACGGTGAGCTGCGCCACCACTTCATGGACGCCGACCCCATCCGTGACGGCAGCGGTGCCATCGTGGGTCTGTTCGGCACCGTGCGCGACGTCACCGCCGCCAAGCTGGCGGAGGACCAGCGCCGCGCGCTCGAGGCGCAGCTGCAGCACTCGCAGCGCCTCGAGGCGCTAGGCACGCTGGCGGGCGGCGTGGCGCACGACCTCAACAACACGCTAGTGCCGGTGGTGGCGCTCGCCAAGCTGGCGATGAAGCGCCTGCCGGAGGACAGCCGCGACTATTCGAACATGGCAACCGTGCTGCGCGCCGGCGAGCGCGCCCGCGACCTCGTCCGCCAGATCCTCGCCTTCAGCCGCAAGGAGGTGCCGACGCGGCAGCTCGTCGATCTCGCCGCGCTGCTTCGCGAGTCGCTCCGGATGGTCCGAGCCAGCATCCAGTCGACCATCACCTTTGAGGAGGCGATCGAGGACGTGCCGCCCGTCGCTGGCGATCCCTCGCAGCTGCACCAGATCGTCATCAACCTCGTCGTCAACGCCGCGCAAGCGATCGGCGCTGCGATGGGCACCATTACCGTCCGCCTCGCCCTCGATCCCGCCATGCGGCTTGCCGAGACCGCCGACGGACCGCGACGGCCGGCGGTGCGCCTCACGGTGCGCGATACCGGCTGCGGCATGGAAGAAGCCACCATGCGTCGCATTTTCGAGCCATTCTTCACCACCAAGCCCGTGGGCGAAGGCACCGGTCTCGGTCTTTCGGTGGTCCATGGCATCGTCGCCCAGCATGGCGGGCGCATGGCCGTCGACAGTCGGCTCGGCGAGGGCACCGTTTTCGACGTCTATCTTCCCGCGGCCGCCGAAGAGGCCGATCGCACGGCGGCCTAACCAAAGCGCCGGTCCCGCTTTGGTTGTCGTATCCCCTTAAACGCAATCTTTACCGGCGGCTCCTACCGTCTTTTTTTTCTGCCGATCAAGGCGCGTCGAGGGCCGCTGGCTAGTCCAGCGCCCGCTTCATTCACCACGGGCGAGGAGTCCGTCTCGGTCATGGCCAAGCGGGAGCGCAGCGGACGTCGCTGGCAGTGGAGCTTCCGCGCCCACGCGCTGGCGCTCATGCTGGCCTCGGCCGTGCCGCTCAGCGGACTCGCCGTATTCAGCATCCTGCGCTTGGGACAAGCCGAATCCGACGTGAGAGAAGCGGCGATGATGGGGACCGCGCGCGCCGTCTCGATGTCGATCGACCAGCAGCTGCGCGACAGCAGACGCATCCTCGAACTTCTCGCCAACTCCTTTCCGAGCGATATCGGCCGGCTCTTCGACTATTACGAGCACTGCCGCATGGTGGCGCGCCAATATCAAGGCTCGATCCTGCTCGCCGACACCGCCGGGAAACAGCTCTTCAACACGGCCCATCCCCTCGGCAGCGATTTGCCCACCATCGGCGCCCAGGAGGATTTCCGCCAAGCGGTCGCGACCGGCGAGATGCGCATTTCCGGGTTGCTGCCGGGCACCGAGGATGACGATCAGCCGGAGCTCGATCTCTACCTGCCGCTTCGCCAGGACGGCAAGGTTCGTTACGTGCTGGTGATGGGCTTTCCGGCACAGCTCATCAGCGACCTCTTGGCGCAGCAGGGCTTTCCCGACACGTGGATCGTGGCCGCCGTCGACCGCAGCGGCGTCATTTTCGCCCGCCAGCGACGGCCGGGCGATATTGTCGGACGTGCCGCAAGCCCTGAGGTGCGAGACTTTCTCGGAACCGAGATTTTCCTCCACATCACCAACATCGAGAAAAAACCGGTCTACATGGCGGTGGTGCGCTCGCCGCTCTCGGGATGGCGCGCCGTCGTCTCGGTGCCGCAAGCCACCTTGGACGGCCCGCTGTGGAGCTCGCTTCGCCAGTTCGGCGAGCTCGGGCTCGCCGCGCTGCTGGCCGCCGTCGGCGCGGCTTTTGCGATTGCCCGCTATCTCTCGATCAAGATGACGGCCCTCGCCGAGGCCGCCCGCGCGCTGGGCCGCCACCAGCCGGTGCCCGAGATCACCTCGAGCGTCAGCGAGCTCAACCGCATCGCCGGCACGCTCGGCGACGCCGGCCGCGAGCTGATCGAGAGCGATCGCCACTTGCGGCGCAGCCAGCAGCACCTGCTACGCGCGCAGCGCGTGGGCGGCATGGGCAGCATCGAGCGCGACCTCAAGACCGACGAGGTCGAATGCACCGACGAGACCTATCGCCTCTTCGGGGTCGATCCTCGAAGCTTCGCGCCAACGACGCAGAATTTCATCAATCTCGTTCATCCGGAGGACCGCGAGCGGGTCCGGGCGGCGGCGGCCGACACGCGGCGCGGCGTCAAGCCCGAGCCGCTGGAGTACCGCATCCTCCGTCCCGACGGGTCGGTCCGCATGCTGCGCCGCGAGGCGGAGCTGACCTGCGACGAGACCGGCAAGCCCGCGCGGCTTTTCATCACCGTCAAGGATGTGACCGAGCTGCGCGATGCCGAGCAGCGCCAGCGCGACCTCGAGCGCCAATTGCTCCATGCGCAAAAGCTCGAGGCGCTGGGCACGCTCGCCGGCGGCATCGCGCATGATCTCAACAATACGCTGGTGCCGGTCATCGGCCTCTCCAAGCTGACGATGCGCCACCTGCCCCCGGAGAGCCGCGAACGCGCCAATCTCGCCACCATTCAGCGCGCCGGCGAGCGCGCCCGCGACTTGGTGCGGCAGATTCTCGCCTTCAGCCGCAAGGAGGCGCCGACCCGCGCGGAAGTTGACCTCCCGCGATTGCTCCGCGATGCGCTCGCCATGGTGCGCGCGAGCCTCCCCGCTACCATCCGCATCGTCGAGGCGATCGAGAACGCGCCCCCCGTGCTGGGCGATCCGGGACAGCTCCATCAGGTGGTGATCAATCTGGTGGTCAACGCTTCGCAGGCGATCGGCGCGGCCATGGGCACCATAACGGTGGCGCTCCGCCGTGACGCCGCCGGCGTCCTTCTCTCGGTCGAGGACAGCGGCTGCGGCATGGACGAGGCGACGCGGCAACGCATTTTCGAGCCGTTCTTCACCACCAAGGCGGTCGGCGAAGGCACCGGCCTCGGCCTTTCGGTGGTACACGGCATCGTCGTCCAGCATGGCGGGCGCGTTGATGTGATGAGCCGCAGCGGCGAAGGCACGCGCTTTGATATCTACTTGCCGACCATGACGGAAGCGAGCGCGGCAGCTCCGGCCGAGGCCGCAGCCGAATGACCCAGCGCATTCTCGTCATCGATGACGACGCCGACGTGCGCGAGACGATCAAGATCGCGCTCGAGAGCGAGGGCTACGAGGTCGTCGAGGCCGGCGACGGCCGGCAGGGTCTGGCGGCTTTCCGCAACCGCGTGCCGGATCTGGTGATCACCGACATCGTCATGCCCGTGACCGAAGGGCTGCAGACCATTCGCGAGATCCGTCGCCTGCGGCCGGCGGCGCCCATCCTCGCCGTTTCCGCCGGAGGACGCGCCGGACAGCATGATTTTCTCGACATCGCCCGACGCCTCGGCGCCTGGGAGGTCATCGCCAAGCCCTTCGATCCGGACGAGCTGATCGCCTGCGTCAAAAGCTGCCTCGCGCGCTAGCCTAGCCTAAGCCTAGCCTAGCCTAACGCGTCCCGTCAGCTCTTGATGAAGCTGCGATAGAGATCGGCCAGACGGAATTCGACGACGCCGCGCGGATGCGCGACCGGGCTCGCGACGGCATCGCCGTCGATATAACCGAAGCCGGCGCCGAGCGCGCCCGCGACCAAACTGATCGAGCGCAGCCCATGGATGTAGCAGGGAAACTCGGCCTTCGCCGTGGCGCGGGCGAAGCGGTTCATGTGCTGCATCAGCACGAATTCCGCGTCCGCGCGGCCGGCAACATCGGCACCGATGGCTTCGGCACCGGAGCCCTTGATGTTGCTGAAATCGGCAGATTCGAGAGGAAGGCGCAACACCACGCTGCGGCACAAAGGCTTCAGCGGTCCAACCAGGTCGGTGAGGCGCGTTTGCGGCACACCCTGGGGCACGCCGACGACCTCAACCACCAGCAACTTGCGCATTTCCGCGTTCGTCTGCTCGCGCAGAACGCGGAGATACTCGCGTCGCCTCGCCATCGCGCTCAGCGTCTCGAAATGCACCGGCAGCACGATGAAGAGCTTGCGGCTGGCGCGGGCGAGATCGTCGAGATCGGCGATGACGCGTTGCTGCGTCAGGACGTCAAGCCTCGGACGCTCGCCGCCATCGCCAGTCATCGTTTCCGCGTCGCCCCGCGCATCGCCGACATCCGCCAAAGGCACCTGGGCCACGCAGTAATAGGCCGAGACGACGCTGCGGGATTGATCCCACATGGGGCGATAGACGAAGCGGAGATCGTCGAGGAGATCGGCCTGAGCACCGCGCACATTCTGCTTGCGCGCCGGCGCCGGGATAGGCTCCCATTGCCCATCCGGCGCCTGAACCGGCCGCCGAGGCGCCGGCTCGTCGACAAGCTCGAGGTCCTTGTCATCGCCCAGCGAGGTCGCCAGCACCTCCTTCAGCAAGACGTCCTGGAAGGCGATCTTACCGTCGATCTGCGCCACGGCCGTCTTGACCTCGATCAGGGCGCCGTCGCCTTCGCCGAGCAGCGACTTCGCGATCTCATCGCCAATGAGGCGGCATTTCACCTTGGCCTGATCCGGCGACAACTGCGCGAAGACCATGATGTAGGCGAAACCCAGCGTGCTGGTATAAATGTCGCCGGCCGTCAGGTGACGCTCAATGGTATTGCGCGCAATGCGGTCGGCCCGAACGGCGAAGCGGTCCCATTCCGCGCCGAAACGCTCCTTGACCTTCTTCAGCCCAATGACATTGACCCGTCCGGCGAGGAGCGCCCCTTCGCTGTTCTCGGAGAGCAGGCCGCGCAGTCGCGTCTCGAAATCATCGTCGTCTCGCGCCGCAAGCGGCGCGAGCATGGGACCAGGGGTGCGCTCGCGGCGTACCGCCCGTGCCGGTTTTGCAGATTGCTCGGGGTCCAGCATGGCGGCGATATTTCGCCGCAAGTTGTAGAAGATGCCCCGCTGGGCCGCGGTGCCAGAGGGACGCGCCATGGTCGAAGGCTTCCCTGGCGCTCAGGCGTCGGCCTCAGTGACCGTTGAGGCAGCGCCCGACGCGATTGAGGAGATCGTCGGGGTCGAAGGGCTTGGCGATCGCGTCGAAGGCACCCAAGTGGCGAGCGATCTTCAAGAAATCGGTGTTGCCGATGCGGCCGCCGCCCGAGATGGCGATGATCTTGGCATTGGGCTGGACGCCGCGGATCTCGGTGATGGTCTGGATGCCCTCCTGCTCGGGCATGATGATGTCGGTGATGATGAGGTCCGGGCGCTCGCTGCGGAAGGCGGCCATGCCGCGCTTGCCGTCCTCGGCGCTCACCACTTGGTGGCCGCCATCCTCGAGGATCTGCACGATCGTTTCGCGCACGATCACGTCATCGTCGATGACCAATATCTTCGCCATGCGGCCCCACCCCATCCAGGAGATGAGGAATAATAGGCAGGGACGGTTGATAAAGCGTTAGCAGACGCACTCGAAAAGCGCGGCCGCCGGCCGTGGTCAGAGCACTGATTCAACCCATTCCGCCAAGCGGTTCTTGGGCAGCGAGCCGATCTTGGTGGCTGCAACCTGTCCGTTCTTGAAGAGCAGCAAGGTCGGAATGTTGGTCACGCCGTACTTGCTCGGCGTCCGCGGATTCTCGTCGATGTTGATCTTGGCGATGGTGACCTTGCCCTGGAGAGTACCCGCGATCTCTTCGAGATAAGGCGCGATCTGCTTGCACGGGCTGCACCATTCCGCCCAGAAATCGACCAGCACAGGCCCCGGAGCGCGCAGCACATCGGCGTCGAAAGAGGCGTCCGTTACCTTGGTCGTGCTCATGGAAGTCTCCTGAATCGGCGGTTGCCGGAGAGTATGGGGACGCCAATTTCTGCGTCAAGACGCGCCCTCCCCGCCGGCGCCGCAAGGCAGCCCGGCGGGGAAGGAGGCCGAGGGCGCCTCAGAAATTCGGCTGGGTGTTCTTGACGCTGGAGCGCTGACCCATTGCCTCCCACCACGCCATGATCCCCTTGCGGGCCTCGATCAGCGACTTTTCCGGCGTCATCATCAGATAGGCCACGATCGGGAAAAGGTAGAGGTCGGCGAGGCTTACCTGATTGCCGGCGAGGAACTTGTCACCGCCGCGAACGCGCTCCCATTCCTTGAGGCAAAGCTCGGCCTTGGGCAGCGCCGCCTTCACCGTCGCCTCGTCGGTCGGACGGTTGAGAATGACAGTGAAAAGACGCTCGACGGCGATCTTGCCGATCAGCGTGCCGTAGCCGTGATAGTCGATGATGCTGATTGCCTGGTTCATCCGCGCGCGCTCGCGCGGATCCTCGGGGGTGAGCTTGGCGCCGGGATAGATCTGGTCGACATAGCGGATGATGGCGCCGGTCTCGTAGATCTGCATCCCGTCATGCTCGAAGGCGGGCACGGTGCCGAAGGGATTGCGCGCGAGATGCGCCGCCTGTTTCTGCTCGCCGCGAATGACGCTGACATCGACGAGCTGATACTGCGCCGGCTTCTCCTCGAAGGTCATCCGCGTGGTTCGCACATAAGTGCTGAAATCGGTGCCATAGATGATCGGCGTCGCCATCAGGTGTCTCCCCTCTCGGTTGTTGGCGCATTCCACTCGGACGGCGTTGACGTGGCAAGCGGATAATTGCCTCTCAGTCGCGCGGGACATGGCGATCGAGGAGCGCGCCGCTCACCGGCATGAGGCGGGGTCCCTCCGTCCAAAGCAGCGCGCAACGCACGGCGCGACTGGGGTAGATCGCGGCGATGGCGGCGCGGTAGGCGGCGAGCTGCGCGAGATATGGCGGGGGCACGTCTTGCTCGCGGGTCGGCGGCGGCCGCAGCGTTTTGTAATCGACGATGAGCACGTCGCGGTCGCCGACCACCAGTCGGTCGATCTGGCCGGCGAGCGCACGGCCACCAAGCAGCGCCACCACCGGCACCTCGGCTTGCGAGGACGGGCCGAAGAGCGGCGCGAAATCGGCATGATCGAGCACCGCCATGGTTTCGGCCGCGAGCGCCTCCTGCTCGGTGGCGGCGAGGCCGTGCACGGGAAGCGCCAGAAAGCGTCGCGCCGCGGCGAGCCGCGCTTCTGGTGGCAACGGCGGCAAGCGCTGCAGCAGCCGGTGCACCAGCCGGCCGCGCAGCAGACCCGCGCCGGCGTCAGCCCCGAGCGGCGAGCGGGCAGCCGGATCGGCCTCGCTGGGCCGCGACGGCGCCAGCGGCCGGGGCGGCGAGGGCTCGGGCGGCGGCGGTGCGCCCGCCCAGTCGGGTAAAGCGTCGTCCCGATCGAGGCGCCGCGGCAAGCGCTCGCCGAGATCGGGCGCGCGGCGCTGTGGCGTCTCGATGCGCCAGCCGCGCCCGCGCCAGCCATCGGCGCCGGCGACGGCGGTGAAGTCGAAGTCGACGGGCACCGCGCCCGGCGCTTCGGCGAGGCCCGCCTCCGCCAGGCGATACCAGCACCCATCGCCGGGCTTCCGCCGCGTCTCCCAGCCACAGAGATAGAGCCGATCCTCAGCCCGGGTCAGCGCCACGTAGAGCAAGCGCCGGTACTCGGCTGCCTCGCGCCGTTGCCGCTCGGCGAGCGCCGTGGCGGCGGCGGGCGCTCCGCATCGGGCGTGGGCGCGCCAGAGCGGCAGGCCGCTCTCCGTCCAGAGCAGCTTCGCCGGCTGGTCGGGCAGCTGCAGCGTATCCGGCAGGAAGACGATCGGCGCCTGCAAGCCCTTGGCGCCATGCACGGTGAGGACGCGGACCTCGTCGCGGCCGCGCTGGTCGAGATCGCGCTTCACCTCGGTCTCGCCCGCGGCGAGCCAGTAGAGAAAGCGCTCGAGCGAGGGCTCGTGCACGCGCTCGTAAGCAAGCGCCAGCGACAGGAACTCGTCGAGCGGGTCTGCCGCCTCCGGACCGAGCCGCGCCAGCGCCGCCTTGCGCCCGCCGCGTGCGCCCAGCACTTCGGCGAAGAGCTCGTAAGGCGGCACGAAGTCGGCGCGCGCCAGCAACTCGCCGAGCGTCTTGGCGGCAGCCGCGAAGCCGAGCTCCTCGCCGGCCCGACGATGGAGCTCCTCCCAGAGCGTGCCGCGGCGGGGGTAGGCCAGCGCAAACAGCATCTCCTCGTTGAAGCCGAAGAGCGGCCCTTTGAGCACCGTCGCCAAGGTGAGGTCGTCCTCGGGCAACAATAGAAAACGGCCGAGCGCGATCATGTCCTCGACCGCAAGCTGCTCGGTCAGAATCAGCCGGTCGACGCCCGCCACCGGCACATCGGCCTCTTTGAGCGCCCGCACCAGCTCGCCGACGAAGGCGCCGCGCCGGCGCACCAGCACCATCACATCGCCCGGCCGCACCGCCCGGTCGCGCGCGGGGAGTCGCTCGCCGCGATCGATCCATTGGCGCAGGGTTTGGGCGATGACGCGCGCGAGTCGGGCGGGCGGCGGGCGCGCGTGATGCTGCTCGACCGGCAGCGACCACGGCTCGGGCTCGGGCGCCGGATCGGGGGCGACTGGCGGCCACATCTCGACCAGGCCGGCATGGTCGGCGCGGAACGGCTGGTGCCGGATCAGGGCGCCATCGAGCGCGACGCCGGCGCTCGCCTCGGGCCGGGCGAAGATGGCATCGACCGCGGCGAGTACGGCATCGGTCGAGCGGAAGGAGACGTCGAGATCGACGACGCGCCAATCCTGCTCGGCGGCGGTCACGCGCCCTGCGAAGTGCTCGCGCATGCGGGTAAACGCCTCGGGATCGGCGCGCTGGAAGCTGTAGATCGACTGCTTGGCATCGCCGACGGCAAAGACGGTGCGCGTCAAAGCGCGCGCGCCGGCGCCGGTGAAGAACTCCTCGGCCAGCGCCTCGACCACCTCCCATTGCTCGGGGTTGGTGTCCTGCGCCTCGTCGATGAGGATATGATCGATGCCGCCATCGAGCTTGAAGAGCACCCAGGGTGCCACGCCGGGCCGGCGCAGCAGATCGCGCGCGCGCAGCACGAGGTCGTCATAGTCGAGAAGCGCCAGCGTCGCCTTGTGTTGCTCATAGGCGTCGAGCAGCGCCTCGCCGAGCCGGACCAGCGCCGCGCTCGCGGCGAAGAGCGCAGCGCCGGCGCGGGCGGCGATGACGGCCTCGAGCCGCTGCGCTTCGGCGGCGAGCGCCGCCGCCGCCGCGGGCTCCCCGCGGGCAAGGGGCTTGGTGAGGAGCGCGACGCGCTGCGGCCCGTCTTGAGTGAAGAACGCCTCACAGTACTCATCGAATCCGGCGACGCGCTCGGCCGGCGTCTCGAGCCATCGCGCGATGCGCGCGCCCCCCTCCTGATCGCGCCGGCTGCTCCGTTGCATGAGCGCCGCCGCGGCCGCCAGCGCCCTCTCGTCGGCCGCCCCCGGCGCGCAAGCAGCGGTGAGAATCTCGGCTTCGCCGATCTTGGGCGAGACGCCAAGCGCGCGTGCGAGACGGTCACGAAAGGCGGCGTGGCCTTGGGCCAAGGCGCGGCGCAGCTTGGCGCGATGCAGCGCGAGCTCGCCCATCAGCGTGGCAAATCCGGCTTCGGGGACATGGCGCGTCACCGCCGCCAGCGCCGCGGCGAGATCGGCATCGCCGCCCTCGCGCGCCGCCCACAGCACCGCTTCGCGTGCCGCGGCAAGCGCCTCGTCGGCGCTGCG
Source organism: Allostellaceae bacterium (assembly GCA_035515835.1). Taxonomy (GTDB): domain Bacteria; phylum Pseudomonadota; class Alphaproteobacteria; order ATCC43930; family CGMCC-115725; genus DAHUYF01. Next base: position 9,820 of record DATJAV010000348.1, read on the forward strand.
CTCGTCCATCACCTGGAAATGCGGCGCCACTCCCGCCTCGATCGGGAAGCGGCGCAGCAGCGACTGGCAGAAGGCATGCACCGTGGCGATGCGCAAGCCGCCGGGCGCGTCGAGTACGCGGGCGAAGAGCCGCCGCGCCGCCGCGACCTGGTCGGCGTCGGGGACCGCGTCGATGAGGGGCGCCACCTCCAGACCGAGAGCCGCATCACTCTCGGTCGCCCAGAGGCTGAGACGCTGGTTCAGCCGGTTCGCCATCTCCGCCGCCGCCGCCTTGGTGAAAGTGAGGCAGAGAATGCGGTGCGGCGCGCTGCCGGCGAGCAGCAACGCCAGCACACGGTCGGTGAGCACCTTGGTCTTGCCGGTGCCGGCCGAGGCGGCGACCCAGACCGAGGCATCGACGGCGACCGCCTCGCGTTGGCGGCGATCGGGATCGGCGCTCATTCGCTCTCGCCCGATGCCCATTCCTTGATCCGCGCGAGATGCGCGACCTCGGAATGGCGGGGCGCCTTCTCCGGTCGGGGCTGGGCACGGTAGGGCGTCTGGCGCTGGTCGAAATGCGCAACGAGCCGGACGAGCCCGGCACGCGCCTCGGCGATGAGGGCGGCGCGCGCCCGATCGTCCTCGGCGGGGGCGCTGACCTCGCCAGCGGGATCCCCGCCGCTCAGGCGCCAATATTCGAGCGCCACCACCGGCTCCGCGGCCAGGCCGGCGAAACCGCCGGCCTCGGCGATCGCCGCCTCGAGCGGGAGCTGTGGCGAAAAGCCTTTCTCGACGTCGCCCGAGGTCGGCACAGTCCCGCTCTTGTAATCGATGAGTGCGAGGCCGCCCGCCGTCAGTCGATCGATGCGATCGGCCTTCGCGGTCAGCGTGAAGACGCCGGCGGGAGCGGCAAGAACGAGCCGGCCCGAGCGCTCGCTGCCGATGGCGCCAAGGGTTCCCCGCCGGGCGCGCTCGTGGGCTACGAACCAGCGCGCGATGCGCAGGAAGCGCGGCCACCAGAAGGCGCGCACCCCCGGCCGCTCGAGCGCGGCGCCGAATGCCGCGCGGCCGAAGGCGATGAGCCGCGCCTCGGCATCCGCGGGGAGCACGCCGGGGCAATCGCGCAAGAAAGCGTCGAGCGCGGCATGGATAAAGCGGCCGCGATCGGCGGCGCCGGGATCGGCATCGATCGGGTCGAGCGCGCGCAGCCGCAGGATCTTCTTGGCGTAGATGGCGTAGGGATCGCGCATCCAGGTCTC
>DATJAV010000349.1:0-6692 GCA_035515835.1 Allostellaceae bacterium
GACGGATTTATCGGGCGCCGATCTGGCTGGAGCCGATCTCGCGGAAGCGGATCTGAGCGAGGTGCGGCTGCCGTTCGCCGATCTTTCGGGGGCCAATCTTGCGGCCGCCGATTTGACGGGAGCCGACCTCGCGCATGCGAATCTTGCCGGCGCCAATCTAGCTCACGCCAACCTTGCCAACGCCGACCTCGACCTCACGGTGTTGCACAATGCGAGAGGATTGGACACCGTGCGCGGATTGGATCAGTCTCGGCACCGGGACCGCGCGCTTTACTGACGCGGCCGAGAGCGGCGGCTTCAAGACCGTTGGTCGGATTGACAGGTGGCCGCCGGGGGACCGCAACGATTGGAAGCGACATTCGCCGGTACTGGGTTGAGCAGAGCTCGGCGGACATGAGTGCCACGCGACGGGTCCTCGTCGCGGCACCCGCAGCGCTCAAGACGCAGGGGCGACCGCCTGGGCGCGGCCACCTGCGCGGCTCGGATTGCCGGTGGGCGATCGCCTTTGTCGCACCCTATGTGGCGGTGTTTTTCGCCTTCGTCCTATATCCCTTCGGCTATGCGCTGTGGATGGCCAGAGAGCCTGCGCTTTACGCAGACCTGATCGCCGATCCGCTCTACCTGCGGACGGTCGTCAATACCGTGCTGTTTGTCGGCCTTGGCGTCAATCTAAAGATGTTCCTGGCGCTGCTGCTATCCGGCTTCTTCTTGCGTCCCCGCTGGTGGATCAAGCCTCTGCTGGTTGTCTATGTCCTGCCTTGGCTGCTCGCGGCGGCACAAACCTGCATCTCTTTCCACTGGATGCTGATCGACCAGCGAGGTTTGGTCGATGGCTTGTTGTCGGCGCTATTCGGCATCGACGGCCCGCTCTGGTTCAATGACCGCTGGCTCGCTCTCGGATCAAACATTGTCGCCTATACCTGGAAATGGATGCCGTTCTGGACCCTAATCTTTCTCGCGGGCCGGATGATGATCTCGCGGGATATCTATGACGCCGCCGCGGTTGACGGGGCCACCGGCGTCCGTCGCTTTGTCCACATCACCGTTCCGCTTATGGCGAACCTTTATCTCATCTGCACATTTCTCTCCGCGCTTTGGACGGTGGGCGACTTCACCACGGTCTATCTTGTCTCGGGCGGGGCGCCGGCCTTGTCCTCGGAAGTGCTGGCGACGCTTGGATTTCACTACGCCTTCGACGCCGCGAAGCCGGCGCTTGGCGTCGCCGCGGCACTGTCGGCCCTGCCGGTGCTGATCCCGATGGCAATCGTGCTGATGCGCAAGCTTCAGACGAGCGAGGTGCAGCTGTGAGTATCGCCCCAGCCTCCAAGCGTCGGGCGCGTCGACACTCGCGGTTGCGATGGGTCGTCGCCGAGGCCGCTTCGATCATGCTCGGCATCATCCTTCTGATCTGGTCGCTGCTCCCCGTTTACAACATGCTGTTGATCGCGCTCGATCCCGAAGAAGGTGAAATCGAGTTCGCAGGCAATATCTGGACCTCCGAGCCATCGCTTGAGGGCTTCCGCGCGGTCGTGACGCAAGAAGCGCGGTATCTCGAGCATTTCTGGCACCAATTCGCCAACAGCCTCCTGATCGGTCTGTCGACGATGGTTCTCACCGTGCTGATCGGGTCACTGGCGAGCTTCGCGGTAAGCCGGCTTCGGCTCAGCAACGGCTCGCTTCTGACCAACGCGGCGCTCGTTACTTACGCGATCCCCGCATCCTTCCTGATTGCACCCTACTATCGGATCATGCATCTCTACGGGCTGTCGGATAGTCTCTCGGCGGTAATCGCGGCGCAGGTGACGTTCGCCACCCCCTTTGCCGTCCTGATCCTGCAGCTATACGCGAACTTGATACCGCTTGAGCTGGACGACGCGGCCCGCATCGAAGGCGCATCCGCCGTTCAACTGTATCTGCGTATCTATCTCCCCTTGATGACACCGGCGCTCGCGGTCGTGGCCTCTTACGCTCTATTGCTCGCCTGGAACGACTATCTGTATCAAGCCGTGCTGCTCGCGGTACGGAACATGACCGCGTCTGTGGTTCAAGGCCAAGTTTTCGTTGACGCCGACGCACCGTGGAACGCCATGATGGCCGCCGCGATCATTTATGTGCTGCCGCCCATCGCACTCTTGCTTTCTCTCCGCCGGTACATCGCGGCGAGCCTGAGCATGTCTGGCGCCAAGGTTTAGGCGCGCATCGCAATCAAGTTCATTTTCACTCCGTCGGGCTGGTCCGGTTCTGGTATGGCAGCGCCAGTCTGGGGTTGGCGAGATGGCGCGTCAGCCGCCGACGCCGTGGACGCGGAGCACCGCCGTCATGCGCCGCGCCGCGAGGTCGGGATCGGCGAGAAGGCCGGCGCCGTCGGCGAGACGAAAGAGCTCCGCCAGATGCACCAGCGAGCGCGTGCTCTGCAGGCCGCCGACCATGACGAAGTGGCGCTGATGCCCGTTGAGATAAGCCATGAACACGAGGCCCGTCTTGTAGCAGCGCGTCGGCGCGGCGAAGACGTGACGCGCGAGCGGCGCGGTCGGCGCCAGGATCTCGTCATAGGCGGCACGGTCGCCGCGGGCCAGCGCCGCCAGCGCCACCGCGGCCGCCGGCGCGATGGCGTCGAAAATGCCGAGAAGCGCATCCGAATGGCTGGAGTCGTCGCCGGCGATGAGCTCGGCGAAGTCGAAATCATCGCCGGTATAAAGGCGGACGCCGGGCGGCAGCGCCCGGCGCAGCGCCACCTCGCGCTTCTTGTCGAGGAGCGACAGCTTGATGCCGTCGACGCGCTCGGCATGCGCGGCGACGATGGCGAGCAGCACCTCGGCGGCGCGGTCGAGGTCGCGATGGCCCCAGTATCCCGCCAGCGTCGGGTCGTACGCTTCGCCCAGCCAGTGGATGATGACCTTTTCCCGGGCCTGGGACAGGACGCGGTCATAGACCTTGGCATAGTCCTCGTCGCTCCGCGCCGTCTGGCCGAGCGCGCGACTGGCCAAGAGCATGACGCGCCCGCCGGCATGCTCGATCGCCGCCATCTGCTTCTCATAGGCCGACATCACTTGGTCGAGCCGCTGCTGGCCGGAAATATGATCGGTGCCCGCGCCCGAGAAGAGCAACGCGCCGGGGATATCGCGCGCCGCCTCGACCGAGCGGCGGATGAGCTCAAGCGCGGTCGACCAGTCGAGGCCCATGCCGCGCTGCGCCGCGTCCGTCGCCTCGGCAACGCCGAATCCCAGCCGCCAGAGATGCCGGCGATAAGCCAGCGTCGCATCCCAGTCGAGATTGGCCTCGAGCCAGGGATCGGTGGGCGCCAGCGGATCGGCGACGACATGCGCCGCCGCCAGCGCCACCCGGCTGAAGGGGCCGAGGTTCGGCCACGGCCTTGGGCCTCGGGTCATATAGAGCTCCAGCCGGCGCTCCCGCGTCGGCAGCTCGAGAACCGGCATCAGCTATCCTCCAACCGCGGCACGCCGATGGAGCGGTATTTCCCGCCCGCTCCACTCCCTCGCGCATCGCGCAATTATGGCCCCAGGGCCACGCCATTGTCGATGCGGGCGCGCGGGAGGCAGGGCGTCAGCGGCAGACGCTTAACCGGTAGTTAATTGGCCTCGTCTAAGGTCGATTGTCAGCCGGTGATCCGCGGACGGGGGAACCTTTGCGCGGCGTCGCCGCCGCCGAGGAGACCGCCGCTACGCTTCGATGACCATGACTTCGCCACCACCGGGCAGCGTTCCCCTGCCGCCGACGCGGCGTCCGAGCCGGGCGTTGGCGGTGTGCGTCTTTGTCTTCGTGGTGCTGGTCATCGTCGTCTTTCTCGTCGATCTGCACGCCCGCTACCGCGTCGCCATTGCCGATGCCGAGCAGACCGCCAGCAACTACGCCGAAGTGTTGTCGGAGCACACGGCGCGCAGCTTCGAGACGCTCGACCGCACCCTCACCGAGGCAGAGATCATCCGCAAGGACCTGCTCGCCGGTCGCTATCCCTCGCCGGAGGCGGCGCATCAGGCGCTCATGCGGCTCAAGCAGACGACGCCGCTCCTCATCGCCCTTGGTTGGACGGATGCCGCCGGCACCCTCGAAATGTCGTCCTACCCCGATCGGCCGCCGGGACCCAGCATCGCCGCATTCCCGCAATTCACGGCGCAACGCGACGCCAGCGATCTCGGGTTCTTCGTCAGCCCGCCCTTCCTCGCGCCCTCGACCGGGAAGTGGCTGACCGCCGTCTCCCATCGTCTTAACAATCCCGACGGCAGCTTTGCCGGTGTCGTCAGCGCGCCCATCGACCTCGCCTATTTCACCGGCATCTACAAGGCCATCAAACTCGGACCGCATGGCACGGTCGTGCTGTTCCACAGCAACGGCACCGTCATGGCGCGCCAGCCCCCGCTCGAAGGGCCCAATGACGCGCCACGCGTGGTGCCGCGGTTCCGCACCGGCGCGCATCCGGCCGATACCGGCGCCTATGAGGGCCGCAGCGCGCTCGACGGGGTCGAGCGCGTCATCGCCTACCGCGTCGTGCCGAACCTGCCGCTGGTCGTCGGCGTGAGCTTCGCCCGCGACGACGTGCTGGCGCCCTGGCGCAATCATGCGCTGCGCTATGGCATCGGCACCGGCCTTCTCGTCCTCCTCATTCTCGTGGCGTCCTTTGCCGTGCATTACCAGACGCGCCAGCTCGAAAGCGCGCATCTCGCGCTGGCGCGCACGACGCGGCAATTCGAGAGCATCGCCGCCAACATACCCGGCGCCATATATCGACGCGTGCGCCGCGCGGACGGCAGCTACATTTATCCCTACTATAGCGGCGTCAGTCGCCTCTACGGCCTGAGCCCCGACGCGGTCGAGCGCGACGGCAGCCTCCTGCTCTCGCGCATTCACACCGCCGATGCCGAGCTCGTGCGGCATTCGCTCGAATACTCCGCCAAGTCGTTGCAGCCCTGGCAGGTTGATTTCCGCATCGTCATGGCCGACGGCGAGATGCGCTGGATGCGCGGCACGGCGCAGCCGCATCGCGGCGAGGACGGCAGCGTCATCTGGGACGGCGTCACGCTCGACATCAGCGGCCAGAAGCTCGCCGAGGCGGCGGCGCGCGAGAGCGAGGCGCGCGCCAGGCGCGCCGAGACGCGGCTCGTCGAGGCGGTGACGGCGGTGGCCGACGGCTTCGCCCTCTGGGACAAGGACGGCCGCCTGGTGCTGTGCAACGACCGCCTGCGCGAGGCTTTCGGCGACCAGAACAACATGATGGTCCCGGGCGCGCGCATGGAAGACTTGATGCGCGACGTGATCAAGCGCGGCGTCTTCGATCTCGGCGAGGCCGACCCCGAGCAGGCCATCCGCCAGCGCATGCACACGATCGGCGAGCTGCCGCCCAATTTCGAGCGCAAGCTCGCCGACGGGCGCTGGTTCCTGGTCAAGGAGCGCCGCCTCTCCGACGGCAGCATCGTCACGCTCTACACCAACGTGACGGCGATGAAGCTCAACGAGCAGCTGCTGCAGGAGATGCAGGATGAGCTCATCCGCAAAGTGAGCGATCTCGAGGAAGCGCAGTCGCGGCTGGAGGAGCAGGGGCGGCACCTGGTCGAGCTCGCCGAAGATCTCGCCATCGCCCGCGACGCGGCCGAAGCGGCCAACCGCGCCAAGTCCGATTTCCTCGCCGTGATGAGCCACGAGATCCGCACGCCGATGAATGGCGTCATCGGCCTCACAGCGCTGCTGCTGGAGACGCCGCTCGGCCCCAAGCAGCGCGAATTCGCCGAGGCGGTACGCGACAGCGCCGACAGCCTGCTCACCATCATCAACGACATCCTCGACTTCTCGAAGCTCGAAGCCAAGCGCATGTCGCTCGACATCGTCGACTTCGACCTGGCGGATCTGGTCGACAGCGTGCTGTCGCTGCTGGCGCCCCGGGCGCGCGCCAAGGGACTGAAGCTCGATGCGGCGATTGCGCCCGAGGTGCCGCGCCGCTTGAGCGGCGATCCTGGACGCGTGCGCCAGGTGTTGGTCAATCTCCTCGGCAATGCCGTCAAGTTCACCGAGCGCGGCTCGGTGCGGATCGGCATCAGCCACCGTGCGATCGACGCCCAGCATGTCGAGCTCCGCGTCGAGGTGACCGATACCGGGCCGGGCATCTCCGCCGAGGTGCAAGGGCGGCTCTTCAACCGCTTCACCCAGGGCGACAATTCGATAACGCGGCGCTACGGCGGCACCGGTCTCGGCCTTGCCATCTGCAAAGAGCTGTGCGAGCTGATGGGGGGCGCCATCGGCGTCGAGAGCGCGCCGGGCCAGGGCGCCAAGTTCTGGTTCACCTTGAGCTGCGCCTTGGCGCAGGGGGCGGCGGCGCCGACGGCGCCCGAGAAGCTGCGCGCCGCCCAGAGCGAGGACGCGCCGCATGCACTCGACCTGCTGGTCGCCGAGGACAACGAGGTCAACCGCATCGTCATCGCCGCCATGATCAAGCGGCTCGGCCACCATCTCGATCTCGTCGGCGACGGCCGCGCCGCGCTGGCGGCGGTGCAGCAGCACCGCTACGACGTCGTGCTGATGGACGTGCAGATGCCGGAGATGGATGGCGTCGCCGCGACGCGCGCGATCCGCGCTCTCCCGGGCCCCGCGGGGCGGGTGCCGATCATCGCGCTCACCGCCAACGCGCTTGCCGGCCAGCGCGAGGAGTATCTCGCCGTCGGGATGGACGATTGCCTGACGAA
>DATJAV010000350.1:0-5929 GCA_035515835.1 Allostellaceae bacterium
ACGGGCGCCGTGGCATGACCTACCTAGTGAAGGAGATCTTCTACACGCTGCAGGGCGAGGGGGCGAATAGCGGGCGCCCGGCAGTCTTCTGCCGCTTCGCCGGCTGCAACCTGTGGAGCGGCCGCGAGAGGGACCGGGCCGACGCGGTCTGCCGTTTCTGCGACACCGATTTTGTCGGCACCGACGGACCGCGCGGCGGCAAATTCGCCCATGCCGCAGCGCTCGCCGCGGCGGTCGCACGCACTTGGCCGCCCTGCGCACGCGAGCGCCGCCTCGTCGTCTGCACCGGCGGCGAGCCGCTGCTGCAGCTCGATGGGGCGGCGCTGGCGGCGCTTCATGCCGAGGGATTCGCCGTCGCGGTCGAGACCAACGGCACCAGCCCGCCGCCCGGCGGGCTCGATTGGGTCTGCGTCAGTCCCAAGGCAGGCGCGCCGCTGCTCCTGACGCAAGGCGACGAGTTGAAGCTCGTCTTCCCGCAAACCGGCATCGATCCCGCGTCGCTCGAGGGCCTCGCCTTCGCGCATTTCTTCCTGCAGCCGATGGACGGGCCCGAGCGCGAGCAGAACACGGCGGCCGCCGTCCGCTATTGCCTCGCCCACCCACGCTGGCGCCTCAGCCTCCAGACGCACAAGCTCATCGGCATTCCGTGACAATCCGGCATCGCGCGCGGCCTCGATCTGATCAAAGCGCGTCAGCCGCCGACCGATACCTGAGGGAGCGCCAGCGAGCAGGCGGCTTCCTCGTATTTGCCGGAGCCCATCGCTCCCGCCGGGAAGATGTCGTGGCGGGCGATCCAGGCGAAGGATTCGTCGAAGACCTCGCGCGTATAAGGCTCGAACACGATGCGCTCGCCCGGACCCCAGCGCCGCGTGTCCATGCTAGCGCGGAAACGCTCGGGGAATTCCTTCTCGTAGTAGTGCGTGTAGCGGTCGGGGCGGAGATCGATGTCGCGCTGCGCCTTGCGCAGCGCACGAAAATATTTGCGCACGTCCTCGGGATCGGGATCGCCGGTCAGCATGGTGGCGATCATGAAGGTGGTGTCGATCACCTTGCGGAAGCCCAGCTGCTCAATGAAGTAATAGGGCCCGCTGAAGACCGCCGCGGCCGGCACCTTGCCGTCGATGAGCAGTTCCATGCGCTTGAACAGCAGCCCGTCGGCGAAGGAGAGCTTGATCTGCTCGAGCGGCAGATATTGCTCCAGTGCCTGGATCGTCGAATAGTGGCTGCCGGACTGATAGCCGACGGAGATCGGCACGCCCTCGAGATCGGCAGGTGTGTGCACTGGCGAATCCGACGCAACGAAAATGCCGGCGGGAGCGACGGAGTAGGCGTCGGCGTAGAGCTTGCCGTGCCCGCTCGAGGCGGCGACGTTCACCGTCCAATGGCAGGCGCAGGAGATGTCGCTCTTCCGCCCCTGCTCGAAGGTCTGATAGGCGCCAACCTTGGTGCCGAGATCGTGGCGCTTGCCGTCCTTGGAGACGAGCTCGTCGTGGAAGGCGTAATCGAGACCCTCGGCGGAGAAATATCCTTTCTCCTCGGCGACCCATTCCTGGAGCCGCATATGCGGCGCGATGACGAAGGTCACGGGGCTTCCTCCTTCGGGAAGAGATCGGCGAGGCGATGATAGCAATGTTGGAAGGACGCATCCATCGACCGCAGTAGTGCAGTAGTAAGGTCATGCCTCGAACGCAGCCTTGGCTTGGTTGTGATTGGCGTCCCCTCATCCTCCCGCGATTCCGGGGAGAGGAGTTGGGGAGAGGGGGGCGCTCCGTTGCGTAAGACATGGTTAACGACATGTGAGCGATACTGCCCCAGGAGGCGGCGGAATGGCGCAGCGGTGGGATGCGGCGATGGTGGCGGCGGCACTCGGGCGGGCCGGGTTTGGCGGGTCGCCGGACGAGGTGACGCGCGTCGCCAGCATCGGCTGGGAGGATTGGGTCGAGGAGCAGCTTCGCCCCACTGACGGCGTCGATAGCGACTGCCAGCGCCGGCTGCGGCAGCTGAAGCTCCGCATCAAGTACAACGCCGCCGAGAAATGGAGCGGCGTCGACGAGATGCGGCCCCTGAAGACGCTCGACCAGCCGATCGAGAGCATCTGGCCCCTCATCACGAAGCGCGCCGAGATGGACGGCGCCGAGCGCCGGCGCCCACGCGACGAGGTGATCGCCGCCACCATTCTCCGCGCCTGCTACAGCCGCTGGGGGCTACGCGAGGCGCTGGTGGGGTTCTGGCACGATCACTTCAACGTCGACGCCTATGGCAGCGAGCAGGTCGCGGTGGCATTGCCGAGCTATGACCGCGACGTCATTCGCGCGCATGCGCTGGGTAATTTCCGTGGGTTTCTCGAGGCGGTGGCGACCAGCGCCGCCATGCTCTATTACCTCTCCAACCACTCGTCCCGCGCCGGCGCCGCCAACGAGAACTACGCGCGCGAGCTCTTCGAGCTGCACACGCTGGGGCGCGATGCCTATTTCAACGACCGCTATGACCGCTGGCGCGACGTGCCGGGCGCACTGCGCGGCGCGCCCGAGGGCTATATCGACCAGGACGTCTACGAAGCGGCGCGGGCGCTCACGGGATGGACGGTCGAGGATGGCACCAACATCGATGCGCAGCGGAAGCTGCCGGAGACCGGGCGCTTCGTCTATGTCGAGAGCTGGCATGACGGCTATCAGAAGCGCGTGCTGGCGCGCGAGTTCGATGCTTTCCAACCGGCGATGGCGGACGGGCGAAAGGTGCTCGACCTGGTGGCCGAGCATCCCGCTACGGCACGTTTCCTCTGCACCAAGCTCTGCCGCCGCTTCATCGGCGGAAAGGTCGGGCACGACACGCTCGCTGCGGCGATCGAGACCTGGACCCGCAATCGCGCGCGCCCCGACCAGATCGCGCGGGTCATGCGCGTCATTCTGACGTCGAAGGATTTCGCGCAAGGGGCGGGCGCGAAGCTGCGCCGGCCGCTCAACCTTGCCGCCGCCTTCGTGCGCGGCGTCGGCCTCGACGTGGCGCCGACGGAAGGTCTCGCCAACACGCTCGCCGGCGCCGGACAGCGGCTGTTCGGCTGGCCGACGCCCATGGGATTGCCGGACGATCCCCGAATGTTCATCGGCACCAACGCCATGCGTCAACGCTGGGCACTGCTGCTCGGGCTGGCGGAGAACTGGTGGGGCACCGGCGTCTTCGACGCGACGCATGCCATGGGCGCGCCGTCGCCCCACCTGGCGGTGGAGCGCTTTCTGACCGGACTGCTGGGCCGCGCCGATCCCACGCTCACAGCCAGCATCCTGAGCGGGCTCGGCATGCCCGAGAGCGTCTCCGTCGGGCTCCAGGGCGCACCCGACACCCAAAAGAAGCTGGCACGCATCGCCGCCGCCTGCGGCATGACGCCGGCGTTCCAGGCGGCATGAGCGTGATGCGCCCCTCACGCCGCGACATCCTCCGCGCCGGCATCAGCGTCGGCCTCGGCGCCGCGCTCGACGGGCTTTCACCGCTGCCCGGGCTCGGGCTCGCTTTTGCCGAGGGGAACGCCGCGGGCCCGCTTCTCGTCGTCCTCCACCTGCGCGGCGGCGCCGACGGACTCCATCTCCTTTCGCCGGCCGATGACCCGGATTTCGTCGCGGCACGGCAGAGCGAGCTGCGCGTCGCCACGACCGGCGCCGATGCCGGCCACCGGATCGACCACTCACCCGATGAGCGCATCGATTTCCGCCTCCACCCGCAAGCCAATGCGCTCTTCGATCTCTATCGCGAGGGCCACCTTGCGCTCATCCCGGCGGCGGGTCTGGCCGCGGCGATCCGCAGCCACTTCGTCGCCATCGACATGATCGAGCACGGGGTCGCCGATGCCGCGGCACTGGCGCGAAGCGACAGCGGGTGGCTTGCGCGGTATCTGCGCGGCCAGACCAAGGCGACGAGCGCCCTTACGGTAGCGGCGGCGGGCGCGCCCAGCGGCGAGTATCTCGGCTGGGGGAAAGCGCTTTCGGTTCCCGATCTCGGCGGCGGTTTCGGTGTTCCCGGCGTCCCGCCGATGGCGCAGCTGCTGGGCAAGGTCTACGCCGACGCGCAGGGCGCCGTCGGCGCCGCGGGGCGCGATGCGCTGGCGGCGATCAAGCTCGTCGACGAGCACTTGCCGCGCGACGACCAGGGGAAGCCCATCGCCTATCAACCCGCGCAGAAGGGCGCCTATGACCTCGCCGGCGACTTCGCGCGACCGCTCAAGGTGGTGGCGCAGCTCGCCAAGCTCGATGTCGGGCTCAGCGTCGCCACCGTCGATTTCGGCGGCTGGGACACGCACGAGAACCAGCCCGGCCGCTTCCGCGTGCTGGTCGAGCGTCTCTCGGTCGGCCTCTCCGCCTTCTGGAACGACCTTGCCCCGCGTCACGATCGGCTCACCATTGTCGTGCAGACCGAATTCGGGCGACGCTTCCGCTCCAACCGCAGCGCCGGGACCGATCACGGTCGTGGCAGCCTCATGATGGTGCTGGGCGGCAAGGTTCAGGGCGGCGTCTGCTATGGAAGCTGGCCGGGGCTCAAGGCCAAGGATCTCGACGAAGGCGTCGATCTCGCCGTCGCCACCGACTACCGGCAGGTGGTGAGCGAGGTGCTCGCCGCCCATCGCGGCGGCCCCGTCGCAAAAGACGTGTTCCCGGGCTATGCCGGCCAGGCCCGGCTCGGCCTCTTCCGCGACGACCGCCTGTCGCACGGCTAGAGTCCCCGAGACGCGTCGCGGTCGCCGCGGCAAAACCTTGAAGCGAGCGACGAAGCTCCCGCAAAAGGCGCGAGCTAAGCCGGAACAGAGCGACGCCCGTTGCGGTTACGCAGCAGGCGCACGCGTTCGTGCGCAGCAATCGAGGAGAGCTCCGATGAGAAGCGTAATGATCGCGGGAGTGGCGACAATCGCCCTGACCTTGGGCGGCTGCGGCATGTTCGGCGGAAAATCCAGCAGCTCGCCGAGCGCTACTGGCCAGCCGAGCACCAACAGCACCTACAGTGGCACTAGCAGTGACAACGCAGCGGGCGCCGCGAACAACGCGGCGGCCCCGATGTCGCCGAGCGCGGATCACTCGGCGACCAGCTCCGCGCCGTCGGCCAGCAACGGCAGCAGCAAGCGCGCGGGTTCGGCGGATGTGCGCGAGGCGCAGCAGCAGCTCCAGTCGGCGGGCTTCTACAAGGGCAAGATCGACGGCATCGACGGCCGGCAGACGCGGCAGGCTCTCATGAGCTTCCAGAAGAAGAACGGATTGCCGCAAACCGGCAAGCTTGACGAGACCACCATGGCGAAGCTGCAGAGCGGGTCTTCTTCCTCTGGCTCGGGGTCCAGCACCCCAGGCGCGAGCGCGCCCAACAACGGGTCGAATCCCTCCGGCGCGACGACCAGCCCGCAGCAATAGCCGGCGCGCGCATGGCATCCGCACGAGCCGCTCGGCGGGCGCGGCAGCGGAAGATGAACCTTGACAGCGCGTCGACCGTTGGCGAGCGTCCCGGCACCGCACGCCGCGACGCTCGCCGAGGGAGACGCCATGGCAAGGGACGAGCCGGAAGCCATCGAGCTCAACATCAGCGTCGAGAAAGTCTGCTACATCATCGTCAAGGCGCGGGAATTCGACGCCAAGGTCGAACCGGTCGAGCCCGATCCGGGCTCCGACGCGGCCGACGACGGCGAGCGCGAGGTGCTTGAGGACTATGCCGACGATCCGACGCTCGCCGAGCTGCGCAGCGCCATCGCCGGCCTCAACGAGGACGAGGTGATCGATCTCATCGCGCTCGCCTGGCTGGGACGCGGCGACTTCGACCGCGCCGAATGGGAGGACGCCCGGGCGCTCGCCGACGAGCGTCACGCGCAGCGCCCGGCCAGCTATCTCACCGGCATGCCGATGCTCGGCGACTATCTCGAGGACGGCCTCGACGAGCTCGGATACTCGTGTGAGGATTT
>DATJAV010000351.1:0-14359 GCA_035515835.1 Allostellaceae bacterium
GCCGCCGCGGCGGCAGCCGCAAGCCATGCCGCGATCCGCGCATGATAGGGCTCGAAGCACGCCCGCCGCCGCCCGTCGCGGGCCTCGCGCGAAAGTCCTCGATTGCCGGGGATGGCAATGCCGTCGCTCGTCTCGGGGATCGAGCTCATATCGCTGGGATCGCGGTTGCAGTCGATGACGAGGCGCGAGTATCCCGAGAGCACGGCGGGCGCGGCGAGCGCCGCCGCCAGGCGCCGCGTCACCGCCGCGGCACCGATGTCCCAGCCGATATGCTGCGCCAGCGCCTCGGACGCGAGGCCCAGCCCTTTGAGCGCGCGCGGCACGGCGTTGCTGGCATGATCGCAGGTCAGCAGCACCGGCGCGGCGCCGCTTTCGATAAGTTCGACCGGCGGAAGATCGTCGGGTCCGATGAGCGAGGGCATGAACGCGGGCGGGGTTGTGGCGCGGCGACGGCCCATCCTATCTTCTCCGGGGCAACCCGCGAAGGACGCTTTCTTGCATTTCGCCGACCGCGACAGCCCCCGTGCCTTCTTGCGCGCGCTCCTGGACGCGGCGCTCGGCGCCGCCGATCCCGCCAAGGTCGTGCCACCGCATCTGCCGCCGCCGCCCAAGGGGCGCACCGTCGTCGTCGGCGCCGGCAAGGCCGCGGCGGCCATGGCAAAGGCGGTCGAGACCCATTGGCCGGGCGCGCTTTCGGGCCTCGTCATCACCCGTTACGGCCACGGCCTGCCGCTCCAGCGCATCGAGGTGGTGGAGGCGAGCCATCCCGTGCCGGACAAAGCCGGGACCGACGCGGCGCGGCGCATTCTTGAGAGGGTCACGGGACTGGGCGCCGATGATCTCGTGCTCTTCCTCGCGTCAGGCGGCGGCTCGGCGCTGATGGTGCTGCCGGCACCGGGGATCGCGCTCGAGGACAAGCGCGCGGTGACGCGCGCGCTCTTGAAGAGCGGCGCCACCATCGGCGAGTTCAATTGCGTCCGGAAGCACCTATCGGCCATCAAAGGCGGGCGGCTCGCCGCCGCCGCCTCGCCGGCGCCGGTGATGACGCTCGCGATCTCCGATGTCCCCGGCGACGATCCCGCCGTCATCGCCTCGGGCCCGACGGTTGCCGATCCCACGAGCTTCGCCGACGCCCGCGTCATCCTTGCGAAATACGCGATCCGGCCGCCGCCGGCGATTCAGCGGCATCTGGCGGAAGCGCGCGGGGAGAGCCCGAAGCCGGGCGACCCGCGCTTGGCGCATGGCCGCTTCGTGCTGATCGCGACACCGCAACAGGCGCTCCTTGCCGCCGCCGAGCGGGCGCGGGCCTCCGGCGTCGCGCCGCTGATACTGGGCGACGCCATCGAGGGCGAGGCGCGCGAGGTGGCGCTCGTCCATGCCGGGATCGCGCGCCAGGCGGCCGCCGGCAAGCTCATCGTCGGCGCACGCGCACTGCCCTTGCCGGCGGTGCTGCTCTCGGGCGGCGAGACCACGGTGACGGTGCGCGGCAAGGGCCGCGGCGGACGCAACGCCGAGTTCCTGCTGGCGCTGGCGGTGGCGCTCCGGGGTCATCCTCAGATCCACGCGCTGGCGGCCGACACCGACGGTATCGACGGGACCGAGGACAATGCCGGCGCGCTCTATGGCCCCGACACCGGCGCGCGTGCGGCGGTCGCCGGCATCGACCTCGGCGCGCATCTTGCCGACAATGACGGCTATAGCGCGTTCCATGCCGTGGGCGATCTCGTCGTCACCGGGCCGACGCGGACAAATGTTAATGATTTCCGCGCCATTCTCGTGGACGCGCCGAGGATTTGACACATGCGACGGCAAAGAAGCGCCAAGATCGTAGCGACATTGGGGCCGGCAAGCTCGACGGCGGAGACGATTGCTGCGCTCTTCCGCGCCGGCGTCGATGTCTTCCGCCTCAATTTCAGCCATGGCGAGCGCGGCGATCACCAGGCGCGCATCGACACCATCCGCGCGCTCGAGAGGGAGAGCGACCGGCCGATCGGCATCCTCGCCGATCTGCAAGGGCCGAAGCTCCGGCTCGGCACTTTCGCCGAGGGGAAGATACGGCTCAAATCGGGCGCGCATTTCCGCCTCGACACCGACAAGGCGCCGGGCGATCTGCAGCGCGCGCCTTTGCCCCATCCCGAGGTCTTTGCCGCGCTCGAGACGGGGACGGAACTCCTGCTCAATGACGGCAACGTCCGCCTCAAGGTCGAGACCTGCGGCGACCGCTTCGCCGAGACGGTCGTCATCGATGGCGGCGAGCTCTCCGACCGCAAGGGCGTCAACGTGCCCAATGCGGTGCTGCCGATCGCGGCCCTCACCGAGAAGGACCGCAGCGATCTCTCCTACGCGCTCGATGCCGGCGCCGACTGGATCGCGCTCTCTTTCGTGCAGCGGCCCGAGGACGTAGCCGAGGCGCGGAAGCTCGTCGCCAATCGCGCCGGCGTGATGGTGAAACTCGAGAAGCCGGCGGCGGTGCGGCGGTTGGGCGAGATCATCGAGCTCAGCGACGCGCTGATGGTGGCGCGCGGCGATCTCGGCGTCGAGATGCCGCCCGAGGACGTGCCGCCGGTGCAGCGGCAGATCGTCCATGCCTGCCGGCTTGCGGGTAAGCCGGTGATCGTCGCGACGCAGATGCTGGAATCCATGGTGCGGGCGCCGGTGCCGACCCGCGCCGAGGCCTCCGACGTCGCCACCGCCGTCTATGAGGGCGCCGATGCCGTGATGCTCTCGGCGGAAACCGCCGCCGGGGACTATCCCGTCGAGGCGGTGGCCATGATGGACCGCATCGTGCGCCGCGTGCAGGTCGACCCGCTCTACCAGACGAGCCTCCGGGCCGACACGATGACGGAGCCCGAGCACACGCCGTCCGATGCCATCAGCGCCGCCGCGCGCCAAGTGGCGCACACCATCGCCGCCGCCGCCATCTGCTCCTACACGACCTCGGGCGCCACCGCGCTCCGCGCCGCGCGCGAACGCCCGGACGCCCCCATCCTGGCGCTCACCTCGAGCCTTGCCACGGCGCGCCGCCTCGCCCTCGTCTGGGGTCTTCACTGCGTCCACACCGCGGACGTCACCAACTTCGCCGACATGGTGGCAAAGGCGACCCGTTTTGCCCTGCAAGA
The DNA here is from genome assembly GCA_035515835.1 of Allostellaceae bacterium. Lineage (GTDB taxonomy): Bacteria > Pseudomonadota > Alphaproteobacteria > ATCC43930 > CGMCC-115725 > DAHUYF01. The sequence continues at coordinate 3,120 of DATJAV010000351.1, forward strand.
AGGCTTCGCCGAGGCCGGCCAGCGCATCGTCGTCACTGCCGGCGTTCCTTTCGGCACTCCGGGCGCCACGAACGTGCTACGCATCGCCTGGGTCGAGGGTTGACATAGATTTTAGTTTCCCGGCGGCGGTTTTCGGGCGATGCTACGCATTGCTGCTTTGCGCCTGGTGCAAAGCGGCCCAAAACGATAACAAAAAGCGGTGCTTAGCGGGCCAGGCGGCATCACCGTCACAAAGGGAGAAACAGTATGGCGACATCTACCGAAGTGATCGATCAGGTTCCCTGGTGGCGGGAGCCAACGAAGGATCAATGGTTGGCCTGGGTGGCCGCGTGGTTGGGCTGGACGCTTGATGCGTTCGACTTCACGATTTTTCTGCTGTTAATGGTGCCGATCGCCAAAGATTTCAATGTTTCCTTGGTCGCGGTCACCGGAGTCTTTACCATTACTCTATGGCTTCGCCTCGTCGGCGCCACCGCTTCGGGCTGGCTCGCCGACCGGGTCGGTCGCAAGACACCGCTGATGATCTCCATCCTGTGGTACTCGGCGTGCAATTTCGCTGCGGGCCTCGCGCCAAGCTTCCTTCTCCTCTTCCTCTTCCGCGCCTTGCTCGGCATCGGCATGGGCGCGGAATGGCCTGCCGGCGCTTCACTGGCGATGGAATCCTGGCCGGCGCGGTCCCGCGGGTTCATGAGCGGCGTGCTGCAGGGATCGTGGAGCATCGGCTTCCTGGCCTCGAGCGCCGCTTACGGTCTCCTTTACGACTCAATCGGTTGGCGCGGCCTGCTGATGCTCGGCGTCCTGCCGGCGCTCGCGGTCGTCTGGATCCGCATCTACGTCAAGGAGCCCGAGGTTTGGAAGGAGAACCGCCGGCTGCAGCGCGAGCAGGAGCAGGAGTTCAAGGCGCCGCTTCTCGACATCTTCCGCCCGCGCGTCCTGCCCAACACGCTGACCGCTTGCCTGTGGATGGCGAGCGGCTTCGTCGTCTACTACTCGGTCTACGGCATGTTCGCGACGCATCTGCAGAAAGATCTGCATTTCGACGCCGCCGGGGTCGCGATGCCGATTGCTCTCGCCAATCTGGTGGGCTTCCTCGCCAGCGGCTTCTGGGGTGTAATCGCCGATGTCTTTGGCCGGCGCTGGGCGATGATCATACCGGCGGCGATCGGCCTCTTCATCTCGCCGCTCTATCTCTTCACCACCTCCTACCCGATCATCGCCGGTGCCTTCATCGTGCAGGGGGCCTTCCTCGGCGCAATTTATGGGCAGAATCCGGCCTATCTCTCGGAACGGTTCCCGACCGAGGTGCGCGCCACGGCATCGGGCTTCTGCTATCACCAGGGCGCGATCTGGGCCGGATTCACCGGACCCGTACTCGCTTACCTCGCCGCGGGTCAGCCTCTCGGTTTCGCCGTCCCGATGCTGATCGCGACCTCGGGCGCGGTCGTGGTCTTCATCGTCACCCTTCTCTTCGGACCGGAGACGAAGGGCAAGGTGCTGGTGTCGGACATCACGCTGAGGTCCGACCTCCAGGCACGCCCCGCCGCCGCCGGCGCGTCCGGGGATTAGCCGAGGCAGCGTAAAAAGCCGGGCACCGCTGGAGCGGTGCCCGGCTTTTCTTTTGCTCTTGGGGTCGCTTCCCGCCTCGAGCTCCGCCAAGTCAGTGGCAATGTGTAGGAAATGGCGAGCGTCAGGCTGTTGCCCTGGCACTGCTCGGAAGCCTTGGGACTTCTGAAGCGCCGCCTCAGGCTCGAAACGCCGAGCCTACCCCCGACTTGCCGCAAGGTGGCAGTCGATGCATCGCAAAAGACAGGAATCTATGCCCCTCGCCGCTCATCTGTTAGGCTTTGCTTGCGCAATATCTTTACCGCCATTCGACGGCACGGAAGGTGGAGATTGGCCGAAGCGCCCGGCACGAAGCTGCGCAGCCGCGATGCCCGCCGCTCGCTCGCCACGTTCGACGCGATCGCGGCCGAGGCGCACAGCCCGCAGTCCTTCGTTCACCAGGCGCTGGACGGGCTCGCCGAACTCGTCGGCTCCGATCTCACCACGCTCAGCCTTTGCGATCTGGAGCGGCAGACCCGCATGGTGGTCGGGAGACGCGGCGAGGCGCTTTCGGACGCTGACCGCGCCGCCTTCGACCGGCATTTTCCGGCGCATCCGCTGGTGCGCTTCCACAGCACCCATCCCCGCGGAGCGACGCAGCGGATCACAGATTGCGTCACTCCCCGAGCCTTCGTCAACTCGCCGGTGTTCGCCGATTATTATCGACGGATCGGCATCAACCACGTGATGGCCTTGCCGCTCCGTATCGATGACGCGACGGTCGTCAGCGTGGTTTTCAATCGTCGTGGCGCCAATTTCGCCGATGCCGATCGCGTCGTCGCCGATGTTCTCCGCGCCCCGCTTGCCGCGCTCTATCGCAGCATCACGGCGCGCGAGGAGGCGCGGCTCAGCCAAGCGTCCTTGAAGAGCCTTGCCGCAGCTAAGGGCTGGTTCACCGCCAAAGTGAGCGTCGCGGGTCGGTTCTTGGACGCCCCCGCCCGAAGCTTCGAGATGCTGCGCTATTTCTTTCGCGATGCGCCGACGGGCGGCGGATCGGCGCCGGCGGCGTTGCAACAATGGCTGCGCCGGCGCAGCACCCATTGGGGCATGAGCTGGCTCCATCCCGGCGCTGGCGCGCCCTATGTGACCGAGCGCGGCGGATGGCGGCTCACCATCCATTTCATTGCCGACCCTCTCGCCGCAGAGCGCGGCGAGCTGATGATGCTCCGCGAGCGAGCGGCAATCGCGCCGGACGAGCTCTCGGCCTTGCCGCTGACGCGCCGCGAGCGCGACGTGCTGGCGATCCTCGCCGCGGGCAAGAGCAACGCCGAGATCGCCGCGCTGCTCGCGATCAGTCCGCGCACCGTGCAGAAGCATCTCGAGCATATCTTCGAGAAGCTCGGCGTGGAAACGCGCACGTCGGCGACATTGCGCGCCCTCGGCGCGGCCGGCGCGCGCTGACCTTAGCGGCCGCCGGCGGCCCCGCTGGCATAGTCGACCATCCCCTGGAAGTCGACCACGACCGCCGGCTCGTTGCCGACCACCCACGCGTCATGACCCGATGGTAGCAAGGAAACGTCGCCCGGTTTGCAGTCGAACTCCGCGCCGTCATCCATCCTGATGCGCAGCACGCCGGAGACGTGGTACTGGAAATGCGGCGCCTCGCAGCTCTTGGTGTGTGCCAGCGGCTGAAGCGAGGTCAGCCAACGCCATCCCGGCTCGAACACGGCGCGCCCGATGACGGCGCCACCGACCTTGATGAGCTCGAGCCGACCCTTCGGGAACTTACGCACTTCGTCCGGTTCGCGAAAGGTCTTGTGCTCGGCAGTGTCCCCTTTCTTGCTCAGCAACGCGTCGGCCATGAGATCCTCCTCTGGCTAAACATGCGCCGAGCCTAATGCCGCATCAGGTGGCCGCGAATACGCATTTCGGCGTACTTACTCGAGGCACCGCACGAGATGATCGGCGAGCCGGTCCATCAGTTGGAAATAAAGATCGGGCCCGCGAGGGAGCGCGACCGCCTCGGGGTCGAGGACGCCGGCGCGCGCCTTGGTGCCGACAGTGAGCGTCTCGACGAGGCGCGGCGTGAAGGGCGGCTCGCTGAAGACGCAGCGCGCGCCGAGGGTGGTGATCTTGCCGTGGATCTCCTCGAGCCGACGCGCGCCCGGGAGATGCTCGGGACTGACGGTGATGGAGCCGATCGCGTCGAGCCCATAGCGGTGCTCGAGATACTGATAGGCGTCGTGGAAAACGACGAAGGGCACTCCCGTCACCGGCGCGAGCTCCCCTCGCAACCGCCCGTCGAGCGCGGCGATGCGATCGAGGAGCGCCGCGCCATTGGCGGCATAGCGCTGGGCGTTGCCGGGATCGTGCGCCGAAAGGCGCGCCACCGTGTACCGGACGATCGCCTCGGCGTTCTCAGGATCGAGCCAGAGGTGACCGTCCTCCTCGAGCGCGCTCCGGGCTTGATGGTCCTCGTCCTCCTCCCAGGCGCCGCCCGCGCGCGCCGGCAGCAGATGGACGCCCGGCATGCGATCAAGCTCGACGATCTCGGCCTTGGTCGCGAGCGCGGCCAGCGGCTTCGCCAGGAAGCTCTCGAAGATTGGCCCGATCCAGAAGACGATGTCGGCGCTCTCGAGCCGCGCCGCATCCGACGGCTTCAACGCGTATTCGTGCGGCGAGACGCCGCCCGCGACGATGAGCCCCGGCTCGCCGATGCCGGTCATGACGCCCGCCACCAGCGAATGAATGGGCTTGATGGCGACGACGACCTTGGGTGCAGCATCGGCCGGCACCGCCGCGAGCGCGGCCAGCACGACGACGAAGAGGCGGATGGGCGGCATGATCGAGCTCGAGGCGATCGGCTGATTTTGCATCGCCGATGTTATGTTATATTATAACATCGTCAAGGGAGGAGAGGATGGCGATGGCTCGGACGCGTGCCAAGCCGGCGAGCCCGTTCCAGAGGGCGGGCCATGATCACGAGAGCTGCGTCGACCACGCGCTCGATTGCGCGGCGGAGCTCTGCCGCGCCCGGGGCGCCCGGCTCACCGAGCTCCGGCGCCAGGTGCTGCAGCTGGTCTGGCGCGGCCACACGCCGGTCGGCGCCTATGCCATCCTCGAGGCGCTGCGCGGGACGCATCCCGGCGCGGCGCCGCCCACGGTCTACCGCGCGCTCGAGTTCCTGGGCGAGCACGGCCTCATCCACCGCATCGAATCGCTGAACGCCTATGTTGGCTGCCCACGACCCGAGCGCCCGCATGTCAGCCAGTTCCTGATCTGCGCTCAATGCAGCGCCACTGCCGAGCTCGACGAGCCCAGCATCGCCAGGGCGGTGCTGCGCCGCGCCGCCGAGCTCGGCTTCACCGTCGAGCGCCAGACCATCGAGGTGCGCGGCCGCTGCCCGAGCTGCAGGCCCCAGGCATGACGGCGGCGCCGCTCGTCGCGCTCGGCGACGTCCATGTCGCCTTCGGCCGCCGCGTCGCGCTCGACGGCGTGTCGCTCACGGTGAGCGAAAGCGAGATCGTCACCATCATCGGCCCCAACGGCGCCGGCAAGACGACATTGCTGCGGGTGGCGCTCGGCCTCCAACGTGCCGATGCCGGGCGCATCGAGCGCCGGGGAGGCTTGCGCGTGGGCTATCTGCCGCAGCGCCTCGCCATCGACGAGACCTTGCCGCTGACGGTGCGCCGTTTCCTGGGGCTGGTGCCGAAGGCGCGCCGCGACGTCGGGGCGGCGCTCGCCGAGACCGGCGCGGCGCACACGCTCGATCTCCCGGTGCAGACGCTCTCGGGTGGCGAGACGCAGCGCGTGCTGCTGGCGCGAGCCTTGCTGCGCGAGCCCGAGCTGCTGGTGCTGGACGAGCCCGCGCAAGGGGTCGACATCGCCGGCCAGGCCGAGCTCTTCGCGCTCATCCGGCGCTTGCGCGACCAGCATGGCTGCGGCGTGCTGCTGGTGTCGCACGATCTTCATCTCGTGATGGCCGCGACCGACCGGGTCGTCTGTCTCAACCATCACGTCTGCTGCAGCGGGCGGCCCGAGGCGGTGAGCCGCGATCCCGCCTACCGCGCGCTCTTCGGCGCCGCGATCGAGGGCTTCGCGCTTTACGCCCATGCCCATGACCATCGCCACGACATGGCCGGCGAGGTCGAGCATCATGGATGATTTCCTTCTGCGCGCGCTCGTGGCCGGCATCGGCGTCGCTCTGGTGGCGGGGCCCCTTGGCTGCTTCGTGGTGTGGCGGCGCATGGCCTATTTCGGCGACACGCTGTCGCATTCGGCGCTGCTCGGCGTGGCGCTGGGCCTCCTCCTCGGCGTCGACCTCACTTTCTCGGTGATGGTGCTCTGCGTGGCTTTGGCGCTGCTCCTGGTGGCGCTGCAGCGGCAGCGTCGCATCGCCGGCGACACGCTGCTCGGCATCATGGCGCACAGCACCCTCTCGTTGGGGCTGGTGGCGATCGCCTTTCTCGAGACGGTGCGCGTCGACCTCATGGGCTATCTCTTCGGCGACATTCTCGCGGTGCAGCCAATCGACCTCGCCTGGATCTGGGGCGGCGGCGCGCTGGCCCTGGCGGCGACGGTCGCGTTGTGGCGGCCGCTGCTGGCCATCACCGTGCACGAGGAGCTGGCCGAGGTCGACGGCATCGACGTGGCGCGGACGCGGCTTCTCTTCATGGTTCTCGTCGCGCTGGTCGTCGCCGTCGCCATGAAAGTCGTCGGCATCCTTCTCATCACCTCGCTCCTGATCCTGCCCGCGGCCGCGGCGCGCCGCTTGGCGCGCACGCCCGAGGCGATGGCGGCGATGGCGGCGCTCGCGGGCGCCCTTGCCGTCGCCGCCGGCCTCGGCGCCTCGCTGCGCTGGGACCTGCCCACGGGGCCCGCCATCGTGCTCGCGGCCGGCGCGCTCTTCGCTCTGTCGCTCGCCGCGCCGCGTCACGCGGCGATCGGCTGAGCGACGCCCTACCGCGCCGCTCGCCTCCGCCTATATTGCGCGGCCGCGTCGACATCGGGGGTGACATGCGATCCTTGCTCTGCCTTCTCTTCTATCTGCTCGGCGCCGCCGATGCCGCCGCTGCAAGCTTCGACTGCGCCAAAGCAGCGACGTCCGTCGAGAAAGCGATCTGCGACGATCCGGTGCTATCGAAGGCTGATGAACGGCTCGCCGAGACCTTCGCCACCGCCCTCGAGGAGACGCTCGATCCACAGTCGCTTCGCGCCGAGGAGCGCCAATGGCTGCTCAGCCGCAACAAGATCAAGGACATGAGCGCACTCGGCGGGGCATATGACGACCGCATTGCCGCGCTCGAGACGACGATCGGCCGCTGGCGTGCGATGCCGCACGAGATCGACGAAGCCGAGCTTGCCAAGCGCTGCATCGCCTTTCCTGACGCGCCCAACGACGTTGCCTGCAATGTCGAGGAATCCGACGCGATCAAGAGCCAGGACGACCTGTTCCGCTACCAGCTCCAGTCCTACAACGACAACGGCATCAGGATCGGCGGCGGCGTGGTGGTGCTCGAGAAGGTAGTCGACCCGAAGACGGCGCAGTCCGCTGCACGACTTCGGCCGGTCATCGCCGGCTATGACGAAACCGCGCACTATGAGCGACCGACGCTGACGAGCTCGCGGGTGGCGCAATGGCTCGTCGTTCCCGGCCGCCTCGAAGGCACCGGCGACGTCGATGCCGGCCTGCTCTACTTTTTCGACCCCGAGCACCGCGCCATCCTCCGCGACGTGGACACCGACGCTTGGCAACGCGAGCTGGCGCGGCGCTTGCCGAAAGGCATGGCGGTTTGGAAGGGGATGCATCCAGACTATGCGAAGATGACCGTCGAGACCCCGCTCTGGAAGAAGAGCGACGGCAATTGCTGCCCGACCGCCGGCTCCGCGACGATCGTGCTCGGGTTCAAGGGTCAGCGCCTCGTCGTCGAGCAGCTCGCGGTGAGGCGCGGCGCCGTGGCGGCGAGCGGAGAAGCGCCCAAGCGAGCCGGGGCGCCCCCCGTGGACGATGCCGACCGCGGCACCGATCTCTGCGGCAAGTCCGTTACCTATCAGATCAACGCCGAGAGCTTTGCGACCGGCGCTTCGGCTGGAGACGAGGCCGCGTTGGCAACGGCGCGCGACGAGGCGCCCATATTGATCCACCGCGCCCTTAAGGCGCTATGCGCGCGGAAGACGCTGACAGCGAGCGAAGTTGCACAGCGCATCGACTCGGTCGTCCTTCTTCGCGCCGATGGCGCGGATAATTTCACCGCCTATTTTCCCCGTGACAAAGCGGGGCCGAAGGTGCTGGCGACGGAATGGGGCTGGACAGGAACCGAGCAACCGAATGCCGAGGACGTCAGCAGCGGCATTCTCTGCGCATTCAAGCCGAAGCTTCGGTTGTGCCAGGACCGGGGGCCCTAGCGCGACCATGACGCCGCGCGTCTCGCTCTGGGCGCTGCTGGGCGCCTTCGCGAAGATCGGCCTCATGAGCTTCGGCGGCGCGCTCTCGGGCTGGATGTATCGCGAGATCGTCCAGCGCCGTCACTGGCTCGAGGAAGCGGATTTCCTGAGCGGCCTCGCCCTCGGCCAGATCATGCCGGGCGCCAATGTGGCCAATCTCTCGCTCTATATCGGGCAGCGGTTGCGGGGCGGCATCGGCGCGGTGGTGGCGCTGACCGGCATGCTGCTGCCGCCGATGGTGCTGGTCGTGGTGCTGGCGGTGCTCTATCAGCGGATCGCCGATATCGGCTGGGTTCATCGCTTCATCAGCGGCGTCGCCGCCGCCGCGATCGGGCTCACGGTCATGATGGGCCTGCGCACCGCGCGGCGCGTCGAGCGCCGCGTGGCGCCGCTGGCCGTGCTGCTTGCCCTCTTCCTCGGGGTAGGGGTATTGGGCTGGCCGATGGTGCCGGTGGTGCTGGTGGCGACGCCGGTGAGCCTCGCCCTCGCCTGGGTCGGCCGGATCTGGCGCGATGCGTGACGATTTCTGGGGATTGCTGATCGTCTTCGTGCCGCTGTCGCTGCTCTCGATCGGCGGCGGTCCCAGCATCCTGGCCGGGATCGCCAATGCGGTCGAGACACGCCATTGGATGAGCGAGCGCGACTTCCTCGACCTCTTCGCCATCGCCCGCGCCGCGCCGGGGCCGGGCGTGCTGCTGGCGACGCTGGTCGGCTGGAAGGTCGCCGGCATCGCCGGCGCCGTCGTCGCCTCGCTGGCGCTCTTTCTGCCGTCCTCGGTGCTTTACTATGCGATCGCTCGGCGCTGGAGCGCGCATCGCGGCAAACCCTGGCACGACGCGCTGGAGCGCGGCCTCAAACCGGTCGCCGCCGGCCTCATTCTTGCTGGCTCGCTCGTCATCATGCGAGCGAGTGGGGGCAGCTACGCGCTCTGGGCCATCACCGCGGCGTCCACCGTCATCCTGCTGTGGCGGCCGACGCTCAATCCGCTCTGGGTGCTGGGGGCGGGCGGCCTCCTGGCGGTGGTCGCCGGCGGATGATGCTGGACGCCTGCGCCACGCTGCCGATACCTTAGTGCCACATGCGTGGGCTTCGGATCGGACTTTTGCTGTGGTCGGCGGCGAGCATGCTCGGAACGGCGGCTGAGCCAGGAACGGCGACGGGCAGTTGGCGCCCCGATCGCTCGCTTATCGCGGAGATCGAAGCCAAGCTCGTCATGCCGGAAGGAGCCGGCCCGCTTTCGGGCTATGCGCGCCAGTATACCGGTGTCACGGAGGGTGGCCGCGCCAAGGTGCGCGGCTCCTTCATCGCCTACGGCTTCGTGCCGCGCTCGACGCCGCCGGTAACGATCGTGAAGGAGCTGGTGCCGTTGATCGAAGACGGCGGATGCGCGGTCGTCAACCTCGAATTCGACGTCGCATCGACAGAGATGCGGCTCGCCTGCAACGGCGAGGCTTAGACCGACGGCGGTCAACTGGAATCGGCCGGAGCTTGTCGGGCGGCATTTTTGGGGGCGCCGACAAAAAGGTGAAATGGGGATGTGGGATGAGTGGGGATCGGGGAATATTGGTTTCAACCAATACATCCCCGCTAATCCCCGTTCATCCCCGCTCGTCCCCTTTCTATTGTCTCGCTGCCCCATACGACGGTGAGCCGACGAAGCGGCGTGCTCTACCCGCCCTCTCGCTCCGACAACGCCAGCGCCATCAGCTCCTCGACGCGCGGAAAGAGCGCGAGCGCCTTCGCCTTCTCGGGCGTGAACCAGCCGAGCGCGGTTGCGTCCTCGATCGGCTCGCCCTCGCCCGAGCGCCAATGGAGCAGCACGGCAATGAGCGCGAAATGCACCTTGACGCGGCCCGTCTCGTCGCGGCGGATGGAGTCGAGGACGCTCAGCGCCCGCACCGCCTCGGCGACGATGCCGGTCTCTTCGAGAAGCTCGCGCTCGGCGCAGCGATGCACGGTCTCGCCAAGCTCCTGCTTCCCGCCGGGAAAACCCCAGCGCCCGATGCCGGGCGGCACCGAGCGCTGCGCCAGAAGAATGCGGTCGCCCCGCCGGACGACGGCGAGGCAGCCGACGAAGGGCCGGTCGGGATAGAGCCGATCCGTGCTGTCCTTCACGGATCGATCGGCGCCGCCTGTCCTGCCAGCACTTTGTAGATCTCGCCTCCCTGCTCGCGGAACTCCTGCGATTTCCCGGCCATGCCGGACTGGGCGTAGTCGCGGACTTCCTGCGAGATCTTCATCGAGCAGAATTTCGGCCCACACATCGAGCAGAAATGCGCGAGCTTGGCGCCGTCGGCCGGCAAGGTCTGGTCGTGGAACTTCTCCGCCGTCTCGGGATCGAGCGACAGGTTGAACTGGTCGCGCCAGCGGAACTCGAAGCGGGCACGCGAGAGCGCGTCGTCGCGCTCGCGGGCGCCGGGGTGACCCTTGGCGAGATCGGCGGCATGCGCCGCAATCTTGTAGGCGATGACGCCGGTCTTCACGTCGTCGCGGTCGGGCAATCCCAGATGCTCCTTGGGCGTCACATAGCAAAGCATCGCCGTGCCGAACCAACCGATCATGGCTGCGCCGATCGCCGAGGTGATGTGGTCGTAGCCCGGCGCGATGTCGGTGGCGAGCGGACCCAACGTATAAAAGGGCGCTTCGTGGCAATGCTCGAGCTGGAGGTCCATGTTCTCCTTGATCTTGTGCATCGGCACGTGGCCCGGCCCTTCGATCATCACCTGCACGTCGTGCTGCCAGGCGATCTTGGTGAGCTCGCCCAGGGTCTTGAGCTCGGCGAATTGCGCTTCGTCATTGGCGTCGGCAATCGAACCCGGACGGAGGCCGTCGCCCAGAGAGAAGCTCACGTCATAGGCGCGCATGATCTCGCAGATCTCGGCAAAACGCGCATAGAGGAAGCTCTCCTGGTGGTGCGCCAGGCACCACTTCGCCATGATCGAGCCGCCGCGCGAAACGATGCCGGTGACGCGCTTGGCGGTGAGCGGAATGAAGGGGAGCCGGACGCCGGCATGGATGGTGAAGTAATCGACGCCCTGCTCCGCCTGCTCGATGAGCGTGTCGCGGTAGATCTCCCAGGTCAGCTCCTCGGCCTTGCCGCCCACCTTCTCCAACGCCTGGTAGATCGGCACCGTGCCGATCGGCACCGGCGCGTTGCGGATGATCCATTCGCGGATGGTGTGGATGTTCTTGCCGGTGGAGAGATCCATCACCGTGTCGGCGCCCCAGCGGATCGCCCAGACCAGCTTGTCGAC
>DATJAV010000352.1:0-5519 GCA_035515835.1 Allostellaceae bacterium
TAGCCGCGCAGCCCCGGCCCCAGATCCTTCTTCGAGCGCACGAAGGCGGGCGGATCGGCGATGACGAGGTCGAAGCGCTCGCTGGCATCCGAGAGGCGCTGCAGCTCCTCGAAAGCCTCGGCGCGCTGGAAACGGCAGCGCTCGCCCACGTCATTGAGCGCCGCCGACTGGGCGGCGAGCGCCAGCGCCGGCTCGGAGCGGTCGAGCGCCAGCACGGCGGCGGCGCCCGCTCGCGCGGCCTGCACGGCAAAGCCGCCGCCATAGCAATAGAGATCGAGGACGCGGGCGCCCGCCGCAAGCTGGGCGACGAAGCGGCGATTGTCGCGCTGATCGAAGAACCAGCCGGTCTTCTGCCCTTGGCGGAGATCGACGAGAAAGCGGGCGCCGTTCTCGACGAGCTCGATGGGCCCGTCGCTCTCGCCCTTGACGATGCGAAATTCCGGCTCCAGTCCCTCGAGCGCGCGTCCGGCGCTGTCGTTGCGCAGCACGACGAGGTGGGGCGCCAGCGCTGCTTCGGCAGCGGCCAGCAGCGGCTCTTCGAGCAAAGCGGCGCCGGCGGTGTTGAGCTGAACGACCAACGCCTCGCCATAGCGGTCGATGACGATGCCGGGGAGCCCGTCCGCCTCGGCGTGGATCAGCCGGTAATAGGGCTCGTCATAGAGCCGGCGCCGAAGGGTCAGCGCTGATTCGAGACGAGCGATGAAGAACGCGCGATCGATGCGCTGCTTCAGGTTGCGGTCGAGGATGCGGGCGCTCACCAGCGTATGCGGATTGAAGGTGGCAACGCCCAGCGGATCGCCGCCGGCGTTCTTCAAGCTCACCAGCGTTCCCGGCGGCAGCGCCTTCGCCGCCGGGTCCATCGTCACTTCGTTGGAGTAGACCCAGGGATGTCCGGCCTCGGCGCGCTTGTGGTGGCCGCGCTGCAGCATGATGACGGGGCGCGTCTTGGGATCGTCGGCCATCGCGGCGCCGACTGTAGCGGCGTCGCGTGCCGCGAGAAAGCGATCACCATGGCTCGAGCCATGGCCTGAGGTCGAGCTCGTGTGTCCAGGCGCTGCGCGTCTGGCAATGGAGAAGCCAATAATTTTCGGCGATGGCGTCGGGCGCGAGAATGCCGTCCTTGGCCTTCAAGGCATAGCGCTCAGGGAAATTGTCGCGGATGAACTCGGTGTCGATGGCGCCGTCGATGATGCTGTGCGCGACGTGAATGCCTTCGGGGCCGAGCTCGCGCGCCATGCTCTGCGCCAGCGCACGGAGCGCGAATTTGGCGCCGGCGAAAGCGGCAAAGCCGGTGCCGCCGCGGAGGCTCGCGGTGGCGCCGGTGAAGAGGATCGTGCCGCGGCCGCGCGGCACCATCACCTTTGCCGCTTCACGGCCCATGAGGAAGCCCGCGAAGCAGGCCATCTCCCAGACCTTGAAATAGACCCGGCTGGTCAGGTCGCGGATGGGAAAGCGCACATTGGCGCCGATATTGAAGACGGCGACCTCGAGCGCTCCGATATCCTGCTCGATCTGCTGGATGAGGGCCATCATCGCCTCTTCCTTGCGCGCATCGACGCCGAAGGGGAGGACTTCGCCGCCGGCGCCGCGGATCGATTCCACCAGCGGCGCCAGCTTCTCGGCGTGGCGGCGGACGACGCAGGCGACCATGCCCTCGCGGGCAAAGCGCCGGGCGATGGCGCTGCCCAACGCATCGCCGGCGCCGATGACGAGTGCAACCGGTCTGGTCATGGGCGTTCTCCCTAGCTGTTGGGCATCAGCACGATCGTCTGGCAAGCGCGGCCGAGCGGACCCCATGCGTCTGAGAGCGCGGCCTCGGTAAGCCCCATGCCGTCCGGTCGCCAATCCGAGCGCGCCGCGACGCCGATCCACGCGCCTTGGGGCGCGCGCGACAGATGGAGCGCGAGGTCGATGTTGGGGAAGGCGTAGGGTGGGATGGCCCTCCGGCCCAGTAGCGATAGCGGCTGCCCGTTATCGGCGACGGCGAAGGCCGGCGCGAGCGTCGTTGGGTAAGGCACGAGCGGTCGCAGCAAGCGGCCCCATTTCGTGCCGTCATCGGCAATGCGGAAATCGAGGACGTCGAAGAGCGTCGGATGCGTAAAGCGCGGCAGCAGACGCCAAGGCGGCATCGCCGCGGGATCGCTCGCGCGGGGCGGCGCCGCGGGCGCGTCCTCGACCGGTCGCGGCGCAACACAAGAGGCGACGCCTTTGGCAACGAGCTTCTCCTCGGCGATGAGCTCCGTCTCGAGCGCGCCGGCGCGACCGCCCTTGCGCAGCAGCGTCGTCCGCGTGGTCAGCGGTCCCTTGGGCGCCGGGCGCAGAAAGAGCACCACCGCGCTCAGCATGACGCCGAGGCCTCGCTCCCTCGCCTCGCGCTCCATCTCGGCGACGACGAGCCCCGCGACGGCGCCGCCATGGAGCCCGCCGAAAGGGCCGCCCGTCTCCGCGCTGGAGCGCCAAACCGCGCCGTCGTGCGTGAAGAGCGGCTCCGCCGTTTCCATCCCCTCAGCTCGCCGCGGTCCAGCGCCTGCCCAACAGCGCGTCCTCGACGAGGTCGAGCCGGTCCTGGCCGAAGAACATCTCGTCGCCGACGAAGAACGTCGGCACGCCGAAGATGCCGCGTTTCACCGCCGCCTCGGTGTAGTCCTTGAGCTTCTGCTTGACGGCGTCCTCGCCGATGCGCTGGAGGATGTGGCGGTCGTCGAGCCCGGTGTCGCGCAGCACGCCGGCGATGACGGCGTCGTCGTCCATCTTGAGGCCGTTCTGCCACATGCCGGCGAAAGCGGCGTCGCTATAGCGGTCGAGATAGCCCTCTTCCTCGGCGACGACGGCAATCCGCATCAGCTTCAGCGTGTTGACGGGGAAATGCGGATTGCGGCGGAAGGGGACGCGGTATTTCGCGACATAGCGCTCGAGATCGCGCTGGCTATTCGGCCATTTGAGCTTGTTGAATGCTGGGCTGGCATTGCCGGTGAGGTGGAAGACGCCGCCCAGCAGCACGATGCGCCGCCGCAGCTCGGCGCCGGTCCGCCGCAGGATCTCCGGCAGGCGGACATGCGCCAGATAAGAATAGGGGCTGCCATAGTCGAAATAGAACTCGACGGTCGTCCTGGGCATGGGCGCGCTCCTTCCGCAATTCGCACCTTGAGTTCCAAAAGGGAACTTTGCTAGGGTGCGTTCCGAAACGGAACTTGTCAATCGCGGCTGTGGGACGGCTGCCATGCGTTGGGACAGACTCGGTCGGGAAGCGTGCTCGGTAGCGCGCACCCTCTCGGTCATCGGCGATCGCTGGACCTTGCTGGTGCTGCGCGAGGCGTTCCTGCGCGTCCGCCGCTTCGAGGAATTCGAGCGCCGGCTCGGCATCACCCGCCACATCCTCGCCGGTCGCCTGAAGCAGCTGGTGAGCGAGGGCGTCATGGTCCGCATTCCCTATCAGGTGCGGCCCAAACGTTACGAGTATCGTCTGACCCCGAAGGGGCTCGATCTCCACATGGTGCTGATGGCGATCGTCCATTGGGGTGATTTGCACATGGCCGGCGCGCGCGGCCGGCCGAAGCTTTTCAAGCACCGCGCCTGCGGCCACCTCTTCGACCCCGTGCTCTCCTGCTCGGTCTGTCGCGGCACGGTCACGGCGCGCGATGTGCGCGTCCTCGACGGGCCGGGTGCGCCCGAAGCGGCAAGCGAAAGCTGAGTCGTGCGCCAGCCCGCGGAAGCCGGAACCTATGGGAGCGAAATTCTAGTGCAGGGGCCGCGGAGGATGCGCAGAGGTCGCGGGGGATGGGAATAAAACTCTGTGCCCTCCGCGCATCCCCCGCGCCCTCTGCGCAAAAAAACGGTGACTCCGTGATGCTGGCATTTTCATGGTGGAAGCCGCTCTCATTGCGGTGACGCGGTCGGCGGCGTTTCCCGGCCGATGATTGGCTTGCTGTAGCTCACCCATCCCGCATTCTGATACGTCGCAATGCAATTGGCGAGCGAGGGATCGAAATCCGACGGCATGCACTGGGTGATCGCGCCATTGGCGGGGTTGTAGAAGGCGGGCGGATCGCCGGAGCAGGTGGTGACAAGGAGAACCAGCGCCATACTCCAGGAAGACGCGCGGGTCATGGGTATTCTCTCCTCAGAAGAGCCGAGCGTGACGCGCGGGTCCGTTGCGGGCGGGATGCGGGATACTGCCACAGCCGCGGTAAATCTGTTAGCGGGTTGGAAGCGCGGCGCGAGCGACCGGCGGCGGAAGCGGCATTGCATTGCGCGACCTTCTCCCCAAATAGTTTGGTCTCAACGACCCGGAGGCTGCCATGAAGTCATACAAGACTCAGAACGACGTGCCGTCCAACGCCAAGACAATGGCGATCCAGCTGCTCAACGCGCGCTTGGCCGACGCAATCGACCTGGCGCTGCTCACCAAACAGGCACATTGGAACATCAAGGGTCCGCAATTCATTGCGCTCCACGAGATGATCGACGGATTCCGCACCGAGGTCGACGAATATGTCGACACGATTGCAGAGCGCGTCGTGCAACTGGGCGGCACCGCGCTCGGCACGACGCAAGTCGTCGTCAAGGCGACGACGCTTGCACCCTATCCCACCGACATCCACACCTCGCACGATCATCTGGCCGCGCTGATCGAGCGCTACGGGAAGGTCGCCAATGCGATGCGCCGCGCGATCGACGAGGCCGACGAGGCCGGCGACAAGGACACCTCGGACATCTTCACGGAAGTGTCACGCGGTCTCGACAAGTCGCTCTGGTTCCTCGAGGCCCACACCCAAGAGAGCAACTGACGCGCGGCCTTCGGCCGCGCGCCCTCGCGCTCACTTCACCGACGAGAACGTCGTGGGCGTCAGGATCTGGTTGATCACTCGCTCGACGATCTGACCGTCTTTCTCGGTCTCGGCGCGGGCCGAGAGCCATTCCGGATCGATCATGAAGGCGTTCCATTTCTTCTCGCGCTCGGCCAGCGATTCCCACGCGAGAAAGTAGACCAGTTGCTGATTGGTCTCGCCGATGAGGGTGGTGAAGAAGCCGGCCTGGCGAATGCCGTGCTTCTGCCAAAGCCCGAGCGTGATCGTGTCGAAGCGCTTCAGCAGTGCCGGCAGCCGCCCGGGCAAGCAATGATAGACGCGCATCTCATAGAGCATGATCGACCTCCCTGTTGATTCGGTCCGGCGAGACGAGAATAGCCGCCTCCCGCGTCCGCTAATAGCCTCGTTGCCAATCGATCACGTTCTCGAGCGGTTGCCCGTCGAGATAGGCGCGGAGATTGGCGCAGAAGAGATCGATGGCGCCGTGCCGATCCTCGTCGCTTGCGGCGGAGATGTGCGGCGTGATCAGCACCTTGGGATCGGACCACAGCCGCGACGGCGGCGGCCGCTCGAACTCGCCGACGAAGACGTCGAGCGCGGCGCCCCGCAAATGATTGCGGGCGAGCGCGTCGGCGAGCGCTCCCTCATCGACGATCTCGCCCCGGGCGAGATTGACGAGGATGCTTCCCGCTTTCATCGCGGCGAAACGGC
>DATJAV010000353.1:0-25489 GCA_035515835.1 Allostellaceae bacterium
ACGTTGGCGTTCAGAGCAGCGACGATATTCGGCGCCCGTTCGATCGCACGCCGGTAAACCTGGCCGAAGCGCGTCGGCGGACTGAACTGATAGACCGAGGTTTCGACCTTTGCCGGGTCGAAGGAGATGACGGCGGCGCGAACACGCTTCGCGACCTCGTCGAGGCCATAGTCTGAACTCGGTATTTGGCAGATGTCGTGGGCAGCCCGATAGTAGGGCGCAAGGTCGGCGAGCGAAAAGGGCCAACCACCGCCCTCCACCCAAGGTCGCTCGCTAAAATCGATCGGGTCAAGAGGGCGGCACCAACCACCCCAGGCGTTGGTATTGCCGCCAAAATACCGGATCTGGCAGACGTCAAGATCGAAATATTTCAGCCCGACATTGCGCCCCTCGTAGAGGGCTTGGGTCTGCCAGTTGAAATCAAGGTCTCCGCTTTCGACGATGCATACCCCCACGGACGTGTTGGCGAACTGGCAAGCCAGCGTCAGCCCCGCAGCACCCGCCCCGACAATACAGAGGTCCGTGTCAATTTTCGTGCCGTGCTCAATCTGGCGGGCATCCAGAAACATTACCTTGGCCCTTCCCTTCGAATGCCTTGGGGCGGCGGATTGCTAAACCTTCGGTTTCGTGCGCGAACGCTAAGCTTAAAGGGTTGTTCCTCGGGGCAGCGCCACCACGCCTAGTCTAACCTGTCATTATATGCGAGGTTGAGGCATTTCGTGCCAACTGTCACCCCAAGAGCGCCTCAAGCGCAAATCGGCGCGGCCGAGTGAAGGAAGGCCGCGATGCGCGCCACCGCCCATTCGAAATCCCAATGCGCGCCATGCGTCACCAGGGCGAGCAGCGCGACGACAGCAAGCGCCCATCGCCAGGGCAGAGAGAGCGGCGGCAGCGCCAAAAATCGCCGCCCGAACCACGACACGCAGAGAACACCGACGCAGAGCCCCAGCATCGCCTCGGTCGGCGTGTGCGCGTGCAAGAGGACGCGGCTGATCGCGACCGCGATCACGAGCAAGGTGCCGGCGGCAAGCATGCCGATCTGCGTGGCGCGCCCCTTGTCGCCCGACACCATCAATGCGCCGCAGCCATAGAAGGTCATGCTGAGGCTGGTGTGGCCGCTCGGGCTGTGCAGGTCCCAGGCCGGTATCGCCGAGCCGCAGGTGAAGAATGCGACCTTCAGAAAGAGCGTGAGAAAGGCGCAGAGAGCCAGCGTCGATACCCAGATCCGCACAACGCGTGCGGTGCTGAAGTAGAGCAGGTAGGCGACGAGAAAGGCCGAGGCGGGCAGTAGAAGCGCGGAATCGCCGAGGTCGGTCACGGCATGCAAGAGAAATCTCATCGTTGATCGAAGGTCGCTCTGTGGCCGTGACGTGCGGCAAATGCATCCGGCCGCAGTCGGCATCGCCGGGAGCGAACGGCCGCAGCGCCGCTCTTGTTCCTCGATGTCGGACCGCGTGCGCTCAATGCGGCGGCGAGGGCGCGAGCGGCGGCAGCGCGCCAGCGCCCGCGGTGGCGCCAGCGTCGATCGGGAGGACAACCCCGGTGACCCAGCGCGCCTCGTCGCTAACGAGATAGAGCACGCCGTTGCCGACATCCCAACCGGTCCCCTCGGTCTTGAGCAGCGAGCGCCGGCGGCGCGCGTCGCGGAGCTCGGGCGACATGCCGCGGCTATAGACCATGGGCGTGTAGACCATGCCGGGCGCAATGCAATTGACGCGGATGCCCTCGCTGCCGTGCTGCGCCGCCATCGCGCGGGTGAGCTGCACCACCGCGCCCTTCGACGTGGGGTAGAGCAGATTGGGGTGCCCTCCCGTCAATCCCGCCACCGAGGCGATGTTGACGATGGCGCCGGCACCGGCCTTGCGCATCTCCGGGATGGCGTATTTCGCCATCAGCATCATCGACGTGACGTTGACGCGCATGGCCTGGTCCCAGGCTTCCGGATCGACTTCGACCGCAGTGCCCCGCGGCCCGCCGATCCCGACATTGTTAACGAGAATGTCGAGCCGCCCCCACCGCTCGACGGTGCTGCGGACGATGCCGGCGCAGGCGGCAGGGACGGTCACGTCGGCCTGCAGCACGAGGCATTCCCCCGCCTCCCCCTCAATCATGCGCGCCGTCGCCTCGGCCCATTCCGGCACCGTGTCGACCAGCGCCACCTTGGCGCCGTGGCGCGCCAACAGGACCGATGTCGCCCGACCGTTGCCGATACCGTCGGCCCTGGAGCCCGCACCGGTGACGATGGCGACCTTGCCGGCGAGACGAGCAGATGAGGTCATGGGTTCCCTCCTATTCCTCGCGGATATACCAGCGGAGCGCGAAAGCCAAGAGCGCGGTCAAGGCCATGATCGCCGCCATCGCACAATAGCCGGCGGAGAAGAAGCCGGTGCTGTCCCTGAGCCAGCCGACCATGTCGGGGCCGGTGAAGCCGCCGGCCGAGCCAATGGTGTTGATGAAGGGGAGCCCGCCCGCCGCGCCCGCTCCGACGAGGAAGCGCGTCGGGATTGTCCAGAAGATGGGGCGCGCTGCGGTGTCACCGCCAGCAGCGACAAGGCGAAGCCCGGCGCGGCACGGAGACGACGAAACCCAAGGCGGCGAGAGTGCAGCGCTGAGCGCCAAAGCCTCGGAAGCCACGCTATGGCGCCGGAACAATCAGTGCATCGGCGACGGTGCAGCCCTCGCCGCGGCGATGGACGATGACCGGGTTGAGATCGACCTCCTGCACGCGGTCGCGGTGGGCGGCGGCGAAAGCCGAGATCTGGGCGATGAGCCGCGCCAGCGCCTCGACGTCGGCGGCGGGCGCGCCGCGAAAACCCTCGAGCAGCGGCGCCGCGCGCAGCTCGGCCAGCATGGCCCGCGCCTCGCGGACGTCGATGGGTGCCAGCCGGTAGGCCGCGTCGCGGAAGAGCTCGGTCATGACGCCGCCGGCGCCGACCATGACCAGCGGTCCGAAGACCGCGTCGCGGATCGCGCCGACGATCATCTCGACGCCGGGCGGCGCCATCCTCTCGAGCAGCACGCCGTCAAGGCGTGCCTCCGGACGATGGCGTCGCGCCGCAGCCATCACGCTTTCGTAAGCCGCGGCCAGCGCCGCATCGTCGGCGATGCCGAGGCGCACGCCCTCGACCTCAGTCTTGTGCGGGAGGTCCGGCGACTGAATCTTGAGCGCCAGCGGAAATCCCAGCGCCGCGGCCGCGGCCCTGAGGTCCTCGCGGCGCGTCACGAGCCGGCCTTCCGGCATGGCGACGCCGGCGGCGGCGAGGACAACCTTGGCATCGTGCTCGGCAAGCCCGAGCGGAGCGGGCAACGGCGGCAGAGCGGCGAGCGGTGCCAGATGCGGCAAAGCAAAGGCCCCGCGATGCGCCAGCGCGCGCATCGCCGAGGCGAGCGACCCAAGATCGGTGTGGAGCGTAAGCCCCGTCTCTGCCAGCACCTTGCGGCCGAGCGGCGAGGGCAGCGAATAGCTGTAGAACTGCACCGGCTTCGCTTGCGCCGCGACGATGCGCCGCAGCGTCGCGACATCGATGGTGATGCGCGTCTCGCTGGCCAGCGACAGCACGACGACGATGGCATCGATCTCGGGCGCTGCGCTCAGCAGCTCGATCGCGCGCTGCAATCCGCCGGTGCGCACCGCCTGAGCGGTGATGTCGACGGGATTGCGGGCCGAGCCATAGGCGGGGATGAAGGTGCCAATGGCCTGCTGCAGCGTCGGCGACAATTCCGGGAGCGCAAGGCCGGCGGCGGCGAGCGCGTCCGCGGCCCAAGCGCCGGCGCCGCCCGAGGTGGTCACGACCGCGACGCGATCGCCCTTGGCGAGGGGCGCCGTGGCGAAGGCGGCGGCGATCGCCACCGCTTCGTCGGGATCCTCGGCGGCTATGACGCCGTAGCGGCAGAAGACGGCGTTATAGGCCGTGTTCCATCCGGCCATGCTGGCGGTGTGCGAGCGCGCGGCCCGCGCGCCGGCGCCGGTGCGCCCCATTTTGGCGGCGATCACCGGCTTGCCGCGCTCGGCCGCGAGCCGCGCCGCGGCGAGGAAGCGCTCGGGATCGCGCACGCCTTCGATGAAGAGCATGATGATGGCCGTCTCGTCATCCCCGGCGAGATGGGCGAAGAAATCGCTGGCGGTAAGGTCGGCCTCGTTGCCGGTGCTGACGACGGCGCTGAAGGAGAGGCCCTGGGCGCGGCCGCGATTATAGAGAGCGAAACCCATGCCGCCGCTTTGCGCGACGATACCGATGCGCCTGGTGCTGGCGACCGGCGGCGGATCCGGCTTTACTTCCACCGTCGGGCTGAAGGTGGCCGCGACCCGACCCGGGGCGTTGTAGAATCCCTCGGCATTGGGCCCGGCAATGCGCAGGCCCGTGCGCCGCGCGAGCTCGGCGATGCGGTCCTGCAGCGTCGCCTGCGCGCCGCCCTGCTCGGCAAAGCCCGAGGAGATGATGACGGCGTAGCCGACGTCGGCGGCGGCGCATTCCTCGAGCGCCCCCAGCACCGCTTCGGCCGGAATGGCGATGACCGCGAGGTCGACGGAGGCGCCGATGGCGGCGAGCGAGGGGTAGCAGGCGAGCCCCTCGATCTCGCGATAGCTGGGATTGACCGGGTAGAGGCGGCCGGGAAAGCCGTTCTCGCGCAGCATATGCAGCAGCTGGCCGCGGATCTTGGTGCGCTCCGGCGAGGCCCCGATCAGGGCAATCGACTGGGGCGCGAGAAAACGGTCGAGCGATCGGGCATTCGGCACGGGGCAATTCCTCCCGACGCGAAGCCTACCGGAAGCGGCCGCGATCGGGAAATCTGCGGAATAGGGTGTTCCCCCAACAGGGGGCTGGTTGCAGGGGAGACAAGCCTGTACCTTGGTTGGATAACATCGGCGCGGGGCAACGCGCGAGCTCACGGGAGGAGTTAACGATGATGCAACAATGTGGCCGCTTGCGGAGCTTTCAGATCGCCCTCGTCATGCTCGCGGGTGCGCTGGCGCTGCCGGCAGCAGCCCAGACCCGCGGCGGTACCGTGACGCTCGGCGTCGAACAGGATATTGCCGGCTTCGATCCGCTTGTCGTCGGTGTCTACGACACTGGCCAGACCGCAACCGCACGGCTGCTTTTCGACACATTGACCAAGCTTGACGACAACGCCAAGCCGGTGCCGTCGCTCGCGCTGTCGTGGAGCCCGAGTGGGGATTTCAAGACCTGGACTTTCAAGCTTAGGCCCGGGGTCAAGTTTCAGGACGGGACGCCGCTCAACGCCGCCGCGGTCGCCAACAGCTTCGAGCGCCAGCTCGATCCCAACGCCCATTGCCGCTGCGCCATCTATATCTCCTTCATCGACAAGGTCGAGGCGGCGGACGATCTGACGGTGGTGTTCCACTTGAAGAACCCCTCCCCCAACTTCGCCGCGCTGGTGTCGGGCACCTATGCCAACTGGCCCATCCACTCGCCCACGGCGATCCAGAAGCTCAAGGAGGGCTACAACCGGCATCCCGTCGGCAGCGGCCCCTTCCGGCTGAAATCCTGGCAATCGGGCGACCGCCTGGTGCTCGAGCGCAACCCCGACTACTGGGACAAGGATCACGTCTACCTCGACGAGGTCGTCATCCGCCCGATGCCCGACAACACGGCGAGGTTTGCCAGCGTGCAATCGGGCGAGACCGACATCATCTGGCACGACCGCGCCGACGACATCTTGAAGGCGAAGAAGGATCCGCACCTTGCCGTCCACGAATATGTGGGCTCGGGCGCCACGGTCTATGCCTTCAACACCAAACGCCCGCCCTTTGACGACGTGCGCGTGCGCCAGGCGCTGCGCATGGCGCTCGACCTCAAGACGTTTTCCGAGACCCTGTTCGACGGGCTGTGGCAGCCGGCCAAGGATCCGTGGGGACCCGGCTCCTTCGTGCAATGCAAGGACTCGGGAACGCTCCCTTACGATCCCGAGAAGGCGAAGGCTCTGCTCAAGGAATACGGCAAGCCGGTTGCCTTCAAGATGGTGGTGACTGCCACCCCGCGCGGCCGCCAGATCGGCCAGGCCTTCCAGGAGATGTGGAAGGACGTCGGCGTCGATATGACGATCGACCAGATCGACCAGACGGCGCTGGTGACGAAGGCGTTTCGGCGCGACTTCGACTTGACGCCCTGGCGCATCGTCGACGCCGCCGATCCCGACATCCAGGCCTATGCCAACTTCCACAGCGGCAGCCCCGTCAATCTCTCCGGCTATTCCAACCCCGAAGTCGACAAGCTGCTGGAGGATGCGCGCAACTCGGGCGACCAGGAGCAGCGCGTCGCGGATTATTGCAAGTTGGCACAGATACTGAACCGCGACGTGCCGTGGTTCTGGACGCTCGACAATCACTACTTCTCGATCTCGAAGCCCGGGCTGATGGGCCTGCCCAAGCAGTACAGCGACATCATCGATCTCTCGCACGCTTGGTGGGAGAAGAAGAAGTCGTAGGATCATGCCGGGCTTGATCGGCCGCCGGCTGCTCTACCTTGTGCCGGTGATCCTGGCGGTCACGGTTCTCACCTTCCTGATCGCCAACCTGCTGCCGGGGGACCTTGCGATCGCCATCCTCGGCGATCAGGCGACGCCGGAGAGCGTCGCCGCGCTGCATCAGAAGCTCGGCCTCGACCTGCCGCTCTGGCAGCAGTATCTGCACTGGCTGGGCGGCGTCGTGACCGGCGATTTCGGCCGGTCGCGGAACAACGAGGTCGTGCTCCACGCGATCGCGAGCCGGCTCCCGGTCTCGCTCGAGCTGCTGGTCTTCGCCGAGGTGGGCGGCCTCCTCGTCGGCGTGCCCCTCGCCATCCTCTGCGCCGTCAGGCCCGGCTCGCTTTTCGACCGCACGGTTTCCGCCGTCGCTTTCGGCAGCCTCTCGGTGCCGCCGTTCATGCTGGCGATCCTGCTCATCTTTCTCTTCGCGCTCCGCCTCCACCTGTTGCCGGCGACCGCCTACGTTCCGTTCGCAGAGGATCCCGTCGGCAACCTCCGCGCCATGGTGCTGCCCGGGGCGACGCTGGCGCTGCTGGAATGGCCGACCATTATGCGCGTGCTGCGCAGCGACATGATCACGACGCTCCAAGAGGACTACATCGCCATGGCGCGGGCCAAGGGCCTGTCATCGCGGCGCATCCTGCTGGTGCACGCCCTCAAGCCTTCTTCCCTGACCCTGGTGACGCTGATCGGCCTCAATGTCGGCCGCTTGATCGGCGGCGCCGTCGTCACCGAGTCGATCTTCGCGCTGCCGGGCATCGGCCGGCTGCTCGTCGAATCGATCTACTCGCGGGACCTCGTCGTCCTCGAGGGCGGCGTGCTGGTGGTTGCGGTGGGCTACGTCTTGGTCAATTTCGTCGTCGATCTGTTGTACGCGGCGCTCGACCCGCGTATCCGCCATGGCCGCGCTTGACGCTCTGGGACCAGTCGAGCGCGAGCGGGTCGTCCGCCAGCGCCGGCGCGGCCTCGGCGTGGTCTTCTGGGCCGCGATTGCCTGGATCGCGCTGATCCTGGCGGTCGCGGCCTTCGCCAACCTGCTGCCACTCCGCGATCCGGACCACACGGCGCTGCTGGCGCGCCGTGCGCTGCCGAGCGCCGCCCATCTCCTTGGCACCGACGCGCTCGGCCGCGACATCCTGGCCCGCGCCATCTTCGGCGCGCGCGCCTCGCTCGGCATCGGCCTGTTGGCGCCGCTGCTGGCAACTTTGGTCGGCGCGTCCCTCGGCCTCGTCGCCGGCTATCTCCGCGGCTGGATCGAGACGCTGCTCGTCGGCGCGACCGACGTGCTGCTCGCCTTTCCGCCGCTGGTGCTGGCGTTGGCGATCGTGGCCTACCTCGGCCAGTCCGTCGTCAACGTCATCATCGTGCTCGCGATCCTGACCGTGCCCTCGGTGGCGCGCATCGCGCGGGCGGCGACGCTCGCCGTGCGCGAGCGCGAGTTCGTCACCGCCGCACGCGCGTCGGGCGCCAGCCATGCGCGCATCCTGCTCAAAGAGATCCTGCCCAACATCCTGTTGCCGCTGGGCGCTTTTTTTCTTGTGTTGGTCGCCATCACCATCGTCGCCGAGAGCATCCTGAGCTTCCTCGGCCTCGGGGTGCCGCCGCCGGCACCGAGCTGGGGCAGCATGATCGCCGAGGGCCGCGACAGTCTCGACGAGGCGCCTCACATCGCCTTCATTCCGGCGGGCGTGATGTTCCTGACGGTGCTCGCCTTCAACCTGGTCGGCGACACGCTGCGCGCCATCACCGACCCCCGGCGCGGCACGTGAGCGCGGCGCTGCTCGAGGTCGAGAAGCTCTCGGTCGCGCTCATGACTGAGCGCGGACCGCTCCACGCTGTGGCCGGCCTCAACCTGACGCTGGCGCCGAGTCGCAGCCTCGGCATCGTCGGCGAGAGCGGCTCGGGCAAGACCATGCTGGCGCGCGCCATTCTGCGGTTGCTGCCGCGGAATGCGACCGTTGGCGGCAGCGTGCGCTTCGATGGCCGCGATCTCCTCGGCATGCCGCTGGACGCACTGCGCCGCCTGCGCGGGCGGGAGCTCGCGGTCGTCTTCCAGGATCCGATGACCTCGCTCAATCCGGTGCTGACGGTCGGCAGCCAGATCGCCGAAGCGCTCAGCGAGCATATGGGCCTTGGCGCTCATGCGGCGGCGCTCCGCGCGGTCGAGCTGCTCGCCGAGGTCGGCATCCCCGAGCCCGGTCGCCGCGCCCGGCAATACCCGCATCAGCTCTCGGGCGGCATGCGTCAGCGCGTCGCCATCGCCATCGCGCTCTCCTGCGAGCCGCGCCTCCTCATCGCCGACGAGCCGACGACGGCGCTCGATGTCACCGTGCAGGCTCAAATTCTCGATCTCATCGGCCGCGAACAGCAGCGACGCCAGATGGCGCTCATCCTCATCACCCACGATCTCGGCGTCGTCGCCGGCCGCACCGACGAGGTCGCGGTCATGTACGCCGGCCGCATCGTCGAGCACGCGCCGACTTGCGATCTCTTCAAGCAGATGCGGAGCCCCTACGCAGAGGCGCTGCTGCAGGCGATCCCGAAGCTCGATGCGCCACCGCACACGCGGCTTCGCGCGATCGGCGGCGCGCCGCCCGATCCGACGCGGTTGCCGCCCGGCTGCGCCTTTAGTCCGCGCTGCCGCTACGCGCAGGAACGCTGCCGCCGCGAAGCGCCGCCGCTCCTTGGCGAAGCCGGCGGCCACCAATTCGCCTGCTGGCTCCCGCTCGCCGAGCGCGCGGCGCTCGAGGCGTGATGGCCGGCAGCGGCACGGTGCAGCTCCGCGACGAGCCGATGCTGCTTCGCGTCGAGCGCCTCGTGTTGGAGTACGGCGCCGGCAACTACAGGGTCCATGCCGTCTCCGATGTGAGCTTCGATCTCAAGCGCGGCGAGACGTTGGGCCTCGTCGGCGAGAGCGGTTGCGGCAAGTCGACGCTCGGCCGCGCTGTGCTGCAGCTGGTGCAACCGACCTCCGGGCGGGTTCTGTTCGACGGCGTCGAGCTCACGGCTGCAAAGGGCGAAGCGCTGCGGCGCCTCCGGCGGCGCCTGCAGCTCATCTTCCAGGACCCAATCGCCTCGCTCAATCCGCGCCGCCGCGTCGGCGACATCGTGGCGGAACCGCTGATCATCGCCGGCGTCAAGGACGCAGCCGAGCGCGCGCAGCGCGTGCGCGCCGTGCTGGAAGCGGTGGGGCTCGACCCCGATCTCGTCCAGCGCCGACGCCCGCATGAGTTCTCCGGCGGCCAATGCCAGCGCATCTCGATCGCCCGCGCGCTGGTGCTGGAGCCCGATCTCGTCATCTGCGACGAGCCCGTCTCGGCACTCGACGTCTCGATCCGCGCGCAGATCCTCAATCTGCTTGAGGACATGAAGGCGCGCTACGGGCTTACCCTCATCTTCATTGCGCATGACCTCGCCGTGGTGAAGGCGGTGAGCGACCGCGTCGCGGTGATGTATCTCGGCAAGCTCTGCGAGATCGGCCCGGCCGAGCAGGTGTTCGAGCACCCGGCGCATCCCTATACCGCGCTGCTGCTGCAGGCGATCCCGCTCCCCGACCCCGATGCGCCCCTGCCGCAAGCGGTCGCCGCCGGCGAGCCGCCGTCGCCCATCGCGCCGCCCAGCGGCTGCCGCTTCCGCACGCGTTGCCCGATGGCGCAAGGGCGCTGCGCCGAGGAGGAGCCGCAGATGCGCGCCATTCGCCCCGACCAGTTCGTCGCCTGCCACTTCACGACCGGCGATCTCATTCAGTAGCTTGGCGCGCATGGATCGATCGCAACTCCAGCAGGAGCTCCGCGGATTGACGGTAGTCCAGACCCCCGCGATGCTCCGCAAAGCGCTCCACGACGGGCGCGAGAAGCTCGATCGCTAGGCGGCGATCGTCTTCTCCCAGCAGCCGGGCGAGGTCGCGGGCGGACCTAAGATGATAGAGGCCTGCCCCTTGATGGCGAGAGGTTTCGATCGCCTCGACGAGCGCGCGCCGGGCCTCTTCGCGACGATTCTCTTTCAGCAAGAGGAGCCCTTTCAGGCGCTGCAGATCGGCCAGGGCGAGCAGGTCGCTATTCTCTTGCGCGGTGACGATGCCGTCCGAGAGAGCCTCATCCGCCAGTCGCAAATTGCCGCAAGCGAGGGCGGCGTCGGCAAGGAACGACGACCATGTCGGGATGTGAAGAAGCGCATCGGTTTTGCGCCAATTGTCTATGCCGGCCTTGACCTCGGCCGCGTCGGCGTGGCGATGAAAGAGATTTGCCGCGCTCGCCCCGCGCGTGATCTGGTGAGCCGCATGCCAAAATACGAATCCATGCTCGATGCTGAACTCGACCTGCTTCCTTGACAGCTCTTCGCAGGCCTCGTAGTCGCGCCTCAGGAACGAAATGACGGCCACCAGGCACGAGGCGAACGCTTCGCTCAACGGATGTTTGATCCTTTTCGCCAACGCCAGCGCGTGACGGGCATTCTCTAGAGCGCGATCACAAGAGCCGCGCACGCACTGCGCGAACCCCTTATATAGGTATGCGACCACCTGCGGCGCCTCGCCATAGCGCTCGATGCACGATTCGGGCAAAAAACCGTCGGACAAGGCAATGCATTTATCGAAGGCCGTTTCCGCCGCGACGAGTTCCGCTTTGCTCATCAGCGACGACCCGTGCGCCCGCCAAGCGAGGGCCAACTTGACCGGGTCCGCGTCCGCTTCGGCCAGATCAAGCAGTCGCCGGGAGAGAACGGCGCTTCGATTCAACGCGCCGCGATCGTAGACACAGTTCCAGAGACCGCGTTCGCTGGTGAACCGCGCTTCGCGATCGCCAAGGCGTTCGGCGAGCGCGCTGGCGGCTTCATAGTTTCGCTCGACCTCCGTCGAGGCGTAGCCGCGCGTCGCCAGGAGCGGCAGCCCCAACCACAAACGAAACGGCAGCTCTCGGCGGTCGCGCTCCTCGCCATCGGGCAAAGCGGCGATGAGGTCCAAGCCCCGCGCAAAACTCTGTACCGCTTCGAAATTTGCCAGTCGGCTCATCGCGCGCCGCCCCGCTTTACCCCACCAGGCAACGGCCGGATCGATCAACCCCGCTTCGGTGAAATGATGAGCAGTGACCTCAGGCTCCGTTTCGGCCTGCTCGGCGAATTTCTCACAGAGCGTTTGGGCAATGCGCTGGTGTAGTCGCTGCCGCCGGCTCTTGAGAAGAGATTCATAGGCGGTGTCTTGCACAAGCGCGTGTTTGAAGGCGTAGATTGCATTGGGCGGCGTTCCGCGTCGGACAACGAGTTCCGCGTCCTCGAGTTGCCCCAGCGCAGCGGCCAGCTTGTCGGCGTCGATCTCGGCGACGGCGCTGATCAGAGAAAACGAGAACTCGCGACCGATGGCCGCGCCGACCTGCGCCACGCCCCGCACCGGAGCCATCCGATCGAGCCGCTCCATCAAAGAATCTTTCAGCGTTGCCGGAATGGCAAAGGGCGGCAGAGAACCATTCAGCCGAAAACCGCCGACGGTCTCGACGAGAAGGCCTGATTCAAGGACCGACTTGACGAGCTCCTCGATGAACAAGGGGATGCCGTCGGTTCTGGCGATGACTTGGGTCAGGATCTCTTCCGGAAGAGGTCGATCGCTCGCCATGCGCTGGACGATCATCTGCGCGTGACGGCGGTCTAGTCGGTCGAGACCTACTCTGCTGACCTCGGTACCCATATGCCAATGGGGCGCGAAATCGGGGCGGTGGGTGATGACCGCCAGAACCCGCATGCGCGCAATACGCCCGGCGATCAGCTCCAGGAGTTCAAGCGATGTCGCGTCCGCCCATTGCGCATCCTCAAAGATGAGCAGCAACGGCTTCTGACGAGATAGCCCCACGAAGCGCTCAAGCAGCAAGCGAAGCGTCTCGCGGCGTTGCTGGATCGGGCTGAGCTCCGGCACCGGCTGGCGGCCGGGCAGGTCCAGGGAGAGCAACGCCGCGAGGAGCGAGAGGGCCATCTCATGATCGGGGATGTTGTCGGCGACCAAACGCGCCAACTTTTCCAGTCGCCGCTCGATCGGGTCGTTCGGCTCGAAACCGGCTTCGCCCTTCAATTGGACAATGAACGGGTGGAGAGCACTATCCTTGTGATAGGGAGAGCATTGAAAGAAGAGCCGCTTGTAGGATCCGGCCGGCAATTGCTCGGTCAACCAAGCCGCCAGGCGGGACTTGCCGATCCCCGCTTCTCCCGAGACCAGCACCACTTGCCCGCTTCCTTGCCAAGCGAGCTCTTGTCGGTCGAGCAACAAGTTTCGTTCCTCTTCTCGTCCGACAAACTGCGCCAGATCCTTGGTCCGGCGCCTTTCGAAGCGGCTCTCCGCTGTCGTCGCCTCATCGATGCGCCAGGCATTCACGCCACCCGAGAAGCCTTTGAGATCGAACTTGCCAAGGTGGCTCACGCGAATATCGCTGCTGAGCAGGTGACGCGTCGCGTCGGAAACGACGATCGTGTCGGGCTCGGCGAGCGTTTGGAGTCGGGCGGCCAAACTTGGCGTCTCACCCGTCACGAACCGCTCCTGCGCGGCGCCTTCGCCGATCAGCTCTCCGACGACGACAAGTCCTGTCGCGATGCCGACGCGAACGTGCAGGGTGACGGCGGCAGGCGTCTCGATCCGTCGGATCGCCGCCGTCAATTCGAGCGCGGCCCTGGCGGCGCGCTCCGGGTCGTCTTCGTGGGCGCGCGGGTAGCCGAAATAAGCGAGGACGCCGTCGCCAAGATACTTGGCCACGAATCCCTCATAGGCTCTTATGCTTTCGGCGCAGGCCTTGTAGAAGGCTTGGGTGATGACCCGCATATCCTCGGGATCGAGTTTTCCCGCGAGCGCTGTCGAGTCCACGATATCGCAGAACATCACGGTAAGGTGCCGACGCTCGCCCTCGTCAACGCCCAAAAGAGATAAGGGAGACGAGGAACCGGATGTCTTCGCTGCGGCTCCCTCGTCGTTGGTGGTGCCCTCCCGAAGCCCGGCGATCGCGGCCAACAACAATCGCCGATGGCCGACGGAGTTGACGCCAAGCTCTTTCAGGTCATCGGCGGAGAGATGGGGCAGAACATTCGCGGTGACGTCGTTGGCGGCGAATGCGGCCGCGTAGCATTCGAGGCCAAGCTCGGAAAGCCAGGATGCGACGTCCATCGCGCGAACTCCTTCGGCTCACGGCCGCACGGGCGGGCTCGCCAAGACACAAATTATGACAAGTCCAGCAAGACGTGCCGCTGTCAGGTTGGGAGCCTCCTCTGCACTTCACCTTCTTGCACGACATCGTTCCCAAGACGGACGGTTTCCCGCACGAGCAGCTCCAGGTCGCTTCGCCGCGTCCGGTGATTGTTGATCGCGGCGCGCAGACAATGCTCGCCACGTATCGTCGTATCCGATATGGCTGCTATGCCCTGCTCCTGGAGCCGTACCATGACCTCGACATTGATCAGCTTGAGGGCGGCACGATCGGCACCGGCGAGCCGATAGCGAAAGCAGACGATGTTGATGTTGGTCGGCGCCACCAGCTCGAGGAGCGCCTCGCCCTTGATCAGCTCCGTGAGATAGCGGGCCTGCGCGATGTTTTGATCGATCAATCGCCCGAATTTCTCGACGCCATGCTCCTTGAGAGACATCCAGATTTTGAGCGCCCGGTACGCACGCGACGTCTGCAAGCCGTAATCGTGCAGCCAAACGCCCGACGCGAGACCGCGAGCGGTCGACTCCAGATATTCGTGCGTGACCCCAAAGGCATTGTGGTGTGCGGCGGCGTCGCGAACGAGCGCGCACCCCGCCTCGAAGGGGACGTGCAGCCATTTATGCGGATCGAGGGCGAGCGAATCGGCTTTCTCGATCCCGGCGACCCGGAAGGCGTTTTCCGGCGCGATGGCGAGAAGGGCGCCGATACAGCCATCGACATGCAGCCAAAGATCCTCTTGCGCCGCCAAAGCGCGCAACCCCGCCAGGTCGTCGATCGCGCCGGTATTGACGGTGCCGGCGTTGGCGATGACGCAAGCCGGCTGAAATCCCGCCGCTCGGTCTGCGGCAATCGCCGCGCGCAACGCGCCGATATCGATCCGCAATCCGCCGTCGCTCGGAATCCGGCGCAAGGCACAGTTGCCGAGCCCGAGAGCCTCCATGGCCTTGCGATGGCAGCCATGAACCTGATCCGAGCCGTAGAAGCGCAAGGGCTTTTCCATGGCGGCGACGCCGCGCTCCCTGACATCGATGCCCGATTTTGCGTTCCGCGCAACGGCAAGGCCGATGAGATTGGCCATTGAGCCGCCGCTCACCAGGGTTCCGCTGGCCGACGCGGGAAGGCCGATCATCTCCTTGCACCAATTCACCACTTGCTGGTCCATCAACGTCGCCGCGTGATCGCCGCCGCCGAGATTCGAGCCCTGGATCGCCGAAAGGAAATCGCCCAAAGCGCCCGTGAAGTTGCTGGCGCCCATGTACCAGGACCAGAAACGCGGATGGATATTGCCCATCGGGTAGGGCATCACAGTCTCGGTGATCGTGCGATAGATCTCGGCGAGAGGCTCGGGAGACCGAGGCAGGGCGGTCGAGAAGCGGGAGCGCACATCAGCCGGCATGTTTTGCCAAACCGGGCGATCGCGCACGTCCCTCAGATAGGCAACGGCATCATCGACGATCCGGTGCGAGAGGGCGAGCGCATCGGCCCAGTTCTCAGGATCGAGCGTTTCCTCGGCGGCGGCGCTTGCCGCGTTCTGCTGAGCGCTCATTTGATCCTTCACGGCACCGGCCGACCTCACACCGGGAACTGGTATCCAGGCGTCGACCGGGAAAGCGCCAACTCTTCTTCATTCATGTCGGCCTCGATCCCGTCGAAAAGCGGCGTGGTCATGTAGCGCTCGCCGGTATCGGGAAGCATGCACAAGATCACCGATCCTTTCGGCGCGGCATCCGCGATCTGGCGCGCTACGCCGAAGGTCGATCCGCCGGAGATGCCGGTGAAAATACCTTCCTTTTGCGCCAGCGCCTTTGCCCATTTGATCCCCTCGCTGCCGGCGATCGGCACGACATCGTCGTAGAAGCGCCGGTCGATCGCCTCCTGCAGGACGTATGGGATGAAATCCGGGGTCCAGCCCTGGATCGGATGCGGCTCGAAGGCGGGATGGCCGGCGGCCGGCGCATGATCGGCCGCTCGCTCTTGCGGGCGACCGCTGCCGAGAAGGCGGGCGTTGGCCGGTTCGCAAAGGACGATTCTCGTCTCCGGCCTCTCGCGACGCAGCACGCGGCCGACTCCGGCGATGGTTCCACCCGTGCCATAGCCGGTCACGAACCAGTCCAATCGCGATCCGGCGAAATCGTTGACGATCTCTCGCCCCGTCGTCGTCTCGTGAATGGCGGCGTTGGCCTCGGTCTCGAACTGGCGCGCCAGGAACCAGCCATTGGCTTCGGCCAGTTCGACGGCCTTCAGATACATGCCCATGCCTTTCAGGGCGCGCGGGGTGAGAACGACCTTGGCGCCCAACATGCGCATGAGCTTGCGCCGCTCGATCGAGAAACTGTCGGCCATGGTGACGACCAGCGGATAGCCCTTCTGGGCGCAGACCATGGCGAGGCCGATGCCGGTATTGCCGCTGGTCGCCTCGACCACCGTCTGCCCCTGCTTCAGCGCGCCGCTGCGCTCTCCCTCCTCGATGATGTTGAGCGCCAGCCGGTCCTTCACCGAGGAAGCCGGATTGAAGAACTCCGCCTTCACGTAAATCGTCGCGTGACCGGGCGCCAAGTTGTTGACTCTGATTGTCGGGGTGTCCCCGACCGTCTCAAGGATGCTCTCAAAGAGACGGCCGCGTCCTTTGGTAGTCCTAATTGCTGTCCGAGACGTCATGACCCTCTTCTCCCTGCTTCCCGCGTGACGAGACTTCGCCCCCATTCTAGACGCACGGCGCCGGAACTCGGCGGGATTCGCCCTCGGCCGCGTCTGGGGCGTGGTAGCGCTTGGGGTTCAGTGATAGCTTGTGATGGGAGAAAACCCCGTGGGAAATAGCGTGGAAACGCGAGTGGATTCCGCTCTTTCCGGCCCGGACGGCAGAAAACTTGGCTTTTCCGTGCGGTTGCTGGGTCCTTTGACCATCATTCGGGGCCAAGTCCCGGTCGAGCTCCCCGCTTCACGCAAGGCGCGCGCCCTCTTTGCCTACCTGGCCCTTTCCCCCAGCGCGGTCGGCCGCAGCCGCCTTTGCGATCTCTTGTGGGATGTGCCCAACGACCCGCGAGGAGAGCTCCGGTGGTGCCTCAGCAAGCTCAGACACATTCTCGACGAGCCGCAGCGACCGCGCGTTCAGGCGTCAGACGACAGGGTGGCGCTCGATCTCAGCGGCTGTCTCGTGGACGCTCTCGAGGTCGCATCGGCCGCCGGAACGGGGTTTGAAACGATCGATCCGGATCGGCTGCGTGCGCTCTCGAGCTTGTTCGTGGGCGAGTTTCTCGAAGGCCTCGCCATTGATCGAAGTCCGAACTTCAACGCCTGGCTGACGGCGCAGCGACGGCGCTTTGCGGCGTGCCACGCGGCGATATTGGAGCAGCTCGCCCTCAAGCTTCCGCCGGGGTGCGACGAAGCATCCTCCCATCTGGAGAAGTGGATCGAGATTGCTCCCTTTGATCGCACCGCGCATTCGATGCTCTTGCGCGAGCTGGCGCGGCAGGGAAGGATCGGCCAAGCCGAGGAGCACCTCGCCGCCACGGCGCGACTCTTCGAGTCCGAAGGCCTGGACTTCGCGCCGATACGGGCGGCCTGGCGGTCGGGCAAACAAAGTCGACCGGCCCATATGCGCGACGCCGGGCCCGCTCTCGGGCCAGGGACGCAGGCCGCTCCCGACCCCGCGACGGCCGCTACTCGCGAAGGAAGCCGCGCTTCGCTCGCGGTCATGCCTTTCCTCGAAGAGGTAAGCGGGGAAAGCGTTCGCGGCGGCCTCGCCGATGGCCTCACCCACGACATCATCACCCGCCTGGCCAAACTGCGGGATCTCTTCGTCATTGCCCGAGGCTCGGTCTTCGCGCTGGCGGAACGAGGCGTCGGGCCGGAGGATGCCGGTCGACGGCTGAACGTCGATTTCGTCGCCAGCGGAAGCGTGCGACGCAGCGAAGGTCGCGTAACCGTCCGGGTTGAGCTCGTCGAGGTTCGCACGGCGCGGATCGTCTGGGCGGACGGGTTCCATCACAAGCTCGACGACACCTTCGCGGTGCTCGACCGAATCGGCAACAGCATCGTCTCGTCGATTTCCTCTGAGATAGAGATGGTGGAACGAAACCGGGCGCTTCTCAAGGCGCCCAATTCCTTGAACGCTTGGGAAGCCTATCATCGCGGACTCTGGCACATGTATCGCTTCACGCAGAGCGAGAACGAGCTCGCCCAGCGCTACTTCACCCGCTCCGTGCAGCTCGATCCGACCTTCGCTCGCGCTCATGCGGGGCTGTCGTTTACGCATTGGCAGAACGCTTTCCAGCGCTGGGCCGACCGCGAAACGGAATGCGATCGCGCCTTCGCGACGGCCGGCCAGAGCCTCCTTGCCGACGATCAAAATCCGGCGGCGCATTGGGCCATGGGGCGGGCGCTATGGCTGCGCGGCCGCCAGGACGAGTCTCTGCGCGAGCTGCAACAAGCCGTGGATCTCAGTCCTAACTTCGCGCTGGGCCACTATTCGCTCTCCTTCGTCCATTGCCAATCGGGCGATCCCAGCGTCGCCATCAGATCCTCCGACCATTCGCGCAACTTGAGTCCCTTCGACCCGCTTCTGTTTGGCATGTTGGGCGCGCGCGCGATGGCTCTCGTTCGGATGGGCCAGTTCGAGGAAGCCGCCCGTTGGGCGCTGCAAGCCGCCGCGCGGCCGAACGCTCACAGAATAATTCTGGCGATCGCCGCTCACTGCCTTGCTCTGGCGGATCGGCTGGACGAAGGCCGCACCCTCGCTGCTTCCATTCGCCAGGCGCTGCCCCATTACTCCACCCATGATTTTCTCGGCTCGTTCCGTTTCGCGCCTGACACAGCGGCCCTTTTCCTGGCGGCCGGCAAGCAGATCGGCCTGGGCTAGGGCATTTCCGCGAACGTGGTTCTCGAGATCCCATCGCCGGCGCCAGCACGGAGCCACGGTGAAAAAGGATCGAGTCTTTCGCTCGGGTCGACAAGAAGCCTCACCCGCGGCTACGGTCGGGGCTGCATTCGAAGGATGTGTCCTGCTCGGGCCGTCCAAGCAACTCGATCGAACCCTGGGAGGACGAGGCTATGCCCGACCTTTTCGAAGTGATGAGCACGATGCGGGCGATGCGTCGGCTGAAGCCCGATCTGGTGCCCGACGACCTGATCAACAAGATTTTGCAAGCCGGGCAGTGGGCGCCGTCCGGCGGCAACGCCCAGCGCTGGCGCTTCCTCGTCGTCAAGGACCCCGAGATCAAGAAGAAAGTACAGGTCTATTACAGCCGCCTCTATGACGAGCAAATCGGGCCGCGCTATGCGACCAGCGCGCCGCCGCCGGGCTCCGACCCGGCGCGTTACCAGCGTCAGAACGCCGCCGTCAAGTACCTGACCGACCACTACCACGAGGCGCCGGTGTGGATCGTCGCCTGCCTTGAGGACGGCGAGAATCCGGGCCGCACGGCCGGCTCGTCGATCTATCCGGCGGTGCAGAACATGTGCCTTGCGACGCGTGCGCTCGGGCTTGGGACGACGTTGACGACGCGCCACACCCTCTACGGCAAGGAGGTGGACGCGATCTTCGGGCTGCCGCCCGGCGTCCATTCTTATGCGATCCTGCCGATCGGCTGGCCGATGGGCCGCTTTGGACCGCTAGGCCGCGGGCCGCTGAAAGATGCCGTCTACCAGGACCAATGGGGCAGGCCTTATGCGGGCCTCTGAACCAGCGACGACGATCGAGGAGGAACGTGGCGGCGATGCCCGGTGTGTCGATGACAGGCGCCGCTCATTCAACAGCGAGGAGGAAACGATGCCACGGGTTGCACCGATCACCGGCAAGAACGATGTCCCGAGCGAGTATCACGCGATCGTCGACGACGTGCTCAGCGTGTTCGGCCAGATTCGCGGACCGTTCAGCGTGCTGCTCTACAGCCCCAAGCTCGCCGAGCGTATGCTGCAATTCGTCAAGTTCAACCGCGGGGTCACCGTGGTCGAGCCGCGGCTCTTGTCGCACGCGATCCTCGCCTCGGTGCGCGAGCGCGACGCCTCCTATGTGTGGGCCGCCCAGGTTGGCGCGGCGCGCCGTGCCGGCGTGCCCGAAACGACGATCGACGTCCTGCGCGCAAAGGGCGACCCCGCCTCTCTCGGCGATGACGAGCGCGACATCGTCAACTACACACGGCAGCTGGTGAGAACCAATCGGGTAGACCAGGCGCTCTTCGACCGTCTACAGAAGCGGCATGGGACACAGTGGCTCGTCGAACTGACCGCGGCAGCGGGCTATTTCGCAATGCTGGCAGGCATCGTCAACGCCTTCGAAGTCGCCGCCCCGCCCGATGGCGATAAGTTGCCGGCTTAGAAAACAAAACGGCCGCGCGGAGGACGCGACTGCTCTGCAAGAAGCGACCTCCGCTTTGCATTTTTGCTCCTTGGAATCCGGAAAGGCGGGTATCAATGGGACACCTCGTTGACGGCCAGTGGCGTGAGGAAGGGGATCGGACGGCGCGGACGGGGGGCGCCTTCGAGCGGCCCGTCACGACCTTCAGACGCTGGATCACGGCCGACGGCAGCTCAGGCTCTCCCGCAGCCGCGGGGCGCTATCATCTCTTTCTCGCGCTCGCCTGCCCTTGGTGCCATCGGACGCTGCTCCTGCGGCTGCTGAAGCGGCTCGAGGGCGCGATCTCCGTCAGCTTCGTCGAGCCGCTCATGCTCGAGAATGGCTGGACCTTCGCCGTGCCCGATCCCATCACTGGCGCCAGCTACGCCTATCAGATCTATCAGCAGGCCGATCCCCAATACAGCGGCCGCGCCAGCGTGCCGATCCTCTGGGACAAGGAGACGCGGACCATCGTCAGCAACGAATCCGCCGACATCGTCCGCATGCTCAATAGCGCCTTCGACGCCTTCACCGACGACCGCACGGACTTTTACCCGCCGCCCCTTCGCCCCGAGATCGACGCGCTCAACCAACGCATCTACGACACCGTCAACAACGGCGTCTACCGGGCGGGCTTCGCCACCAGCCAGGCGCCCTACCGGGCGGCGGTCACGGCGCTTTTCGAGACCTTCGATGCGCTCGAGGCGCGCCTTGCGCGGCAGCGTTATCTTCTGGGCGACCGCCTGACCGAGGCGGATTGGCGGCTCTTTCCGACGCTGGCGCGCTTCGATGCCGTCTATTACGGCCATTTCAAATGCAATCTCCGCCACCTCTATGAGTATCCGGCGCTTTGGGACTATGCGCGGGCGCTCTACCAGCAGCCCGGCGTGGCGGCAACCGTCGATCTCGAGAATTTCAAGACGCATTATTACGGCAGCCAGCGCCGGGTCAATCCGAGCGGCGTGGTGCCGCTCGGGCCGAGGCTCGACTTCACGCTGCCCACGACGCGCGCTTAACGCACGCTGCCGGTGGGCGGCAGACCGCCGCCCCCTGGACTCGTCACATGCGGCGGCGGCACCGGCAAGCGTGGCGGCAGCTTGCTCGGTCCCGGCGTGAGGTCGCTCCCGGTCCCTGGAAGGGTCGGCGACGTCGCTCCCGGCGTGGCCTCCGGCGGCAGAGACGAGCCCGAGCTCGATCCGGGATCGCCTCCCGGTGGCGCCGAGATTGGATCGCTGTCGGGTTGCGGCAGCTTGTCCGGCGGCGTGTCGAAGGAGGAGCCCCCGCCACCCGACCCCGGCCCCTCGGCGCTCGCGGTAAGCGACAGCGGTCCCGCCGTCAACAACAGCGCGATCAGCGCCGCACTCATCGTCCTGGCGATCTCGATCATTGCGCCACGCCTCCCTTGCCGAAATACCCTTTCGTAATAACCTTCCCCATCGCGCGAGCGTTCCGGCCCGCGCCGCAACAACGAGAAGGAGGACGCGCATGTCCGCATCGCCCGTCAGCATCGAGCGCCAGGGACGCATCGCCGTCATCCGCTTCGACACCGGCGACGGCAAGAACGCATTGTCGCGACGAATCATGTCAGATCTGACCGCGGCGGCGCGGAGCTTCGAGGACGACACCGAGACCTCGGCCATCGTGCTCGCGGGCGCCGCCGCGGTGTTCACGCTGGGCTTCGACCTGCGCGAGGCGCCCCTCGAAGGCATCGGCCTTGCCGAGCGGCGACGGCTGCAGAGCCTGGGACCGCGGCTCTGTCGCGCTTGGGAAGAACTCGAGCCGATG
This sequence comes from Allostellaceae bacterium, assembly GCA_035515835.1. Taxonomy (GTDB): domain Bacteria; phylum Pseudomonadota; class Alphaproteobacteria; order ATCC43930; family CGMCC-115725; genus DAHUYF01. The sequence continues at coordinate 21,781 of DATJAV010000353.1, forward strand.
ACCTTTGGCGCCATCGAAGGCTGGTGCGTCGGCGGCGGCGTTGCCCTGGCGGCGGCGCTCGATCTCCGGATCGCCGGCGACGGGGCGCGCTTTTATGTGCCCGAGATCGAGCGCGGCATGAATATGAGCTGGCAATCGGTGCCGCGCCTTGTCGCACTGATGGGACCGGCACGCACCAAGCGGCTCACCGTCATGGCCGAGCGCATCGACGCCGAGCGCGCGCGGGCGTGGGGACTCGTCGACGAGGTCGCACCCGCTGGCGGCGCTTTCGCCGCGGCGATGGCGATGGCCGAGCGCGTCGCCGCGCTGCCGCCGGTGCAAGTGCGCATGTGCAAGGAAGGCGTCAACGCCGCCAGCACCGCGCTCCATCACGCGGTGAGCTTCATGGATCGCGATCAATACGCGCTGGCGGCGCAGTCCGAGGACTATCGCGAAGGCGTGCGCGCCTTTCTCGAGAAGCGTCCGCCGCGCTACAGCGGACGATGAGTCCGGCGCGTCACCCCGGCGACAGCACGTGGATGACGCGGCTTTGGATCATCTCTTTGGTCTTGGCGGCGTAGGCCGCCATGTGCGGCGCTTGCGCATGGGCGCGGAGCGCCTCCGGGCTTTCCCATTTCTCGATGACGACGAAGCTGTCGGGACCGAACTTGGTCTGGAAGCTGCCGATGCCGTCGGCATCGACCGCCGGCCCATATTCGATGCAGCCCTTCTCGGCGTGAACCGTCGGCATGTTGGCGCGGAACTCCCGCAGGATGGCATCACGCATGCCGGGCTTGGCAGTGATGATGGCGAGGACATGAATCATCGGTCGTACTCCTCAGCTGTGGCGTCAATCCCGACAATCGGCGATGGTCGGCGGCGGCCGCTGCCTGCGTGCAGCGGCCGCGATGACATGGGCGCGCGGCTCTTCGATGCCGTCGAGCGCATCGAGCGCGGCGGAGGCAAGCGCCGGCATGGTACGGGCGATTCGACCCAAGAGGACCAGGCACTCCTCGTCGGCGACCGGCGACACGGCTTCGATCACCGCCACCGACGGCTCCTTGCGCAGCAACGCCAGGAGTAGCGGCCGCGCCTCGGCGCGTCCCATTTGCCCCAGCGTGCAGGCCGCCGCTCGTGCGACGCGCGCGTCCCGATCCTCGAGCCGAGCCACCAGATCGGCGGCGAGCGCGAACCGAGAACCGGCACAGCGGCAGGCCTCGGCGCGAATGGCAGGATTGGCATGGCCCAGCAACGGGCGAAGGATTTCCGCGGACAACGCCCCGCCTAGCGTCGCCGCAGCACCCAGCGCGACGGCGAGTGTTGGTCCTTGCACGACGCCCCGCGCGATGCTGCGCGCGACGACGCGCGCCGATTCGCCACCGCCGATCGCGGCCAGCGCCTCCAGTGCCGCCACCTGCTCCGGCACGAGTCGCTCGACGCCGAAGCCGGAGAAGCGGCGGCAGAGCGCTTCGAGGGCGGGAATGGCAGCGACGAGTCGCCGCCGCGCCGCCTCGGCGGCAAGCGCCGTCCCGACCGCAAGATTCGCGCTCGGAATTGCGGCGATCAGCGCGTCATTGTCGAGCTCGGCAGCCGGCAGGTCAGGGCGAGAAGATTGGAATGGCGCAACGCGACAGCCCGCATCGGCGAAAAGATCGAGCTGCTGTTCGTCCATGCGCTCATCTTGCGCCGCACCGCGACGCTGTCAACGCGGAATCGGCGGCGCCGCCGAAGGCTAACGCTGCACGCCGCCGAACTGCTGGATGCCTGCCGCCAGCGCCCATTCGGCGAACCATTCCGGCGATTGCGGCATTTCGCGCGGCTGCCACGCCTCGGTCAGCCAGTCCATATCCGCGAAATACTCGACCGCGCCGCCGCAGGGGTTCTTGAAGTACCAGAAGTAGCAGGAGGAAATGACGTGCCGGCCGGGACCGATATGCGTCTCCCAGCCATGCCCGGCGAAGGCGAGGCCGCCGCCGAAGACCTCGTGCACGTCGTGCACCTCGAAAGCGAGATGATGGAAATGCGCGGCGCTGTCCGGGCTTTGCAGCAGGAAGAGCTGATGATGATCGGCCTCGGCGCGGCCACGCAGGAAGACGCCGCGCCCCGGATACCGGTCCGAGACCCAGAACCCCAGCGCCTCGCGATAGAAGCGCTCCATCGCCGGAATGTCCGGCACCTGGAGCACGATGTGGCCGAGGCGGCGCGGCTGAGCGCGCTTGTAGAAGGCACCGACGGTGTCGATGCGCTGCCGCCGCTCGGGCGTGTTGACGGGGATGGCGACCGCGGCCAGGGGCTGGCGACGGCTCAAGGCCAGCGCCACGCCGAAGCCGGCGGGATCGGTGAAGCGGATGCCGCCCTCGGGGTCGCGCGCGATCGGCACGCGCGCGGCAAGCCGCGGCGCAAGAAGGTCGAGCGCGCCGCGATCGGCGACGCCCCACGCGATCTCGCGCACGGTCGAGCCCGGCTCGACGGCGGGCGGCAGGCGCGCGTCGTCCTTGCGGCGAAGCAGCACGGCGGTGCCGTCGAGAGTGCGGAAGCCGTCGCCCTCGGGGGCCAAGCCCCATTCAGTGAAGAAGCGGCGACCGAGCGCGAGGTCGTCAACCCCGTACGTTACCTGCTCGATGCCGAGGATTGTCATCCGAGCACACCCCTCGGATTGTGCGTCGCTACGCTCGGCAACTGCCGTGCCAACGCTGCCCGTTTCACGGCCCACGCCTCCCTGCCGTGCCCCGCCGGTCGACCGCCGGCTTTTTTCACGCGAAATGTTCCTCGAATTAACCGACGGTTCGGCCCGGTCCGTCAAGCGCTTTCGCGAAAGGCGGCTTGACGGGGCGCCGGCCGGGAAGGGACAGTCCCGTCTATGGACCGCCGCCCTACCGAGCATCGCCCCAACGAGGCCACCGCCGCCGACCTGCTGCTGCACGGACTTCGTGCGCACGGGGTCGAGTATTTCTTCGCCAACCCCGGCACGGATTTCCCTTCGATTATCGAAGGCTTCGCCCGCGCCGGCGAGAGCGGCGCCGCAGTGCCGCGGCCGATCCTGGTGCCGCACGAGACGGCGGCCGTCGCCATGGCGCATGGCGTCTACATGGTCTCGGGCCGGCCGCAGGCCGTCATGGTCCATACCAATGTCGGGACCGGCAACACCATCAACACGCTCATCAATGCGGCCCGCGACCAGGTGCCGTTGGTGCTGATGGCGGGACGCTCGCCGATCACCGAAAGAGGCCATCTCGGTTCGCGCACGCGCTACATCCAATGGGCGCAGGAGATGTTCGACCAGGCGGGGATGGTGCGCGAGATCGTCAAATGGGACTACGAGCTGCGCTTTCCCGACCATGTCGAGGATGTCCTGGCGCGCGCCTTCGAGGTGGCGACGACCTCGCCAAAAGGTCCGGTCTATCTGACCTTGCCGCGCGAGATCCTGGCGAGCGCCGCGCTGCGCGCCGAGAGCGCGGCACGCCGCCGCGCCGCGCCGCAGCCGCCTTATCCCGACCCGGCCGCGATCGCGAGTTTGGCCGAATGGGTGGCCGCCGCGCAGAAGCCGCTCATCATCGCCGCCGGCGCGGGGCGCAGCAGGGCGGGCGTCGAGGCGCTGTCGCGTCTCGCGCAGCGTTTCGCGCTCCCGGTGGTGGCGTTCAATCAGCGCTACATGACGCTCCCTTCGGCGCATCCGCTGCATCAGGGCTTCCAGCCGCGGCCGCTTCTCGCCGAGGCCGATCTCGTCATC
>DATJAV010000354.1:0-27846 GCA_035515835.1 Allostellaceae bacterium
TCGGAATCTGCCGGTGCTGATGGGCCTACTCGCCGTCTGGTACACCGACTTCTTCGGCGCCGAGACCGTCGCGGTGCTGCCCTATGAGCAATATCTGAAGCGTTTTCCCGCCTATCTCCAACAGCTGACGATGGAGAGCAACGGCAAGCATGTCACGCTCGAGGGCGCCGCGGTGAGCTACGCCACCGGACCCATTTACTGGGGTGAGCCCGGGACCAACGGCCAGCATTCCTTCTATCAGCTGATCCACCAGGGGACGCGTCTCATCCCCTGCGACTTCATCGGCTTCGCGCAGAGCCTCAATCCTCTGGGCCGGCATCAGGACATGCTGCTCGCCAATGTCTTCGCCCAGACCGAGGCGCTGGCCTTCGGCAAGACCGCGGACGAGGTCAAGGCCGAAGGGACACCCGACTGGCTCGTGCCGCATCGCGTCTTCGCCGGCAATCGCCCGTCGAATACGCTGCTGCTGGAACGCCTGACGCCTGCCGCGCTGGGCAAGCTCGTCGCGCTCTACGAGCACAGCGTCTTTACCCAGGGCGTCATCTGGCAGATCGATTCCTTCGACCAATGGGGCGTCGAATTGGGAAAAGCGCTCGCTCAGCGGATCATTCCCGAGCTTGAGAGCCCGACAGCGCCCAAGCTCGCGCATGACAGCTCGACCAACGCGCTCATCCGGCGATATCGACAGCTCAAAGGATCCGGATGATGCCACGAGGTCATGAGACCGTCGGGCGCTCGGCCGCGCGGCGGGTCGAGGTTTGAACGAACGGCCGGACGGTCGGCCGTCACAGGAGGATTGGCTCGTGCAACTCGGAATGATCGGCCTTGGCCGCATGGGAGCGAATATGGTGCGCCGGCTCTTGAAGAGCGGCCATCAATGCGTGGTCTACAACAATACTCCGGAACCGGTCGCGGAGTTGGTGAAGGAAAAGGCCGTCGGCACCGCCTCGCTGGCTGAATTCGCCGCAAAGCTGACCAAGCCGCGCGCGGTCTGGCTGATGGTGCCGGCCGCGGCGGTCGATGAGACCATCGCCGGTCTGCTGTCCCATCTCGAGCGCGGCGATATCCTCATCGATGGCGGCAATTCCTATTACATCGACGACATCCGCCGCGCCAAGGAATTGTCGGCCAAAGGCATCCATTACGTCGATGTCGGCACCAGCGGCGGCATCTGGGGCCTGGAGCGCGGCTATTGCATGATGATCGGCGGCGAGCGGGACGTGGTGACGCATCTCGACGCGATCTTCGCCACGCTCGCGCCAGGCCGCGGCGACATCCCGCGGACGCCGGGACGCGAGAAATCCGGCGGCACCGCCGAGCAGGGCTATCTGCATTGCGGACCGAGCGGCGCCGGCCATTTCGTGAAGATGGTGCATAACGGCATCGAATACGGCGTCATGGCAGCTTTTGCCGAGGGTTTCTCCGTTCTGAAGTCCGCCAACGTCGGCAAGAAGGCGGGTGACGTCGACGCGGAGACGACGCCGCTGCGCGATCCCCAGCACTACCAATACGACCTCGACCTGGCCGACATCGCCGAGCTCTGGCGGCGCGGCAGCGTCATCGCGTCATGGCTGCTCGATCTCTCGGCAACCGCGCTCGCGCGCGACCCGGCGCTTGCGGCCTTTCGAGGCCGCGTCTCGGATTCCGGCGAGGGGCGGTGGACCATCAAGGCCGCCATCGACGAAGGCGTGCCGGCCCATGTCTTGTCGTCCGCACTCTATGAGCGCTTCAGCTCGCGCGGCGAGAGTGATTTCGCCGACAAGCTGCTCTCCGCCATGCGCTTCCAGTTCGGGGGGCATGTCGAGAAGGCGCACTCATGAAAGAGCAAGATCTCGACCAGCTGGCGATCAACACGATCCGCACGCTTGCCATCGACGCGGTGCAGCAGGCGAAGTCCGGCCATCCCGGCACGCCCATGGCGCTGGCGCCGCTCGTCTACTCAATCTGGAACCGGGTTCTGCGCTTCGATCCCAAGGATCCGATCTGGCCCGACCGCGACCGCTTCGTTCTTTCCAACGGCCATGCCTCGATGCTGCTCTGGTCGGTGCTGCATCTGACCGGGACGCAGGCCGTGAACGCGGAATATGAGCGCCTGGGCAAGCCTTCGGTGACGCTCGATGACATCCGTCACTTCCGCCAGATCGACAGCAAGGCCCCGGGCCATCCGGAATATCATTGGGTCTCGGGCGTCGAATGCACCACCGGCCCCTTGGGCCAGGGGATCGCGCACAGCGTCGGCCTGGCGATCGGCCGGAAGTGGCTCGCCGCCCGCTACAACCGGCCCGGCTTCGATATTTTCGACTACAACATCTACGCGGTTTGCGGCGATGGCTGCCTGATGGAAGGCGTGGGCTCGGAGGCGGCGTCGCTCGCCGGCCATCTCGGCCTCGACGACCTCTGTTGGATCTACGACAACAACCACATCACCATCGAAGGCAATACCCGCATCGCCTTCACCGAGGATGTGGCGTCGCGTTTTCTGGGATATCGCTGGAGCGTGCTCCGCGTCGGCGATGCCAATGATCTGCACTTCATCGAGGAAGCGCTCGCCGTCTTCCGCAAGACCGAGGGCCGGCCGACCCTGATCATCCTGGACAGCCATATCGGCTACGGCTCGCCGCACAAGATCGACACGGCGGCGGCGCATGGCGAGCCTCTGGGCGAGGAGGAAGTCCGGCTGACCAAGCGCGCTTATGGCTGGCCCGAGGATGCGAAATTCCTAGTGCCGGACGGCGTGCGCGAGCATTTCACCGCCGGCATCGGCCGGCGCGGCGCCGAAGCGCGCCAGCGTTGGGAGACGCTCTTCGCGGCCTATCGCGCGCAGTATCCGGAGCTTGCCGCCGAGATTGAGCAGATGCAGCACCGCGAGCTCCCGGAAGGGTGGGACCGGAACCTGCCGGGCTTTGCCGCCGATCCCAAGGGTATCGCCGGCCGCGACGCCTCGGGGCAGGTGCTGAACGTGCTCGCCCAGAACATTCCCTGGTTCCTGGGCGGTGCGGCGGACCTCGCGCCTTCGACCAAGACGGCGCTCAAGTTTTCCGGCGCCGGTGATTTCGAGGCCGAGACTCCCGGCGGCCGGAATCTGCATTTCGGCGTCCGCGAGCATGCCATGGCGGCGATCGTCAATGGTCTCGCGCTCTCGAAGCTAAGAGCCTTCGGCGCGACCTTCTTCATCTTCAGCGACTACGCGCGGCCAGCGATCCGTCTTGCCGCTATGATGGAGCTGCCCAGCATCTTCATCTTCAGCCATGACGCCATGGGCGACGGCGAGGACGGGCCGACGCATCAGCCGGTCGAGCAGCTGGTGTCGCTCCGCGCCGTTCCGGGCCTGGTCGTGCTGCGGCCGGGCGACGCCAACGAAGTCGTCGAAGCCTATCGCTACATCCTGCAGCTGCGTCATCAGCCGGCGGTGATGGCGGTGTCGCGGCAACCGCTACCGACCTTCGATCGCCGCAAATACGCCGCGGCGGCCGGCGTCGCTCGCGGCGCCTATGTCATGGCGGACGCTCCCGGCGGTCCGCCCGAAGTGATCCTCATCGCCTCGGGGAGCGAAGTCGCCCTCATCGTCTCGGCACATGAGACATTGGCGGCGCAGGGCATTCGCTCCCGCGTCGTCTCGATGCCATCCTGGGACATCTTCGAGCATCAGCCGCAATCCTATCGCGATAGCGTGCTGCCGCCCAAAGTGTCGGCGCGCCTTGCCGTCGAGCAGGGATCGGTACTTGGCTGGGATCGCTATGTCGGTGCCGCCGGGCGAGTGCTCGGCATGAAGACCTTCGGCGCTTCTGCACCCCTCAAAGAGCTGCAGCACAAATTCGGATTCGAGCCGGAGCGCGTCGTGGCGCTCGCCAAGGAGATGCTCGGGCGCAAGTGACGAGATCGAACCGAAGCAGGACACGAGTTAGGAGCTGACCATCATGGAAGGCGATCAACAGCGATTGACCAACCCCGCCGTCGCGTCAGATCACGACGGCGCCCCACCGGCGCCGCCATGCGCCATGGTGATCTTCGGCGCTGCCGGCGACTTGACCAAGCGCCTCGTCGTGCCGGCGCTCTACAACCTCGCCAATGCAAAGCGGCTCGCCAAGGACTTCCGGATCGTCGGCGTCGACCTCGCCGCCAAGACGACGGAGGAATGGCGGCGCGGCTTGACCGAGATGATGGACGAGTTCGTGGCCCGCGGCGACGGCGAGTTCCAGGCCGATCACATCGACGAGGCCGCCTGGCGCTGGCTCACGGAGCGCATGAGCTATCTGCAGGGCGACCTCAACAATCCCGCAACCTTCCGCCGCCTCGGCGAGAATCTGGCGGTGCTGGACAAAACGGCGGGGACGGCGGGCAATCATCTCTTCTATCTCGCCATCGCCGATCGCTTCTTCGGCCCCGCGGTCGCCCAGCTCGGTGCCGCAGGTCTCGTCACGGAAAAGGATGGGCAATGGCGCCGCGTCGTCATCGAAAAGCCATTCGGCCACGACTTGGCGTCGGCCAAGGCGCTTAACGCCGACATTCTGAAGACGCTCAAGGAGCATCAGATCTATCGTATCGATCATTTCCTCGGCAAGGAAACCGTCCAGAACGTAATGGCGCTGCGCTTTGCCAACGGATTGTTCGAGCCGATCTGGAATCGCGAGCACATCGACCATGTGCAAATCACTGCGTCGGAGACGGTGGGCGTCGAGCGTCGTGGCAAGTTCTACGAGAGGACGGGCGCGCTGCGCGACATGGTGCCGAACCACATGTTCCAACTCTTGGCGATGACCGCGATGGAGCCGCCGATTTCCTTCGACGCCAACAACGTCCGGTCGAAAAAGGCCGAGGTCATCGAGGCGATCCGCCCGCTCGATCCGGCGGCGGCGCTGAAGAATGCGGTGCGCGGTCAATATGCTGCCGGCAGCGTCTTGGGGAAGGCCGTCCGGGCCTATCGCGACGAGCCCGATGTCGCCCGGGACTCGACGGCCGAGACCTTCGTCGCCTGCAAGCTCATGATCGACAACTGGCGCTGGGCCGGCGTCCCGTTCTACGTGCGCACTGGCAAATATATGAAGTGCCGCTCGACCGAGATCGCCATCCGCTTCCATCAGGCGCCCTATACGCTCTTTCGCCACACCGCAGTGGCGCACCTCAATCCCAATTGGATGATCCTGCGCATTCAGCCCGACGAAGGCATCGCCCTCGAATTCGCCGCCAAGCGCCCGGGACCGACGGTGCGGCTCAGCACGGTCAGCATGGATTTCGCCTACAAGACCTATTTCAAGATGGCGCCCAACACCGGCTACGAGACGCTGCTCTATGACTGCATGATCGGCGATGCGATGCTCTTCCAACGCGCCGACAATGTCGAGAGGGGCTGGCAGGCGGTGCAGCCCATCCTCGACGCCTGGGCGAGCAGCCCGCCCAAGGATTTTCCGAACTACGTTGCCGGCAGCAGCGGGCCGGCAGCTGCCGACGCGCTGCTGGCGCAAGACGGCCGGGCGTGGCGATCGCTGGACTGAGGAGCGTCCTATGGCTCAGAAGATCTCGTTGGTGCTGGCCGACGTCGACGGCACGCTGGTGACCGAGGACAAGGTCTTGACAAAACGCGCCTCGACCGCCGTCCGAGCGCTCAATGACGCCGGCATTCGCTTTGCCATCACCAGCGGCCGGCCGCCGCGCGGGATGGAAATGCTATTCGATCCGCTCCATCTCGCGACCCCGACCGCCGCGTTCAACGGCGGGCTCTTCGTAAAGCAGGATCTGACGATACTGCAGCAGAATACCTTGTCCGCGGAGGTTGCCCGCCTGGCCATCGATCTCATTCGCAAGCATCGTCTCGACGCTTGGGTCTATCGCGGCAACGATTGGCTGATCACCAAGCGAGACGCTCCCCACGTCGCGCGCGAGGCCTGGACGGTGAAGTTCGAGCCCAAGGTTGTGGCGAAAATCGACGACGACCTCGCGGGTGTCGTGAAGATCGTCGGCGTCAGCGACGACCTCGAACGTGTCCGGCGCTGCGAAGCCGATGCGCAGGTCGCTTTCGGGGAGCAGGCGACGGCGAGCCGGTCGCAGCCCTACTACCTCGACGTCACGAGCCGCCATGCGAACAAGGGAGCGGTCGTCGAGTATCTCTCGCAGCACCTGAGCGTGCCCACCCAAGAGATCGCCACCATCGGCGACCAGCCGAACGACGTGCTGATGTTCCGGCGATCGGGCCTGAGCATCGCCATGGGCAACGCCTCCGACGAGGTGAAAGCGCAGGCCGCCGTCACGACCGATTCCTATAACGATGAAGGTTTCGCCAAGGCGATGGAGCGCTTCATTCTCGCTGCGCTGGAGTAGCGGCAGATGGCAGATGCGATCGGAGAGTTCGAGGTATTTCGCGACCCGCCGGCGCTGGCGCGCCACGTGGCGGAATGGATGACGGCAGCGGCACTCGCGACCAAAGGTCCCTTCCGCGTCTCGCTTTCCGGCGGCTCGACGCCCAAAGCGCTCTACGCCCTTCTCGCCTCGGCGGAGTTCAAGGGCCGTTTTCCCTGGCAGCACGTCTCCTGGTATTGGGGCGACGAGCGCTTCGTTCCCCATGACCATCCCGAGAGCAATTATCGGATGACGCGCGAGGCGATGCTGGACAAGGCACCCATACCGCCGCGGAACATTCATCCCATGCCGATCGACGGAGCGCCCGATGACGCCGCTCGGCGATATGAAGGCACCTTGCAGAAGGCCTATGGCGCAACGATCCTCGATCCGGCGCGACCGCTCTTCGATATCACGCTGCTCGGCCTCGGCGCCGACGGCCATACCGCCTCGCTGCTGCCGGGAGAGTCGGTACTCGCCGAGCGCCGCCGCTGGGTGGCTGCCGTCTCGCACGGGCGCCCCGAGATTCGCATTACCATGACCTACCCTGTGATCGAGAGCAGCCGGTCTGTCGCGTTTCTCGTTGCCGGGCGAGAGAAGGCGGCCATCTTGCACGCCATTCGCGCCGGCGGGAGCGATGTCCCCGCCGCACGGGTGCGGCCCATCGGCGCGCTCCTCTGGTTCGTTGATCGAGCGGCGGCGGGATAATGGTGCTCGTGGCGCCATCGGTGCTGTCGGCGGATTTTGCGCGGCTCGGCGAAGAGGTTCGCGCCGTCGACAAGGCGGGTGCCGATTGGATCCATGTCGACGTCATGGACGGCCGCTTCGTGCCCAACATCACCATCGGGCCGGTCGTGCTCGAAGCCATCCGCCGCTCGACGGCAAAGCCGCTCAACGTGCATCTGATGATTGTCGAGCCCGAGCGCTATCTCGCCGCCTTTGCCGAGGCCGGCGCCGACCACCTGCTGGTCCAGGCGGAACCGGGATCCACGATCCATCTGCACCGCGTGCTGACGGCGATCCGCGCGCTCGGCAAGAAAGCGGGCGCGGTGCTCGACCCGGCGAGCCCCCCGGAGTTGATCGAGTATGTCCTCCATCTCTGCGACATCATCCTGGTGATGACCGTCAATCCTGGATTCGGCGGGCAAGCCTTTCTGCCGGAGATGCTGCCAAAGATCCGGCGCATTCGGGCGATCTGCGCTGAGCGCGGCCTCGACCCGGTGATCGAGGTCGATGGCGGCGAGAACGCCGCGACGGCCCGGCAAGCGGTCGCAGCGGGCGCCAACGCCATCGTGGCGGGCTCGGCGATCTTCGGCACCAAGGACTACCAGGCCGCCATCGCCGCGATTCGCGAGAGCGTCGCCGCGGCCGCGCCATGAGCGTGCCACCTTCACCCGCAGCCGACCGGGATGTCGAGAAACGCGCGGCAGCCGAAGCGGCAGTGGAGCTCGTGCAGGATGGCATGATCGTCGGGCTCGGCACCGGCTCGACGGCGGCGTTTGCCGTCGATGCGCTCGCCCGGCGCCATATGCAGGGATTGCGCTTCCTCGGCATTCCCACGTCCGAGCATACCGCCGCTCAGGCGAGGGCGGCCGGTATTCCGCTCACTTCGTTTGCCGAGCATCGTCAGATCGATCTTACCATCGACGGCGCCGACGAGGTGGAGCGCGGCACGCTCAATCTGATCAAAGGACTGGGCGGTGCCTTGCTGCGCGAGAAGATCGTGGCGGCCGCCAGCCGGCGCCTTGTCATCGTCGTGGACGGGGCGAAGCTCGTTGACTGTTTGGGAACAACGGCGCCCGTGCCGGTCGAGGTCGTCGCCTTTGGTCTGGAAGCGACGGCGGCATCGCTCGAAGCGCTCGGCGCCTCCACGCGGCTGCGCCGGACGCCTTCCGGCGAGGCCTTCGTCACCGACGGCGGCAATCGCATCCTCGATTGCCGCTTCGCCCGCATCGACGATCCGGCGCGGCTCGAGACGCGCATTCGAGGCATCGTCGGCGTCGTCGAATGCGGCCTCTTCATCAGCCGCGCCGAAGCGGTCTTCGTCGCCGACGGTGCCCGCGTCCACCGCCTCGAGAGCCCCCGTGTTCATCGCGGCTGGCCCCCGGTTCTGGTGCTGATGGGCGTCTCCGGTGTCGGCAAGACGACGATCGGGCAGAAGCTCGCGGTGCGCCTGGGCTGGTCCTTCGAGGAGGGCGACACGTTTCATCCCGAAGCGAATGTTGCCAAGATGCATGCGGGCATGCCGCTGACCGACGCCGACCGCCAGCCCTGGCTCGAAGCGGTGGCCGCGTGGATCGACGCGCAGCGCGCCAGAAAGGAGCCGGGGATCATCACCTGCTCCGCTCTGAAGCGCTCCTATCGGTCGCTCATCATCGGCGACCGGCGCGAGGCGCGGCTGGTCTATCTGCGCGGCAGGCATGACCTCATCGCGGAACGCTTGGCGGGGCGTCGCGGCCACTTCATGCCCGCGAGCCTGCTGCAAAGCCAGCTCGATACGCTGGAGGAACCGGGTCCGGACGAGGATCCGCTGGTCGTTGACGTCGGACCGCCACCCCAGCAGATCGCCGACGAGATCATCTATGCGCTGGGCGCCTCGACCTTGGTCGGTCCGAGCGAGACCGCTGGCTAGCCGACGACCTATCCGGCCTGGATGTTGTACGGAAACCCGTGATAGTCGATCGGGGAGGTGACGGGAACGCTGCTTCCTGAGCCGCTTGGCGGGTTCGCCGGTGCGTCGAGCTGGCCTTGTGCGCAGCCGGCGACCATCGCGGCTGACAGACTCGTCAACACGACCAGGGCGAGTCGGTGAGTCCGCGTCGTGGCGCTCTGCATGACACCCATTCCTTATGCAAGAAAATGGCGGCCGGTCCTGGGGCGGACCGGCCGCTCGCGAGCCCGGCAGGGGGAGGGGCGGGGCGGCCGGGCGGGCGCTTTGAAGTTTGCCGTTCGGAGAGCGTCTCTTTCAGCGATGGCCGTTCGTCGGGCTGACGAGCGGTGCGTCGGCGGAGGGGAAGTAGCCCGACTCGGCCTGATCGCTCGCCGTCGCGGCGGCGCCGGCATTGCCGTTGTCCGGCGCCGCGAGTGGCGCGTCCGCCGACGGAAAATACCCGCTCTCCCTCTGCTTTTGGATGGTCGCGTCGGACGTGTCGTTCTGGTTGACCGGAGCGACGAGGGGCGCGCCCGCCTGGGTGAAGTAGCCAGGCGACTGCGCATTGCCATCGGCGTAGGCTACCGAGGCGAGGCCGATGACGAGCGTGCTGCAGGTGAGGATGATGCGAATCATTGAAAGACCTCCTGGGTTGGAAGAGCGGGGGAAGCGGTGTCGCGAACGTGCTATTCATATAGAGCCGGCGCGCTGCGGCGGATTGCCGATTCCGATCGCGAATTGCCCGGCCGTGCACCGAAGTGCGCCTGCGTCCGACAGCGCAAGACGCCGCGCGCGCAAAACGTGAAGTTCTGGTACAACGCGTCGAAGATCCCCGATGCGGTCGAGAATAAGGAGGGGCAGTCCTTGGTGATCGCCGGAGGACAACCGCGCGGCCGCGATGGCGCCTATGGCGCCTACACCAATTTTCTACAGAAGCTGACAAAGCCCTTCGCCCGAGCGGGGACTGAGCGCGTTCTTCAATGCAACTATCGCCGATCGGCAAACGGCGACGCTCGACAAGCGGTGACAGAGCTTTATTACACGGTGCATGCGACGGATTGGCTCAATCTGCGGCCCAACATCCAGTACGTCGATCAGCCCGGCGGCATCAAGCAAACCGATGACTCCATCCTCGGTTTGAAGACGACCCTCCGCTTCTGACGTTGGTGGCAATGAAGCGGGCGACCAGCGGCGCCCGCCCTGCAGACGACGGTAACGACAGGACCCAGGTCTCGACCAAAGCCGACAAAGAAGCGCATCGGCGACAAGAAGCGCTTCGCCATGCAGGTCAAAGTGAGGTCGCTTCGGCAATGCGCCGCTCGCCCGCCCGAATCGGCCATGTCAGCGCCGAGATTGGCTCCAGCGTCTCGCAATGAGAGGAGATGAGCATGCTGTTCTACTTGATTGCTGCCGTGGCTGCGTTGGGCGGCTTGCCGTTCGGCTACGACACCGGCGTGATCTCCGACGCGTTGCTTTTCATACGCCAGGACCTCGCCCTTTCTCCGACCGTGCAGGGCTTTGTCGTCGGCATGGTGCTCATCGGCGCGATGATCGGCGCGGTCATAGCCATGGTGCAAGAGACCAAAGGCTACAGCCCGGAGCAGATCGAGGCCGATCTTGGTTGCCGGGCGCTTGCGAAGCCGGTTCCAACCGCCAGCCATCCCGCCGAATGAGGTCGGATGAGGCGACACCGCGTCGCCCTTGTTGCTCGCTCGCGCCATCAATTTGGTCGACGCCAGCGCGGATATCGAGCGTTTGGCGCCTTGCGCCGTCGAGGCGAGGGTCGTGCTCGGCAACGGTGCGACGCTTTCGCGCTCGCACTACTGCCATCTCGACGTCTCGGCGCCGCAGATCGACAAGGGGGCGGTGCTTGCAGCTCGAATGAACCCGGCGGCGGTGCGCGGAACCCGCGCCGAAATCTTGGAACTACCTCGCGCGCTGGCTCATGAGGGCAGTGGCTTCCCGGCCCGCTCCCGGACAATGTACTCCGCGTACCAGGTGGGCCAGTCCGCGTCTCTCTGGCCGGTCCGCTTCTCGTGCTCGCCATGCGCGGCTTCTGCACGGCGAAGCGCGCTTGCGAGTTCAGTCGACGAAGTGAATGTCGTGACCTCTTCCTCCACGCGTCCGGGCAATCGCGTCGTGATCTCCTGGAACAGCCAGCCGTTACCGTCCGGATCTTTGAACGAAGCGAAGGAGCGGTAGCTGCGATGCTCGGGATCGAGACCGCGAACGCGGAGCCGCCCGAACAGGTAGGGCTCGTCCTTGCCGGCGTACACGCCGCCGCCGTCGTGGAACACCTCGCTGACCGCGACGCCGCGACCGAGCAGGTCGTCGCGGGCAGCCGCGAGGTCGGAGACGATAAGGTACAATCCCTGGGCGGAGCCGGGTGCCGCCGCGGTGACGTTCCTGCCGAAGATGATCGAGCATCCGGAGCCGGGGGGCGTGAACTGGATCACGCGCAAGTCGTCACCGGCGGCGGCGAAGTCGGCGTCGAGCCTCCAACCCAAGCCGCCGTAAAAGCGCTTGGCGCGATCGACGTCCGAAACGGGGATGACGACGACCTCGAGCTTCATGTCGGCCGTTGTCATGGTTCTCTCCTTTTGAGGTTTGCGATGGTGGCGCAGACGGGGCGTCCGTGGTCGACATCCTCCGCCCGCAGCCGCGCGACAAAATTGGCACCTATCGGGGCTGCAGGATTGAACATCGCTTGCTTTTTTGCACGGAACGCTCGCCCGTCGCTCAGGGCTATTGACCTCTGTATGTGCAACGCCCGACGGAATGAGGAACCGAAGCCTTCGCGTTTTTGCTCGCAACCGTTGCGCTGCGGCTGCCCTTGGCCTATCGCCAGGGTGCGTCGGCCGAGATCTTCGCGCGTGCGCCCGGCGGAGCCTAGCTACTTCTCGGCGCAAAATAGCCGCGACTGGCTTCGGCGGTGTGCTGGCGTGGTAGCGAGAAAACTGCAAGGCCGGACAATCGAGGATCGCGCGTTGCGGTGGCGGGGCTGCGTATTCAGCCGAGGTCGGGCGAATGCGACAAGTTGACTCAGGTGGCGCCCGTCGATTGACGTGAGCGGCACGTCGTGATTCATTCTTATCGATGAATCGCGACAAGACCCTGCGAGCCCGCCAGAAGCTGGTGGACGAGCTGCGTATCACCGGCGAGCTGCTGCGCGGCTCGCTCCTTGAGCGTACGGTTCGCCATCCCAGCGGCTGCCCGAAATGCGCCCGCGGCGAAGGGCACCGGGTCTTCGTTCTGACGGTGAGCTATCCCGGCGGCGGCACGCGCCAACTCAGCGTGCGGCGCGAACGGGTTGGCGAGGTTCGCCAGCAGCTTCGCAATTACCAGGACTTGAAGCAGACGATCGAGGCGATCTGCGAGCTCAATCATGATTTGCTGCGTCCCGATCGAGCGCGAGCGAAGGCGGGAAGGAAGCCGCATGATTGAGATGCGGCGGGCGCAGCTGAGCTTCGGCGACGGGCTCATTGCCGAGGAAGTGGGCGATCTGCGCGAGGCCTAGATGAAGCACGCCGATGCGGCGCTGGCGGATGAGCAGATCGTTGGCGCCGTCTACGACGCCTTAGCGAAACGACATCCCAAGAGCCGCAGCCGGGGGCGTTACGGTGCCCCGACCGAGGTGGTGCTGCGCTTGTTGGTGCTGAAGCACGTGCGGAACTGGAGCTATGCGGCTCTCGAGCGGGAGGTGCGCGCCAACCTCGTGATGCGAAAATGCCCGACGCCAAGACCATGGGTCGCTGGGGCATGGCGCTGGGGCGGGAGGTGCTCAGGCAGATCCACGACCGGATGGTGAGCATCGCCAGGGCCGAAGGGGTGATTGCGGGACGGCGCCTGCGGATCGATACGACGGTGACGGAAACCAACATCCACCATCCGAGCGACAGCACCTTGCTGGGAGATGGGGTGAGGGTGCTAACCCGCACCATGAGGAAGATTGCGACGATCGCCGGTACGGCCGGCGCGAGGCTGCGCGACCGGACGCGGAGCGTGAAGCTGCGGATTTTGGAAATTGCACGGGTGGCACGTTGCAAGAGTCCCGTCACGAAAGCGAAGTTGAAGCAACGGTATCGCCAATTGTTGGCATCGACCAGCCGGGTGGTTGGCCAGGCCAAGCGCTTCTCGGTGGATATCGCCCAAGGTGTAAAACAGGCGGTGGGTGTCTTGCCGCAGTTGGCGCTGGACGGCTTGCGCCGCGAGCTCGATGCGATGGTGCCGCTGGTGCAACAGGTGATGCCGCAAACCAGGGCCCGCGTCTTCCACGGCAATACGCGAGCCGAGGGCAAGATTTTGAGCTTGTTCGAACCCTCGACCGAAGTCATCCGCAAGGGCAAGGCGGGCCGGCCCAACGAGTTCGGCAAGATGGTGAAGCTCCAGGAAGCGGAAAACCAGATTGTGATCGACTATGAGGTCTATGAGCGGCGACCCAACGATGCCGATCTGTTGATCCCCGCTATCGAGACCCACGTAGCAAAGTTGGGACGCACGCCGCGCCTGGTCGCCGCCGATGCCGCCTTCTACTCAGCCAAGAACGAAGTCACGGCCAAAGCCAAGGGCGTGAAGCGCGTCTGCATTCCCAACCGCTCAACCAGGGACCCCAAGCGCCGGCGCGAGCAAAAGAAGCGCTGGTTCCGCAACGGACAGAGAAGTGGCGCACCGGATGCGAGGGGCGCACCAGCGTCGAGAAGCGGCGACACGGCCTCGACCGCTGCCGCTATCGCGGGCTTGTCGGAATACGTCGCTGGGTCGGCCTCGGCGTCATCGCCGACAATCTCATCAACATCGGCCTCGCTCTGCGAAAGTAGTCAGGCCCCGTTGATCGTCCGCCCGCCTCCTCCCCATTCCCCCGCCGGATATGACGGCGGGGTCTTGCTTTGCGCCGTCGCGATCGTTCGATCCACAGAATTGCAATTTTGCGCCGAGAAGTAGCTAGGGGATCTTCAGGCGACGAGAGCGAGATACTCCCGGACGATAGTCGCCGCCGCCATCGCGGCCGTCCCGAGCGAGAAGCAGCAAGCGTCGCAGGCACCCGCGGCAGCATCGGCGAGGCGAGCGAATCTCCTCCGCGATCGCGTCTGCCGTCAGCGAGAAGCTGCGCAGGAAGTGGATGTCTTCCTGAGCGCGATTCGCGCCGTTTGAGGAGAGATGCGCACGATCAGACAGTGGCCGCTCATTCAATGCGCCAAGCCTCATTGTGGCAGGTGCGGTGCCGGGCTTTGCGCTCTCCTCCGCCGGGTTTTGCGGCGTTTCAGTGCGTTCGGACTTGCGCGTGCTGCTGGTTTGTCACGATTGCGTCATGAGGCACGCTGTAGAGTCCGAAGCGTTGATGCCGCAGTAAAACATGGGGGGCAAAGATGAGCGAAGGCGCGATCGCCCGAGGCGCAGTGCATGGCGCTGTCCAGGTAGAGCATGCTCATCCGCTGCATCCGTCGAGCACGCCGACTTGGACCAGCCGGCTCGGCCCGTTTATCGCCGTGGGGGTGCTGGGCGTCGGCGCCGTCTATGCCGGTAACGCACTGCTATCCGATCTCTCCTCCGGCCCCTCCGCGAGCACGGTCGTCTATATGCTGCTCGGCGTGGCGCTCCTCATCGCGCTGGGCTTCGAGTTCGTCAACGGCTTTCACGACACGGCCAATGCCGTGGCCACCGTCATCTACACTCATTCGCTGCCGGCGTATTTCGCCGTCATCTGGTCGGGCTTCTTCAATTTTCTCGGCGTATTGACCTCGACCGGCGCGGTCGCCTTCGGCATCATCTCGCTGCTGCCGGTCGAGCTCATCCTGCAAGTCGGCAGCAGCGCCGGCTTCGCCATGGTGTTTGCGCTCCTCATCGCGGCGATCATCTGGAATCTCGGAACCTGGTATTTCGGCATTCCCAATTCGAGTTCGCACGCCCTGATCGGCTCCATCATCGGCGTCGGTCTCATGAACCAGATCATGTCCGCCGGAAACAGCGGCACCAGCGGCGTCGATTGGAACCAAGCGCTCGGCGTCGGCAAGTCGCTGCTGTTCTCGCCCATCGCGGGCGTCGTGCTCGCGGCGCTCCTGTTGCTGCTCTGCAAGGCCTTCATCCGCATTCCAGCGCTCTACAAGGCGCCGACCGGCGCAGAGCCCCCGCCCTGGTGGATCCGTGGTCTTTTGGTACTGACCTGCACCGGCGTCAGTTTCGCCCATGGCTCCAATGATGGGCAAAAGGGCATGGGCCTCATCATGTTGATCCTCATCGGCACGGTGCCGACGACCTATGCGTTGAACCGGTCCTTGCCCAACAGCTTCACCCCCGAGTTCGAGAAGGCGTCAGCCGCGGCGGTGCAAGTGATCGGCGAGAAGGCGGCCGGATACGACGTGCTCGGCAATCCGCGTCCTGCCGTCACGCTCTATGTCGCTCAGCACAAGATCAGCGAGGGGACATATCCCTCACTCGCCGCCTTGGTGACGCAGATCGGCGATCAGATCAAGCA
Organism: Allostellaceae bacterium; assembly: GCA_035515835.1. Taxonomy (GTDB): domain Bacteria; phylum Pseudomonadota; class Alphaproteobacteria; order ATCC43930; family CGMCC-115725; genus DAHUYF01. Next base: position 15,456 of record DATJAV010000354.1, read on the forward strand.
ATACGGCTCGTTGGGGAAGCTGCCGACGGCGACGGTCGGCAATACGCGCAATGACATGTATCTCGCCGCCGAAGCGCTTCGCCTGCTGATGAAGGACAAGGAAGCCGATTTGTCGGCGGCCGACGTTGCGACGCTCTCGACCTACAAGAAGGCCCTCGATACCGGGACCAAGTTCATTCCCACCTGGGTCAAGGTCGCGGTGGCGATCGCGCTTGGTCTCGGCACCATGGTAGGCTGGAAGCGCATCGTCGTCACCGTCGGCGAGAAGATCGGCAAGGAGCATCTGACATACGGCCAAGGCGCGTCAGCCGAGCTCGTGGCGATGGGCCTGATCATGGCCGCCGACAATTACGGCCTGCCGGCGAGCACCACGCATGTGCTCTCGTCGGGTGTCGCCGGCACCATGGCGGCGAACGGCTCGGGCCTGCAAATGAGCACGATCGGGAACATGGCGCTCGCCTGGGTTTTGACCCTGCCGGCGGCCATCGTGCTGTCGGGGTCGCTCTTCGCCCTCTTGACCTATCTCTTCTGAGTGCCATCGTCGACCGCTCTCTAACCCGAGGAGCACATATGCGTGCGATTGATGTCATGGTGCGCGACGTCGTGACCGTTCGTCCCGACACCGATGTCGCCGAGGCGGTGAAGCTCTTGAGCGAGCATGACGTGAGCGCCTTGCCCGTCGTTGACGCTTACGGGCATCTCGTCGGCATCATCAGCGAGGCCGACCTCATTCGCCGCGTCGAAATCGGCACCGAGAAGCAGCGTCCCTGGTGGGTCGAGGCCGTCACCGGCGCCTCGACGCTGGCCGAGGAATTCGCCAAGTCCCATGGCAAGAAGGTCGAGGAGCTGATGACGACGGATGTGGCCTCCGCCACCGAGCAGACGCCGCTCTCGGAGATTGCCGCGCTTCTCGAGCGCAGGCGCATCAAGCGGGTGCCCATTACCCGGAACGGCAAGCTGGTCGGCGTAGTGAGCCGCTCCAACTTGATCCAGGCCCTCGCCTCTGTGATCGGCCGCGGCGAGGAGAATGGCGCGCATCGCGACCTCGAGATCCGCCAGGAATTGCTGTCTCGCCTCGAAAAGCAGACCTGGACCGATTTCGGCAGCCGCAATGTCATCGTCAGCGATGGCACGGTGCATCTCTGGGGTCTCATCAGCTCCGAGCCCGAGCGCAAGGCGCTGATCGCGCTCGCCGAGAGCGTGCCGGGGGTCGTGCGCGTCTCGGATGAGATGATCGGGATGGACTGACGATCGAGGGCGTCGGCGACTTCCAAGCTTCCCTCGGAATATCAGCGTGTTGTCGGCAGCATTTTTGGCGTGGAGCGTAGGGGTCGCTGAGGCTTTGTTTCCATCCCGCGCATCCTCTGCGCCAACGGGGAAGCCGCGCCTTCTCACGCGACGAGGGCGAGATATTCCCAGGCGATGGTTGCGGCCGCGAGTGCGGTAATCCCGGAGACGTCGTAAGGTGGGGCGACCTCGACGACATCCATGCCGCGAAAGCGCACTCCCTGAAGGCGCCGCAGAATTCCCTGCACCTGCCAACTGGCGAGCCCGCCGACTTCCGGCGTGCCGGTCCCGGGCGCAAAAGCCGGATCGAGCGCATCGATGTCGAAGCTGAGATAGGCCGGGGCGTCGCCGATCACGCGACGGATCGCCGCCGCCGTCGATGCGGCTCCGGTCTCGTGTACGGTCTCTGCGGCAACAATGGTGACGCCCTTGCCCAACACCCAGTCATAGACGGACTTTGGCACGGGCGAGCGGATACCCACCTGCACCGTTCGCCTGGGCTCGACGAGGCCCTCCTCGATGGCGTGATAGAAGACAGAGGCGTGGCCATAGGGATTGCCGAAGGTGTCGGGCCAGGCATCGACATGGGCGTCGAAATGCACCAAAGCCAAGGGCCCGATGCGGCGTCCCAGGGCGCGCAGCAGCGCCAGCGTGATCGAATGATCACCACCCAGGGTGATGAGGTGGGCGATATCCGCGGCTTGAGCTTCGAGCGCGGCGAGGCTTCGCGGAATGTCGCCCAGCGCCAGCGCGAAATTGCCGATATCGGCCAGCTCGAGCGTCGCCGGATCCAACCAGCGCGTGGGATGATCGCCGTCGACCAGCATGCGACTGGCTTGGCGAATGGCGTCGGGGCCGAAGCGCGCGCCGCTGCGGAAGCTCGTGCCGATGTCGAAGGGCGCGCCGGCGACGCAATAGGCGGCGCTCCTCTCCGTGCGGGCGACGCCGAGAAACCTTGACGGCAAGGCATAGGTGGGGGTCGAGCTCATCGGCCGTTTCTCCTCTGCGGGAGATATCGTAACAGATCATCAGATCGGGTCGTTAAAACCCACGCCCAGGTCTCGCGACTGCAACAAATCATTCCTATAGTGCGACGGCGGGCGGGAAGAAATGAAGCTGATAGCGAAGAGCGTCTTTCTCACCAGTGGCGTCGGCGTCCATCGCCATCGCTTGACCGCGTTCGAATACGCGCTCCGCGACGGGGATATCGAGCAGCAAAACCTGGTAACGGTCTCGTCGATTTTGCCGCCGCGTTGCGAGATCGTGGTGCGCGACGTCGGCGTGCGCGAACTCTCGCCCGGCGAGATCACTTTTTGCGTCCTTGCGCGCGCCGAGACGGATGAGCCCCGGCGCCTGCTCAACGCCAGCATCGGGTTGGCTCGGCCCGCCAATCCCGATATGTACGGCTATATCTCCGAGCATCACGGGTTCGGCATGAACAGCCAGGAAAGCGGCGACTATGCCGAGGATCTGGCCGCCACGATGCTGGCCTCGACCCTCGGCATCGAGTTCGATCCCGATGCCGCTTGGAACGAGCGCAAGAAGCTCTACGAGCACTCGCATCTTATCATCGACAGCCAGTCCATCACCGCCGCGACCCAGGCGGAGGCGGGCGGCAAATGGACTTGCGCCGTGGCGGCGGCGGTATTCCTCTTCGGTACCGACGGTTGAGGTGCGAACGGCAGCTACCGTTCCGAGGATGGCAATACCGTCACGGTCGTATGGCGTATCGGCAGCATCACGTTTCACCGCGTCAGGTAGCGCGCTACACGAGCACCCGAATCCTCAGCCCACCACGCCGTGAGCGCGAAGCTCCGCGATCTTCGTCTCCGTGAGGCCCTGCTCGCGCAGGATGGCGTCGCTGTTCTCGCCGAGGCGTGGCGCCGGGGTTGCCGCGGCTTTCTCCACACCCGCCACCCAGAGCGGGCTGCTGACGGTGTGGCCGTTGCCGAGCGGCACGATCACGCCGTTCTCGCGCATCTGCCGGTCATGCAGCGCTTCGCCCGGCCTCGCCACGAGCGCCACCACCATGCCCTTGGCCTCGAGCAGTCGCATCCATTCCCCAGCGTCGCGCTGCAGGAAGACCTCGTCCAGCAGCGCCACCAAAGGGCGCGCGTTCTTGAAGCGCGCGGCGCGGTCGCGGAACAGCGGGTCGTGAGCGAGCTCCGGCCGCCCGACCGTCTCAGCGAAAACCGGCCAAAGTTTTTGGTCCTGAGCGACGCCAATCGCCAGGATGAGCCAGCGATCGTCGCGGCAGCGATAGTGGTTTGAAAGGGCATTGAGCGCTTCGGTGCGCGGCGGCCGCGGCGCGATGCGCGCACCCTCGAGCCCGGCCTGGATGTAGCAGGCATTGGCCCAGGCGCCGCTCGCCATCAGCGAAGTGCCGACGTAAGCGCCTTTGCCGGTGCGCTGGCGCTGGAAGAGCGCGGTGACGATCGCGCCATAGAGGGCGAGCGCCGTCGGATGGTCGCCCATGCCGGGAAGGGAGCGCGTCGGCAAGGCCTGCGGATCGGGCCGCGTCAGATCCATGAGACCGGAGCGCGCCCACCACGCCGTCGAATCGAAGCCGGGTTTGTCGGCCTCGGAGCCGCGCTCGCCGTAGGCGGTGAGCGACGCATAGACGAGGCGCTCGTTGATATGCGAGAGCTGGTCGAAGGCGATGCCGAGCCGGCGCCGAACCGGCGGCGGATAGTTGGTGATGAACACGTCCGCGTCGGCGATGAGGCCGTGCAGGATCTTCCGCGCCTCCGCCTGCTTCAGATCGAGCGCGAGGCTGCGCTTGTTGCGGTCGTCGACCGTCCAGCAATAGTCCTTGTCGCTGACCGGCATACCGGGCTGAAAGGAAAGGTTGCGGTAAGCATCGCCCGTACCGGGCGGCTCGATCTTGATCACATCCGCGCCGAAATCGGCGAGGATCGTGGCGGCCGCGGGCGCCGCGATGAAGCTCGCCGCATCGAGCACCGTGAGCCCGGAGAAAACGCCTGTCACCGAAGGTCCTCCTCAATGCACCAAAGAACAGAAGTTATATTCGTCGTCGCCGCGAAGGCGGGGGACCCAGGGCGAGCGCCGGAGCACAGAAGCTCTGGGTTCCCGCTTTCGCGGGAACGACGCCGTAGGGAGAGCGTGGTCGCGTCCCACAGAGCCAGCCTACTCCACTGGATACCGCCAGACCTTGGCCGGCTGCGGCGCGGCCTCGTCGAGGGTCCATTGCGGCAAGGCAAGGCCGGGCGCGATATCGGTGAAAACCATGCGCAGCCGCGTGCCGATGCCGACCTTCCGCACCATCTCCGGCGGCGCCAGCACGCCGTCGGCCGTCGTCAGATTCCCGACGACGCGCAGGGCCTCCTCGGCAGTCGGCGCTCCTTTCTGCGTGTCGAGATCGACCAGCAGGACTAAATAGGGCACATGATCGCGGAACGCCGGCTGGATAGCGTGATGGACCTCGGTGTAGGAATGGGCCGTGCCGCGACCGTCGACCGGGGTCCAGCGCGACTCGGGATTGGCGCACCAGGGACACGCCGTGGTCGGCGGATAGCGCAGGAGGCCGCAGCGGGTGCAGGCCTGCAGCCGGAAGTCATGCGCGGCGCAGAAGCGGAAATACTCGAGATTCTCGCCGTCGAGCTCGCTCACGTCGAGCGGCATGCCGAGATATTGCGCGGTGATCGCCATTGTCCCGTCTCCCTCAGCCGCGCCGCATGACCATGGCGGAGCCAGTCGCCGGCATCGCCCAGCCGAGATTGGCCGTCACTTCGACGTCCTTCACCTGGCGGCAGCCGCCCTCGCGGTAGTCGTAAGTGTGCCGCCGCTTGCCGTCGGGTCCCACGGGGCAGCTGTCGTCGGCGTCGTGGCGGAGCTGGCGGACATTCTCGATCACCATGTTGATGCCGTGCGTATATCCCTCGCAGAGATGGCCGCCGCTCGTGTTGTTGGGGCGCCGCCCGCCGAGGCGGATGGTGCCGTCGCTGACGTAATCGCCGCCTTCGCCCTTCTTGCAGAAGCCGTAATCCTCGAGCTGCAGCATGGTCGTGAAGGTGAAGGCATCGTAGGAGCCGGTGACGTCGATGTCCTCGGGGCCGACGCCGGAATTGGGCCATAGGATCTCGCGCGCGTAGCGGCCGGCGACGGTCGAGAGCGGACCGTGCTGGTAATGCATGTCGAGACGCGGCTTGTTGCAGCGACCGACCACGCCGCGGATCAGCACCGGCGGGTGGCGGCTGTCCCGGGCGCGGTCCGCGCCGGCGACGATGATGGCATTGCCGTTATCGGTCTCGACGCAGCAGTCGAGGAGATGAAGCGGCTTGCAGATCATGCGGCTCTTCAGCACATCCGCGACCGTCACGCGCTCCTTGTAATAGGCCTTGGGATTGTTGGAGGCGTGCTCGCTGTGGATCGCCTTGACCGCCGCTACCTGCTCGGGCCGCGTGCCATAATCGTACATGTGGCGCATGAAGGTCGGGCTGAAGCTCTGCCCCGCGCTTTGCCAGCCATAGGCGCGGCTGTGCAGCATGTCGCCCGAGACCGGCGCCGCCGAGCGCACGCCGGTGCCGCCGATCCGCACTTGCGAATATCCGTTCATGGCGCGGAAGATGGCGACGACCTTGCACATTCCCGCCTCGATGAGGCCGATTGCCATGCCGACCAGCGCTTCGGTGGAGGAGCCGCCGCCGAACACGTCCATGTAGAAGTTGAGGCGAATGCCGAGATCGCCCGCGACGAAAGGCGAGAAAACGGAATCGCCTGACTGGTAGGACAGCATGCCGTCGACATCCGCCGGCTTCAGGCCCGCATCGACGATGGCGTTCCGGACCGCCCAAGTGGCGAGTGCGCGTGTCGTCTTGCCCGAGCCCCGCATATACGCCGTCTCGCCGACGCCGATGATGGCGTATTTGTCGCGCAAGTATTTGGGACTCGTCGTCTCCAGATCGCTCGTCAAGGGCACGTCGCTTTCTCCCGTTCAATCCGCGCCGGTTTCCGGCGTGAGCCAAGGATAGCAAAGAATCTGGCCCTGGGCTCCGCCCGGCGGACGCAGGAAGAATTACAATGAGACAGTGAGACGATGCGATGCCGAACGCTCTCCCTTACCGTCGCACCGCCGTTTGACTTGTCGCCGTGTCGCGTGCACCGTGCGGCGGATGAGCGACCTTTGCTTCCTCTCGGCCACCGAGCTCCGCCCCCGGATCGCGCGGCGCGAGGTATCGCCGGCCGAGGTGACGCGCGCCGTGCTTGAGCGCATCGCGCGGCTCCAGCCCGCGCTCAATTGCTTCATCACGATCTGCGCCGACAAAGCGCTGCGCGAGAGCCGGGAGGCGGAGCAGAGGGTGATGCAGGGCGACGCGCTCGGGCTGCTGCACGGCGTTCCCTTCACCGCGAAGGATCTCGTCGACACGGCCGGCGTCCGCACGACCTACGGCTCGCTGCTCTTCCAGGACCATGTTCCGAGTGAAGACGCGGTCGCCTTGGCGCGGCTGCGCCGGCAGGGCGCCATTCTCGTCGGCAAGACGACGACGCCGGAATTTGGCACCAAAGGTCTCACCGATGCGCCGCTCTTCGGGCGAACCCGCAACGCCTGGAGCGCGCGGCACAGCTGCGGCGGCTCGAGCGGCGGTGCCGCGGTTGCGGTGGCATTCGGTCTGGCACCGCTTGCCGTGGCCACCGACGGCGGTGGATCGACGCGCATTCCCGCCGCCTGCAACGGTGTCGTGGGGCTAAAGCAGAGTAACGGCGTCATCCCGCACAGCCAGGCGCCCGACGCCTTCGGCAACTACACCTATGTGACGCCGATGACGCGCACGGTGATGGATACCGCACTCATGCTGCAGGCGATGGCGGGGCCCGATGTGAGCGATCCCTGGTCGATCGGCCTCCCGGTCCCAGACTATCTCGCGGCCGCGCGCGCCGAGGGCAATCTACGCGGCGTGCGCATAGTCTTTTGCCTTGCCCCCGCCGGCAAGCCCGTCGCCGCTGCGGTGAGAGGGGCCTTCGACGCGGCACTCCAACGCCTCGCCGCGCTGGGCGCCGCTCTCGATGAGCTTCCTGGCGAAGGCTTCGAGATCGAGCCGCTCTGGCGCGTGATCAATCACACGACCTGGCGCTCGCGTTTTGCCGAAATGGTGGCGCGCTCCGGCGACCGCATGAGCCCGTCGCTCGTCCGCCAAGTCAATGCCGCGGCGCACATCACCGGGACCGAATACCAACAGGCGATGTTCGCGCGCGCGGCGCTCTTCCGGCGCGTCCAGTCGCTGTTCCGGAACGCCGACCTTCTCGTCACGCCCACCTTGCTGCGCCCGGCGCTGCCGCTCGAGCAGGATCTGTTCGACCCGATCGATATCGATGGCGTCGCGGTGCCGGATTTGCGCGCGAGCTGGTTTCCCTGGACGATGCCCTTCAATCTGACGGGACATCCCGCGATCAGCGTCAATTGCGGCTTCTCGCCCGAAGGCCTGCCGGTCGGCCTTCAGCTCGTCGGCCGCTTCCGCGGCGAGACGGCGCTGCTGCGGGCGGCCGCGCTCTTCGAGGCGGCGTCCGATCTGCTGGCAGAATGGCCGCCGGGCCTTTAGCGCCAAATTGGCGTTCCCTGACGTTATGCCTTAAGCCGCACACCGCGAACCGGAGGCGACCCATGCGCGATGACCCAATACGCAGCGATCCCGTCGCGAGTGGAACCGGCGGAGCGGGCGGGGCCCGAGCGATCAAGCGATGGCGCCATCATCGCGGCGTCAGCCTTCCCTCCCTCTCGATTCTAGCCCTTGTCGTCGGCATCGTCACCGGCGTCGGCGCTGTCCTCTTCCGCGATCTCATCGGGCTCATCCACAATCTCCTATTCCTCGGACTGCCCGCTATGCGCTACGACGCCAACGTGTTCACGCCGCCCAGTCCCTGGGGCGCGTTCGTCATCCTGGTGCCGGTCCTGGGCGGGGTCGGCGTTACGTGGCTCGTCTCGACCTTCGCGCCGGAAGCCCGGGGGCATGGCGTGCCCGAAGTCATGGATGCCGTCTATTACCGTGCCGGCATCATCCGCCCTGTCGTGGCGGTGGTGAAGTCGCTCGCCTCGGCGCTGTCGATCGGCAGCGGCGCCGCCGTCGGGCGCGAAGGTCCCATCATCCAGATCGGCTCCGCCTTGGGCTCGACCTTGGGGCAAGTCGTTCCCATGCTCGCTGGTCAGCGCATCACGCTGGTCGCGGCCGGCGCCGGCGCCGGCATCGCTGCCACCTTCAACACGCCGATCGGCGGCGTCATGTTCGCCATCGAGCTGATGATGCCCGAGGTCAGCGTGCGCACCTTCCTGCCGGTGGCGATCGCCACCGGCACGGCGACCTTCATCGGCCGGTATTTCCTCGGCACGCAGCCGGCGTTCCTGGTACCGGCGCTGCCGCCGCTCGGCACCGATCTCACCTCGGCTCTTCTCCTCGTTCTCTATGGCGTGCTGGGAGCGCTGACCGGCATCGCCGCGACCGCCTTCGTCCGCGGCCTCCATCTGGCGGAGGATCTCTTCGACAAGATCAAGGGCCGCTATCTCCGCCATATGATCGGCATGGCGATGGTGGGCGTGCTGATCTACGGCCTGCAGCGAGGCCTCGGGCACTACTACGTCGAGGGTGTGGGCTACGCGACGATCCAGGCGGTGCTGCAGGGTCCGCTATCGGCGGCGGGGCTCCTCGCGCTGCTCTTCCTCTGCAAGCTCGCGGCCACCTCGCTGAGTCTGGGCTCGGGCTCGTCGGGCGGGATCTTCTCGCCCTCGCTCTTCATGGGCGCCACCATCGGCGGCGCCTTTGCCGCGGCGCTGGTGGCAATGGGCGTACCGTTGCCGATCAGCGTGCCGTCCTTTGCCATGATCGGCATGGGCGCGATGGTAGGCGGCGGCACGGGCGCCCTCATGACGGCGGTGACGATGATCTTCGAGATGACGCGGGACTACGACATCGTCATGCCGCTCATCGTCGCGGTCGCGCTCGCCGTTGGCGTGCGCCGCGTGCTCTCGCGCGAGAACATCTACACCATGAAGCTCTTCCGCCGCGGCCGTGTTTTGCCGAAGGCGCTCCATGCCAATATGTTTCTGGTGCGGCGCGCCAAGGAGGTCATGGACAAGGACGTCCTCGTGCTTCCCGCCGACATGAGCTTCGACGCCTTTCTGAGCCTCCCCGAGCATCAGGGGCGGCTCCGCCATGTCGTCGCGACCAAGGACCACCGCATCCTCGGCGTGCTCCGCGTCAACACCGCGCTCCGCCGCGCCTCCGCGGCCATGCAGGACCAGGTCACGCTGGGCGATCTTGCCAGCCGCCAGTTCACCATCGCCCGCGAGAACGACATCGTGTTCGACCTGATCCCGCGACTGTGGCGCCGGCAGGCGATCATGACGCTGGTCGTTCGCGGCAGCGGCGTTCCCCATGCCGAAGACGTCGTCGGCGTCATCACCAAGGAGCATGTCGCCGATTCCGTCGCCGAGAGCATCCAGATCTATCCGACTTGATTGGATCATGGCGCGCCCCAGCGGCCGCCGCCGATGCCCGGCGCTCGACCAGCATCGAGTCGCCGAATTCATGCGTGCGGAAGCCTTCTGCCGCCAGCACCTCCGCCGCATGGGCGAGTACGCGGTCTGTGGCGAAGGCGCGCAGCAACTGGTGATGGCTGCTGCCCTTCTCGTGCGTCCCGGTGAGGATGGCGTCGACGATGCCGAGCTCGGTCTCGGGCCCGATCCGCTGATCGGCGAGGCCGGTGCCGGCGCAAACCCCGCCGCCTCGCCTGGCATGCTCCAGCGCGCGCGTCACCGTGGTGCCGATCGCGACGATGCGCCGTGCGCGGGCGATCGCATCGGCGGTCTTCTGCGGCAGGTGATAGGGTTCGGGCAAGGGGAGGCGCGCATCGAGCGCGGCGTCGAAGAAAGGCCCGCCGCATGGGTGAGCGTGGCGAACATCGCGCCTTGCGCACGGATCGCGCGCAGCGCCGCCCAGTCCAGAACGAATGCCGCCGAGGGCGGCTCGAAGGCGACCGGCGGCCCGGCGATCGGCGTCCACACGTCCCAGAGTCGGAGTGGCTCTGCGATATGCGCGTATTGCACCGGCCGGCCATGACGCGCGATTCCTGCCCAGGTGCTCGCGGCATCGCCGTCAAAGGCGAGCCGGACGAAGCGCGGATGGCCGAGTAGCGCGGCGGCGCGCGCGGTGAGCGGGCCAAGCGCCAGTGTATCGCCGGCGAAGACCGGCGGTGGCGAGGGACGATCCTCGGTCCGCATGTGCCAGTCGCCCGCGCCGAACAGCACGGCGTCGAAGGCGACGTCGTCCCAATCGAGCGAAGCACGGCCGGCGAGACGAACCTCGATCGTTGCGCCGGTCGGCGCATGGCGTCCGGCGAGGCTCGCCGCCAAGGTCGCCGCGTCGTTGGCGACGACAAGATCGCCGGGGCGAAGAAGCTCGGTCCAATGGCGGCGCGCGACGACGCTTGTCTCGCCCATGGCGTCGATCGCCAGCAGCTTGGCATCGGCCGGCCGCTGGACAGGGCGAGCGGCGGCGATCATGGGACCGGCTCCCGTGCAGGCGCCGTGAGCGTCGCGGCGATGGCGGCAAAGATTTGTTCGGCGGCGGCTTCGGGACGCTTCAGCGCGGCGCGATCCGCATCGGGGACGGCAAGCGCGTGAAGCGGCGTATCCATGTCGCCGGGATCGAGCGAGAGCACGCGAACGCCTTCGCTCGCAAGTTCGCGGTCCCAGATGCGACTCAAGTGAAGGAGCGCTGCCTTGCTGGCGCCATAGGCGCCCCAGCGCTCGTAAGGCGCGGCGGCGGCGTCCGACGAGATGTTGACGATGACGCCGCCCCGCCCGTCGCGCGCCGATGCCGCGAGCGCGCCGAGCAGCGCCTTGGTCAGCCGGAAGGGGCCGAGCAGATTGGTGGCGATCGCGCGCTCGAAGTCCTCGCAGGCGGTATCGGCGAGGAGTGCCAGCGGCGTCGGCCCCAGGCTCGAGGTGTTGTTGACCAGCACGTCGAGTCCGCCGAGGCGCGCAAGGATCTGCGCTGCGGTCGGGTAGATCGAGTCCTTCTCGGCAACATCGGCGACGATGCCGCAGACGCCCGGAAGAGCGCGGGCGATGGCGGCGACGCGATCAGGGGCGCGCGCCGTCAACGCTACGCCTGCGCCGGCGCCACGGAACCGGCGCACCAGCGCGAGGCCCAAGCCAGAGGTACCGCCGGTAATGGCAACGCGGAGATAGCTCGTCTCGGTCATGGATCGCTCCTTGGCTCGTCGAGAAAAACCTGGGTAAGCACTTGACCCGGAGCGAGCGGCGTGTCTGATATATTGGCGAAAAGTCACCAAAATGGACGAGCCCGCCGCCGTCGCCGCTCATCTCGGGCGCAATCTCTCGACGCTTCGCCGCACCCGCGGCTTAACGCAGGGCGCGCTCGCCAAAGCCGCCGCCTTGCCGCGCTCGACCATCGCCAATCTCGAATCGGGCGAGGGCAACCCTTCGCTGACCGTGCTGGTGAAGGTGTCGGATGCGCTGGGCGTTCCCGTCGACGAACTCTTGGCGTCGGCGCGCGCACAAGTGCGGCACTGGCGCGCGGCGGAGGTGGCGGAGCGCCGGATGGGCCATGGCCTTAAGGTACGGCCGCTCATACCGGAGCCGGCACCCGACGAGACCATGACGATCATGAGCTTCGAGCCGGGTGGCGCGTTGAAGGGGACGCCCATCTACCCGGGACGCGCGAGTATTTCACCTGCCTCGACGGCCGCGTGTCGATCGGCGTCTCCGGCGAGCGCTTCGATCTGGCACCCGGCGACGTTCTGGGGTTTCCGGGAAATCTGCCGCACGCCTATCAGAACCTCGATCGCAAGTCGCCCGCGCGCGGCGTCTCGCTGGTGATCCTGGCGAAGGCCGCGCTCTGACGCTAGCCTCTGGGGTGAATCGACTTTCGCGTCAGGCCTCTGCCGTCAGCCAAGAGCGCGCCGCCGCATCGGTGGCGAAGCGCTTGGTGAGGAACTGGTCGCCCGCTTCTTTGCTGGCCGGTGCATCCGCCGCCGGCACGCCTTCGGGCAGAACATAGTGGCGAGCGCAGCGGCGGCCGGATCATCGCTCAGAATCTGGATTGCGGCGCGCACAAGAACGCTTCTTCCT
>DATJAV010000355.1:0-12840 GCA_035515835.1 Allostellaceae bacterium
CCCGCCAGCTGGCAGCGGCGGCGACGAGCTTGGCCGAGCTCGAGGCCGCGGTGCGCGCCTTCGAGGGCTGCGCCTTGAAGCGCACCGCGACCAGTACCGTCTTCGCCGAGGGCGTTGCCAGAGCCGAGATCATGGTGATCGGCGAGGCACCTGGCGCCGATGAGGACCGCTTGGGCAAGCCCTTTGTCGGCCGCAGCGGGCAGCTGCTCGACCGCATGCTCGCCGCGATCGGCCTCAGCCGGCACCAGAACGCCTATATCACCAATGTGCTATTCTGGCGCCCGCCGGGCAACCGCAAGCCCACGAGCGAAGAGCTCGCCGCGTGCCTGCCCTTCGTCTGGCGCCATATCGCTCTCCTTGGCCCGAAGCTCGTGCTCATGTGCGGTGGCACGGCGACCAGCGCGCTCCTCGCCCGCGCCGACGGCATTATGCGCCTGCGCGGCCGCTGGTTCGATCTCGAGATCGAGGAGTTCGGCAGCAAAGTACCGGCTCTCGCGACCTATCATCCCTCGTTCTTGCTGCGCGCCCCGGCGCGAAAAGGTGAAGCCTGGAGGGATCTTCTGGCGCTTCAGACGAAATTGAAGGACGCGCAATAAGCTGCGGAAGTCAGTAAGCATCCTTCTCAATGCCTTAAATTGCGCACAATTCGATCCAAATTTTTCCTTGCCATCGATAGCGCCAATAGTTTATTGGCGGAGTCATGCAGGGCGGGAGAGTCGAGCTCCGGCCGGGTGAGACTTGGGCGAGACTGGGGTTTCTCTTCGTACTCGCCGCAATATTGCCCGGTACCATAATGGCGCTGCCAAGCAGCGCGCGAGCGCAGTCGATGCGGACGTCGTCGTTGCCGCGGGGGAGCGACAACACGCGCGAAGCCGACCTGCCGCTGGTCTTGACTCCAACCGATTCGCAGCACTATCGCCGCGTCTTTTCCCTGCAAAGCGACGGGCGCTGGGCCGAGGCCGATGGCGAGATCGCCCAGCTTCGCGACCGGCTGCTGATGGGCGCGGTCGAGGCGCAACGCTATCTGCACAAGGCCTATCGCGCGAAATATCCCGAGCTCGAGCAGTGGCTCCATCATCACGCCGAGGAGCCGGGAGCGAAAGCGATCTATGCCCTGGCGCTGAAGCGCCACCCTCGAGGTCTGGCCCCTCCACCCCCGCCCATGACGGCACGACTGCCGGCACGCAGCCTGGACGAGGACGCGGACCATGGGCGCGCCAGGCAGCAACGCGAAGCGCTCGCGCGCAGCGTCGCCACGCAAGGCCCGGGGTTTGCCGCCAACGCCCATTGGCAGGCGGGGCTCGCCGCTTGGCGAGCGGCCCGCTATGACGAGGCCGGCTGGCATTTCCAGCAGGTTCTCCGCGTCCCCGGCCAGTCCAGCTGGACGATCTCGGCGGCGGCCTTCTGGGCGGCGCGCGCCGAGCTGCGCAACCGACGGCCGCAGTTCTTCAATTACTGGCTCGGGATTGCCGCACAGCGCCCCCGCACTTTCTATGGCCTGCTGGCGCGGCGCATGCTTGGTCTCGACAGCGCCGTCGACTTCGACAGCGCTCCCTTTACTGCGCTCGACGCGCAGATGATTTCCGGGACCCAAGGCGGCCGGCGCGCGCTGGCGCTGCTGCAAGTGGGCGAGCCCAGCGCTGCCGAGGCCGAGCTGCGCGCGCTCGCGCCGCACGCCTCGCCCACCCTCGTCGAGGCGCTGGCCGCCGCGGCCGAACGCGCCAACATGCCGGCCCTCAGCCTCCAGCTCGCCGCTCTTCTGACCGAAGGCGATGGCCGGCATCACGCACTCTTCCCAGTGCCGCGATGGACGCCGCTCGGCGGCTTTACCGTCGACCGCGCGCTTCTCTTCGCGGTGATGCGTCAGGAATCGCTGTTCGCGCCTGAGGTTGAGAGCTATGCGGGCGCCGTCGGATTGATGCAGCTGATGCCGGCCACGGCGCACGCCATGGCCAAGCGCACCGGCGTCCCGCTCGACGGCGACGGTCGCAAGCCCAACGGCTTCGCGCTCGACGATCCCGAGGTCAACCTGGCGCTGGCGCAGGAATACATCACGTCCCTGATGGAGAACGATCGCATCAGGGACAACCTCGTCCTGATTGCCGTCGCCTATAATGGCGGACCTCGCGCGGTGCAGCGCTGGCGTACGAGTGCCCTTCTGCACCGCGACCCGTTGCTCTTCATCGAGAGCATTCCGACGCAGCAAACGCGCGTCTTCACCGAGCGTGTGCTGGCGAATTACTGGATTTATCGCCAGCGCCTGGGACAGCCCACCCCCGATCTCGACGCGCTTGCGGCAGGGCAATGGCCGACCTATATGGCGCTCGACACCGAGCCGGATCCTCGCCATGCCGAGAATCGATAATGAGCGGCCCTTTCTCGCGGTCAACATCGCCGTCCTCACCGTCTCCGATACCCGCACTCCTGCCGACGACAAGTCGGGAGACACGCTCGCGGAGCTGATCGCTGCGTCGGGTCACCGCGTCGCTCAGCGCCGCATCGTCCGCGACGAGAAAGACGCGATCATCGCCCAGCTCAGAGCTTGGATCGCCGACCCCGCCATCGACGTCGTGATCTCGACCGGTGGCACCGGCGTCACCGGCCGCGACGTGACGCCCGAGGCCTTCCATGCCGTCTATGAAAAGGAGATCGCCGGCTTCGGCGAGCTCTTCCGCTGGCTCAGCTACCAGAAGGTCGGCACCTCGACAATCCAAAGCCGCGCCACCGCCGGCGTCGCCGGCGGCACATATCTTTTTGCCTTGCCGGGATCGCCCAGCGCCTGCCGCGACGGCTGGGACGACATCATCAAGCACCAGCTCGACAACCGGCACCGCCCCTGCAATCTCACCGAGCTGATGCCGCGGCTGCAGGAGCATCTGAAGCCCGCCGCGCGCTGAGCCAACGCCGATAGGCAGCGGCGTCGTCGACATCTTCGAGCGTCTCCAGCATCGCGAGCGACATGCCGCGCGGCAGCCCCTTGAGCGTATCCGCGAGCGCGTCTGGGCTCGACCATCGCACGTCGCGCAGCAACGGCCACGGCACTCGCGGCCGACGGCGAAGGCCGATCAGCCAATACCCGCCATCCTCGGCCGGCCCCAAGACCGCCTCGCTGCCGCCGAGCGCAGCGAAGGCGCCGGCGACATGGGCGCGGGTCATGGCGGGGATGTCGGAGCCAATGATGACGGCTGGACCGGGCGGCAGCGAGCGGAAGACGCGCGCCATTCGCTCGCCGAGATCGCCGCCGCCCTGAGCGCGATAGTGCGCGGCGACCCGCCACGGCCGCCGGCCCCGCACCGCGCGATCGGGTGTCACGCAGAGATGGCAGCGCCAGCGAGGGTCGCATCCGAGATCGCGCAGCAATCTCTCGCTGACCAGGCGATAGAAGCGCAAGGCGGCCAAAGCGCCGATGCCGGCAGCAAGCCGAGACTTGACGCGGCCCAGTCGCGGCGCGCGCAAGAACAGCACGAGATGGCGTGAGGGCCGCATCAACGGTAAATCCGCAGCAGCGACGCTGGCGGCACGCCGAGAAAGTAGAGCGTCAAGCAGACGAAATTCCGCAATGGTCGCAGCACGTAGCCGTCGCGATAGTAGCGTTCCGCCGAGGTGACGGCATCGGCCTCGAGCGCTAGGAGTCGCCGTCGACCCAGCCGGCGCACGAGATCGACGTCCTCCATCAACGGCAATGGACGGAAGCCGCCAAGGGCGCGATAGAGCGCAGCGGCGATGAGCAGCCCCTGATCGCCGAAGGGCAGAGCCAAGCGGCGGCAGCGCCAGCGCACGCCCGCCTCGATCCGGCGCGCCGCGCGCGAGGGATCGTCGAGGCAGAAACGCGGATATCCGGCGCGAGCGCGATTGGCCGGATCGGCGATGAAGGCCGCAACCGGCGTCGACCAACCCCGCCCGAGCCGCGTGTCGGCGTGGAGGAAGAGGAGCCACTCGCCGGTCGCGGCCGCGCCCCCGGCTGCGAGCTGAACGCCCCGGCCAGGCGGTCCAGCGATAACATGGGCGCCGCCCGCGCGAGCGAGCGAAGGGGTGTCGTCGGTCGAGCCGCCATCGACGACCACGATCTCGCGCAGCAGATCGGCCCTCGCCTCGTCGAGCGAATCGAGCGCCGCCCCGAGCGAAGCCGCAGCATTCAGCGTCGGAATGACGATCGACAACGGCAGATCGGCGGCGGCGGGCATGGGCGAGGCGCAACTTACTGCGTGGCGCCGCAGCCACCAATGGCGCAGGTTGGCGTGACCGGAGAGCGCTTGCGGCACAAGCCGGGCGGGTTTATCGTCGGCTGGTCGGGAAGCGGCGATACTCGGCCTTCCCACGACGGCTCGCTGTCCAGTTTACTCGGGATTTCGCTGACATGAATTATTAGCCGACGAGCGCGTGAGCCGAGAGACGTAACCCAAGAAAGCATCGCATGAGAGCCGCACGCATCCTTGTCGCGGTCGGCGCGATCCTCTTCGCCGCGCCCGCGATGGCCGACGATCCGCTGGTGCTGGAGACGAAGATCCCACTCCCCGACGTCGACGGCCGCATCGATCACATGGCGATCGACCTTGCTCACAAGCGCCTCTTCGTCGCCGAGCTCGGCAACGACAGCGTCGGCGTGGTCGACCTCGCGCACGGCAAGGTGATCCGCACGCTCTACCATATGAAGGAGCCGCAGGGCGTGGCCTATCAGGCCGAGACCGACACGCTCTATGTCGCGAGCGGTCTCGACGGCGCCGTGCGGCCGTTCGTCGGCATGACGCTGAAGCCCGCCGACGTCATTCCGCTCGGGCGCGACGCAGACAATATGAGGATCGATGCCAAGAGCGGCCTGGTCTTCGTCGGTCACAGTACTGGCGCCGTTGCCGTGATCGACCCGAAGAGCCGTACGAAGCAGGCGGACATTCCGGTGCGCGAGCACCCGGAGGGCTTCGCGCTCGCTCCCGACGGCGATCGCATCTTCGTCAATGTGCCGGACGCGCGCCAAGTCGCCGTCCTCGATCGCACGATCGGAAAACAGGTGGCCGTCTGGCCGACGAATGACGGACATGAGAACTTTCCGATGGCGTTCGACGAGGCAAGCGGCCGCATCCTCATCGTCTACCGCCGCCCGCCGCAGCTCGACGCGCTTTCCCCTGCCGACGGCAAGGTGCTGGCCAACATCCCCACCTGCGGCGACGCCGACGACGTTTTCGTCGATCAACGCCGCAATCGCGTCTATGTGAGCTGCGGCGAGGGCGTCCTCGATGTTTTCCAGCGCCAGGGCGAGGGATATGACCGGCTGGCGCGCGTGCTGACGTCTTCCGGCGCGCGCACCTCGCTCTTCAGCGACGCGCTCGACCGGCTCTATGTCGCCGCCCGCTCGGTCAATGGCGCTCCGGCGGCCCTTTGGGTATTCCGCCCGACGCCCTGAGGCGACGCCGTCAGAGGAGGTGCTCGGCGATCTCAACGGCGTTGAGCGCCGCCCCTTTCAGCAGCTGGTCGCCCACGGCGAAGAGCGCAACGGATCGGCCGTCGTCGTCGCTGGCATCGCGGCGGATGCGCCCGACGAGAATCTCGTCCCGGCCCGAGGCCTCGAGCGGCATGGGGAAGTGGTTGCTTGCGCCGTCGTCGACGATCCTGATCCCCGGTGCATCGGCGAGGAGCCGACGCACCTCGTCGGCGCCGATCGGCCGCGCGCAAGTGAGCGTGATCGCCAGGGAATGCGCGCGCAGCACCGGCACGCGAACGCAAGTAGCGGAGATGCGCATACCGGGATCGGCGAAGATCTTGCGCGTTTCGGCCATCACCTTCGTCTCCTCCGCGTTGTAGCCGGTCGCGGGATCGATGGCGGTATCGTGGCTGAAGAGATTGAACGCGGCGGGATGACCGAACACCCGGGGCTCGTAAGGACGGCCGTCGAGATAGGCGCGGGTCGCTTGCAACAGCTCCTCCATCGCCGCGGCGCCAGCGCCCGAGGCGGCCTGATAGCTCGCCAGCACGATGCGTTGGATGGGATTGCGCCGATGGATCGGCCAGAGCGGGACGGCGGTGGTGATGGCGACGCAATTCGGATTGGCGATGATGCCTGCGTGGCGCGCAATCTCCGTCGCGTTGATCTCGGGCACCACCAGCGGCACGTCCTCTGCCATGCGGAAGGCCGATGAGTTGTCGATGACGATCGCCCCGGCCGCCACGGCCACCGGGGCAAACCGCTTCGCGGTGGCGCTGCCGGCGGAGAACAGCGCAATGTCGACGCCGGCAAAGCTCTCCTCGCCGAGCGACGCGACGACGTGCGGCAACCCCATAAACGGGAGCCGCTTGCCGGCCGAGCGAGGCGAGGCGAGGAGGCGAAGCTCCGCCACGGGAAAGCGACGACGCTCCAGGCAGCGCAGGAGATCGACGCCGACGGCGCCGGTAGCGCCGATGATGGCAAGTACGGGTGGGCGGCGTGCGATCTTGGCGTTGGCGGTCATGCTCTTTCTTTCTTCATGTTCAGCCGAAGAGATGAGCGCCTTGAAAATCGGAAGGCCCCCCGACCGTCTTCGGCGGGGCCGCGGGAAATCGCGATGTCGCTTCGCTCAGCGCATGCCGATCCCCGACCACCCCGCAGGACCGGTCTTGAGGGTCGTCTCGCGCTTTTGCACCAGAGGAAGCATGGCCGAGGCCTAACACAACTTCGGCGGGCCGCACATTCTGTGTTTTGTTCTTGTTATGTTCGATCGATCGTCCTAACCTTTGCCTGTCATGGATGACCAGGAGCTTCCACCCTCGCCGCGCAAGGGACGCGGCGCTGTCGGCAATCCCGCCCCGCGCTTCGAGCGCGAGGCGACGGTCGCCGTCGATGATGGCTGGCACCGCGCCGAGGACGACGACCCGCCGCCCTTGCGCACGACGGTGACGATCGACACCGCGCGCAGCATCGTCGCACGCAACGACTCGCCCGACATACCCTTCGAGCAATCGATCAACCCCTATCGCGGCTGCGAGCATGGCTGCATCTACTGCTTCGCGCGGCCGACCCATGCCTATCTCGGGCTCTCGCCGGGGCTCGATTTCGAAAGCCGGCTCTTCGCCAAGACCGCGGCGCCGGAGCTCCTGCGGGACGAGCTCGGCAAGTCGGGCTATCGCTGCCGCGTCATCGCGCTCGGCGCCAACACCGACCCCTACCAGCCGATCGAGCGCGAGTATCGCATCACGCGCCGCGTTTTGGAGGTGCTGCAAGAATTCAATCACCCCGTCTGCATCGTCAGCAAATCCGCGCTCGTGACGCGCGACATCGACATTCTGGCGCCGATGGCGGCCAAGCGCCTCGCCTGCGTCGCCATCTCGGTGACGACGCTCGATCGCGAGCTGGCTCGCCATCTGGAGCCACGCGCAGCAACGCCAACGCGCCGCCTCGAGACGCTGAAGACGCTTTCCGCGGCGGGCATTCCGACGAGCGTCCTCGCCTCGCCGATGATCCCGGCGCTCAACGACCACGAGCTCGACCACATTCTCGAGGCCGCGCGCGACGCCGGGGCCGCCACCGCCGGCTACATCCTGCTGCGCTTGCCGCTCGAGCTGACGCCGCTCTTCGAAGAATGGCTCGAAGCGCATGCGCCAGGGAAGGCCAAGCATGTGATGTCGCTCATTCGCCAAGCGCGCGAGGGCAAGACCTATCGCGCCGAGTGGGGAAAGCGCATGACGGGAACCGGCGCTTACGCCGAGCTCCTCGGTCGGCGTTTCGAGGCGGCGTGCCGGCGCCTCGGCCTCAACCAGCGCCGCGAGGCCATGCGCCTCGACACGACGCAGTTCCGCCGCCCGCCGCAAAAGGGCGATCAGCTCGCGCTCTTCTGACCTCAGCTCAGCCGCTCGAGAAGCGTCCGGGCGTCCCGCAGCACCGGCGTCGTGACGCCTTCGGTGAACCAGCCGAGCAGGGGCGCCAGCAATTCGCGCGCGTCCTCTCCCCGGCCCTGGTCGCACCAGAGCCGCGCCATGTCGAGCGCCGCGCGCAGCTCCCAGAATTTCGCGTCCTGCCGGCGCGCCACGGCAAGGGCCTCGCGATAGCTCGCTTCAGCGGCCGCGCCCTGTTGCATCGAAAGCAGCAGCGTCCCGCGCAGCCGATGCACCTCGGCCTCGCCCCAGCCCTCTTGCGTCGTCGCCACCAGCTGCGCCGCCTCTGCCAGCCGGCCGACCCCTTCTTCCGGCTGCCCAGCTATCGCATAGGCTTCAGCCAGCATCGTCAAGATACAGGGCCGACCCAGATTGTGGCCGGCGCTGCGGCAGATCGCCAAGCCGCGCAGGATGAGCGGGATGCCCTCGGTTGCCTCGCCGGTCACCGCCAGCGACCAGCCGCGCATGACATGGCCGAGGCCCGACCAGGTCGGGAAGCCCTGCTCTTTCGCGATCGCCATCAGCTCTTCCGCCCAGCCCAGCATCGGCTGCGCCGCTTTCACCCCATCGACGGCCCAGTCATCGATCCAAGCCTGACCCAGCGCGTAAGCAAGCGTATAGGGCGAGAAGCGTCGCGCCGCTGCCAGAACCTCGATGCGGCGTGACCGCGCTTGGTCGAGATATCCCAGAAACACCAGGACCCGCGAGTGCTCCAGCAGCATGGAGACGTAAGGATCTTCCGTCGAGGAGGTCGGCGCGTGGTACCTCGGCTCCCAGGAGGCGAGGCAACTCTCGAGGTGAGCGCGGGCCTCGCGGAACTTGCCGATCCAAGAGCAGACGGAGCCGCTTAGGAGCGCGCCGACGAACCGCGCGCGTCCATCCGTCGTGAGGGCTCCCAGCTGCCGGATCTCCTCCGCGTGCTGCTCCGCCTGCCGCAGCTCGCCGCGCACCATGCGGAAGGTGACTTGGCCGACGAGGGTCGCGAGCTTCGGCGGCCGCTTCAATTCCTCGCAGAGGAGGCGCGCCCGCGCATAGCTTTCGCCCAGTTCCGGCGCGGAATAGCCGTTCGTCGCCACCAGCACATTGCCGAGCATGGTCTGCAGGTTGAGCTCCATCTCCTGCCCTTGAGTGCCGTCGGGAATGCCGGCCAAGAGATCGAGACCCTTGCGGAGCTGCCCCGTCGCCTCGGTCAAGGCCCAGCGGGCGATCGCCTGGCGGCCCGCGGTGAGGCAATAGCCGACCGCCTTTTCGAGCAACCCCGCTTCCGCGCAATGCCGCGCCAAGAGATCGGGCTGGGCCTCGACCACGTCGGGGAACTGCTTCTCCAGCACTGCCGCGATCCGCGCATGGAGCAGCTGCCGTCGACTTCGCAGCAACGTGCTGTAAGCGGCATCCTGAACCAACGCGTGCTTGAAGGTGTATTCCGCGTCAGGCGGGCTGCCGCGCGCGAAGATCAGCTCGGTGGTCACCAGCTGCGCCAGCGCCTCATCAAGCTGTTGCGCCGGTATGCCCGCCACCGCGGCGATCAGCTCATAAGAGAAATGCCGCCCGATGGCCGCGCCGACTTGCGCCACCTCGCGCACAGGCGCGAGGCGATCGAGCCGTGCCAGCAGCGACGCATTGAGCGTCGTCGGAATGGCGAGCGGCGGCAGCGGCCCTTCGATGGCGTAGCGGTCGCCGGCATCGATCAGCGCGCCGCTCTCGATCACCGCCTTGGTCAACTCCTCGACGAACAGCGGCACGCCGTCGGTTCGATCGATGATCTGCGCGGCGACTTCGGGCGGCAGCGCCTTGCCGCCGGTCACGGAGGCGATCATCTCGGCTTGCCGCCGCGGCGGCAGGCGATTGAGGCTGAGCAGCGTCACCTGATGCCGGCCGAGCCAGGGCGGCGTGAACTCCGGCCGGAAGGTGACCAGCACGAGCACCGGAAGGCTGACCACGCGCTCGATCAGGAGGTCGAACAACTCCCGCGAGGTCGCGTCGCCCCAATGCGCATCCTCGACGATGATGAGGAGCGGTTGGCGTCGGGCCAGCCCTTCGACCTGCGCCACCAGCGCCTGCAGCGTCTTTTCCTTTTGCTTCTGCGGGCTGAGCGCCACGGGCGAGTAGCGTCCATTGGTCGGGATCGACAACAGCGCCGCGAGCAAAGGCACGGCTTCGCCGAGACGCCGGGTCGCCTGCGCCAGAACGCTCTCGAGCTTGGCGAGCCGCTGCTCCGGCGTGTCCTCGCGGCGGAATCCCGCCGCGCGCTCCAGCTGCGTGATCGCCGGATAGAGCGCGCTGTCCTGGTGGTGGGGCGAGCAGAAGAGCCGCAGAATCGTGTGTGGCTCGCCGCTGACACGCTCCACGATCGTCTGCGCGATGCGGGACTTGCCGATCCCCGCCTCACCTGACACCAGCACGATGCAGCCATCGCCGCTCTTTGCCTGCTGCCAGCGGCGCAGCAGCAGGTCGATCTCCTCCTCGCGGCCAACGAGCGGCGTGGTGCTGGCGCGCAAGGCCTCGAAGCGGCTCTCGACAGCGCTGGCCCCGATCACCTGCCAGACCGGCAGCTTCTCGCGAAAGCCGCTGACGGCGACCGGGCCGAGCGCGCGAAATTCGAAAAGCGAGCCCAAGAGGCGCCGCGTGTTGCCGTCGATGATCACCTGCTCGGGCTCCGCCAGCGCTTGCAGCCTGGCGGCGAGGTTGGGGGTTTCGCCAATCGCCGCCAGCTCGTGCGCGCCCGCGCCCACGAGGTCGCCGACGACCACGAGACCGGTGGCGATGCCGATGCGGACGCGCAAGGCCTCGCCGGCGGCGGGGTCGAGCGCGGCTACGGCGTCGACCAGCGCCAGACCCGCGCGCACCGCGCGCTCGACATCGTCTTCATGGGCCTGCGGATAGCCGAAATACGCCAGAACGCCGTCGCCCATATACTCCGCGACGAAGCCGCCCGACTTGGTGATCACCTCGGCGGAGCACTGGTGATACCGGCCGATGATCTCGCCCAGCTCCTCGGGATCGAGGCGGACGGAGAGCGCCGTCGAGCCGACGAGGTCGCAGAACATCAAAGTGAGCTGGCGACGCTCCGCCTCGTCGGGACGGACGGCATCGGCTCGCGCAGCCGGTGCGTCGCCGCGGCCGAGCTCGGCGATGGCGCGCAGCAAGCGCTTGCGATGACCGAGCGGGATGCCG
The DNA here is from genome assembly GCA_035515835.1 of Allostellaceae bacterium. Lineage (GTDB taxonomy): Bacteria > Pseudomonadota > Alphaproteobacteria > ATCC43930 > CGMCC-115725 > DAHUYF01. The sequence continues at coordinate 11,014 of DATJAV010000355.1, forward strand.
AGCTTCTCGAGATCCGCCTCCGTCAGGTCGCCGAGCACGCCCTCGTCGATATAGTTCTCGGCAAAGCGCGGCTCGTACTCGCCAAGCCCGAGCTTTCCCAGCCATTCGCCGATTTGCTGTACTGCGGCCACTGACGGCCCTTCCGTCTTACCGTCCGTCTAAGGGCGTAACATACCACCGCAACGACGGCCCGTGTCTTTGCTTGGGGCCGGTAATCCGTCCTATTTCATGCGCTCGCAGTCTCGCGCGGTGCGCCATAGGCGCCAGCCGCCCTCGGGCTGCGCCAGCCGGTCGGCGATGATGCGCCAGGCCGCGGGATTGCGCGGCATCGTGCTGTGCGTTCCGCGCACTTCGATGTTTTCGCGCCCCGGCCCCTCGACCTCGAGGCAGCTTTGCCAGGCGATGATGCCGTCGCTCCGAGTGTGGATCGCCGTCACCGGCACCGGCGGCGGCTCGTTCACGCCGCGATAGCGGATGTGGAGATCCGGCGCGTGCCACGGCGCCAGCAGGCGATAGACCGGCTCAAGCTGGCTTGCCGTCGGCAGCCGGATCGGACTCGCCAGCACGATGAGGAGCCTCACGTCCTCGGGACGCCTTTTCGCAAGGTTGCGCGCCAGGGTGCCGCCGAGGCTGTGGCCAATGAGGCTCGCCCGTCGGCCATGACGCCGCACGATCCCTCCGAGCTGCTCCTCGAGCCCATCCAGCACATGCGCCGTCGGGCCTAGATTGACGCCGAGCCGCCAGCCCTCGATGGCGTAGCCGCGGCCGGCCAAGAATCGGTAGAGCGGCTGCATGTACCCCTCGCCGCGCAGGAAGCCGGGCACAATCAATACGGGATGCCCGTCGCCGCGTGGCGCCTGACGCTCGGCCGCTCGCACCACCGCTCGCGGCATCGGCGTCACCGCCGCCATCGCCTCGGTCCAAAGCCGCCGCACCGGCGGCCGCGCCGATCGGTCGCTGTCGAAAGGTGTTTCCATCATGGCGCCAAGCTTGCGCGAGGCGCGCGTCGGGTCAAGCTCTTGCCGCACCGCTGCCGGCACTCACATACTCCGGCAATGATTGTGCTTTTTACCGATTTCGGCCTCGCCGGACCCTATCTCGGGCAGATGAAGGCGGTGCTGCATCGCTTGGCGCCGGCCGTTCCGGTCGTCGACCTCTTCGCCGACGCGCCGGCACGCGATCCCCGTGCCGCCGCCTACCTGCTCGCCGCGTATGCCGCTTGGTTCCCCGCGGGGACCGTCTTCCTCGCCGTCGTCGATCCCGGGGTCGGCGGCGAGCGGGCCGCGCTCGTCGTCGAGGCCGACGGCTGCCGCTATGTCGGCCCCGACAACGGCCTCTTCGAGCTCGTCCGCCGCCGTGCCCGTGCCACCAGCGTCGCGGAGATCACCTGGCGGCCGGCGGCGCTCTCGGCGAGCTTCCATGGCCGCGACCTCTTCGCCCCGGTGGCGGCGCGACTCGCCGCCGGCGAGGCCTCCCAAGCCGAGGAGCGCCCTTCCGATTTCGGCCGGCGCCGGGACTGGCCCGACGATTTGGCGGAGATCGTTTACATCGATCACTATGGCAATGCGCTGACCGGCCTGCGGGCGGCGCTGCTGCCGGCAAACGCTCGGCTCGTTGTCGGCGATCAGCACTTCCGACGCGCCCGCACCTTCTCCGATGTCGCCGCCGGCCAAGCGCTCTGGTACGAGAATTCGAACGGGCTTGCCGAAATCGCCGTCAATCTCGGCCGTGCCGACGTGGCGTTGGGGCTTGGCATCGGCAGCAGGATCGGGATCGAGTCCTAGCGACCCGGTCCTCCTTTACCGCCTTGCCAGACTCGGGCGCGTG
>DATJAV010000356.1:0-6616 GCA_035515835.1 Allostellaceae bacterium
GAGGCGCGCATTCTCGATTTTCGCGACGGCTTCTTCCCGTCCCAGCATGCCCCCATCAAGGAGACCTTCGAGCGCCTGAAGCGGGAGTACCAGCCCTCGCTCATCCTCACTCACTATCGCGAGGACCTCCACCAGGACCATCGGTTGATTTGTGAGCTTGCCTACAACACCTATCGCGATCATCTGATCTGGGAATACGAGACGCCGAAATATGACGGCGACCTCGGCAATCCCAATCTCTTTGCGCCGCTGGCGGACCCTCACTACCGCGGCAAGGTCGCGGCGCTGCTGGAGCATTTTCCGAGCCAGCGCTCCCGTGCCTGGTTCACCGCCGAGACCTTCCTTGCCTTGATGCGCCTGCGGGGCATCGGCTGCAACGCCGCGAGCGGCTATGCCGAGGCCTTCTATTGTCGCAAGGCGGTGCTGTAAGCGCGACGGCCAAAAATCTTTGCTGCCCCGACGCGACCCCAATGTTCCGTTAACCCTACGGTAAAGCCTGTACCTTAAGAAGAGTGCGTCGCCATGTCGGCCAATATTGTCCGTGCGCACGTCATGAAATCCGTCGCTCCTCCGAGGGCTGCCGCTTCCCGCCGCTTCATCATGCCCGTGCCGAGCCGCGAGGAGGTGCGCGCCGGCATCCTCTACATGCTCGCGTCGGTCTGCGTCTTCTCGCTGATCAACGCCGTCATCAAATGGCAATCGGCGCGCTATCCCTTGGACGAGGTGGTGTTTTTCCGCTGCATCTTCTCGCTGCTGCCCTGCTGCGCGATCCTCTACGCCCAAGGCGGGCTCCGCTTGCTGCGCACCCACCGACTCCGGGAGCATCTAGGCCGCGGCGTGATGCAATTCACCTCGATGATGTGCATCTTCTCGGCCTTCGCCATGATGCCGCTGGCGGATGCCGTCTCGATCAGCTTCTCGGCGCCGCTCTTTCTCACCATGCTGTCGATCCCGCTCTTGGGCGAGCGCGTCGGTCCCCATCGCTGGGGCGCGGTGCTGGCGGGCTTCGCCGGCGTGCTGCTGATGATGAAGGCCGGCGGCGAATTTGGCGGCGGCTTCGCGTCGACCGGCGCCGTGCTCGCGCTGGCGAGCGCCGCCATCGGCGCATCCGTCAGTATCGCGGTGCGCCGCATGACGCTCACCGAGGCGAGCGCCACCCTCGTCACATATCAGGTGCTGGTGACGACGGTGCTGAGCGCCGCCCTCTTGCCCTTGGCCTGGCGGACGCCGGCATGGCCGGATCTGCTGATGATGGCCGGCGCCGGGCTTTGCGCCGGCATCGGCCAGTTCTGGTGGACCCAAGCCTTCCGCTTCGCGCCCGCCGCCGTCACCGCGCCCTTCGGCTATTCCTCGATGATCTGGTCGCTGGTGTTGGGATATTTCATCTGGGGCGACGAGCCTACCCCCGGCCTCATCGCCGGCGCCGCCGTGGTCGTGGCAAGCGGGCTCTATATCCTCTATCGCGAGACGCTCAGACGCGCGCCGCGGCCGGCCGAGGTTGCCGCCGGCGGCGACTGAGCTATCACAGCCCTTCGCTGGCGCGCCGCTTCGCCAGGAAAGCGGCGTTGGCGCGGGAAAGCTTTGCCACCGTCGGCGCGCGCGCGTCGAGTACCCGCCAGACCGGGGTGATCGCCTGGGGTTCGGCGCCCGCCCGATAGGCTTCGCAAGCGGCTTCTGCCGCCATGCGAAGGTGATAGCCGGTGTAGACCGGACACGTCACCTCGGCGCCGTGACGGCGCGCCAGCGCCTGCCGCAGCTCGGCGACGCTCATGCGGTCGCGCGCCGGTATCGAGCGGATGAAATCGTCGACGATTCGCACCGAGGGAACGAGCACAAGCTCGCCCTTTCTCAAGCCGCCGAAATCGCGCGGCATGCGCTTCACCACAGAGGGCGTCGCGTCGCTCAGCCTGTCGGTCCAGGTCCTTCTCGCCCGCGCCACGGGGTTCACGGCAACGGCAAATAGATGTCGGAGAGCAGTTCCGTCGGCGCCGTGTCGCGCGGATTGTTGAGATATTCCTCGAGGCCGGGCGCGTCACCCGGCTCGCGCCCGGAGCGCGGCAGCCATTCGCCGTAGAGCCAATCATAGGCCGCCTTCATGTCGGCATAAGGACCCTTGTGCCGCAGGATCGCATAGTCGCCGCCGGCGATCTCGGTCCGCTCGAGCGGCGCCTCGATGGCGAAGTGCCGGGGCGTGACGACGCCCGCCCGCGACCGCAGCTGCTCGGTAGGCACGCTGGCGACCTCGTCGTAGAAGATCGCCAGCGAGCGAAGATCGGCGCCGAGCAGGTCCCGGACCGCAAGCCAGCCGAAGAGCCGGTCGAAGGCGCGGTTGATCTCCATATAGGAGCCGCGATGCGCGACGGTGACGGCGGTCATACGCGGCAAGGTCTCAACCCGAACGCCATACATGGCTTTGCTCCCTCGGTGATAAGCGGCATCGAATTGCGCATGGCTGCCCTTTTTCCGGTAGGTCGCGGGCGGCGTGCCGTAGACCGACTTGAAGATCCGGGTGAAGGACTGGACGTTGGGATAGCCCGAGCGCTTGGCGATCGCCTCAACGGCGATCGAGCTCAGCGCCAGATCGGCAGCGGCACGATCGAGGCGAAGGCGCTTCACCGTGGCCGCGGCCGTCTCCCCGCGCATCGCGCAATAGACGCGATGCCAATGATAGGGCGAGAGGCAGTCAATCTCGGCCAGCCGGTGAGATCGAGCTCTTGGTCGAGATGGTCGAAAATATAGGTAACGACGCGACTGACCCGCGCTTCGTAGTTCTGCTTGGCCGCATCGCTCGTCGTCATCGCTCCGCTCGTCTCCGGGGTTGCGAGCCATACTAGCGAAGGCGATCTTGACAAATCCTGCGAAGATCCCTCTCCCGCACCGCAGGCACCGCGGGAGAGGGAACTTTTGTCAACTCGCCGGCGTCGCCCGCATCCGGGTCAGGGCGGCGATGGCGTCCAGCATCGGCGTCTCGACCGCGACGCGGCGGCCGAGCTCGGCCACGGCGCCGACGAGCGCGTCGATCTCGACGGGACGGCCGGCTTCGAAATCCTGCAGCATCGAGGTCTTGAAGTCGCCGACATAGCGCGCCTCCTCGATGCGCGCCTCGACATCCTTCTCGAAGCGCGCGCCGAGCCGCTCCGCCACCCGCTGACATTCGAGCATCGCCGTGCGGATGACGCCGCGCACGCCGGGATCGTCGGCGATGCGCGCCATCTTGGCGCCGGTGAGCACGCTGATCGGGTTGAAGGCGACATTGCCCCAGAGCTTCATCCAGACCGCGTCCCGGATCCGCGTCGTCGTCTCGATCTTGATGCCGGCGGCGCTGAAGATTTCGGCCAGCCCCTGCAAGCGCCCCGAGAGCGAGCCGTCGGGCTCGCCGAGGATCAGCATGTTGCCGCCGAAGCGACGCACCAGGCCGGGCTCCGGCACCGCCACTGCCATGTAGACGACGCAGCCGATGACCCGCGCGGGGTCGAGCTGGCGCTGCAGCGTGCCCTCGGGATCGACCGCGGCGATCGTGCTGCCTTCGAGCGGCGGCCCGGCGCGATGGGGGAACCACCAGGGAATGCCGTTCTGCGCCGGCAGCAGCACCGTGTCGCGCCCGACGAGCCGCGCGATCGCCGGCGCCGCCGCGCTCATCGCGTGCGCCTTGGCGGCGATGACGACGAGCTCCTGCGGTCCTAGGTCCTCGGTGCAATCGGTGGCGGTGAGCCGGAGCGTGCGGATCGTCCCGCGATCGTCGAGGCGGAGCCCCTTCTCGCGCATCGCCCGAAGATGCGCGCCGCGCGCGATGACCGACACGTCATGGCCGCCATCCGCCAGCTTTGCCGCGATATACCCGCCGATCGCGCCGGCGCCGAAAATAGTGATACGCATGGGTCCCTCGGACTGGTTCGCGGTCAAACGAGCCGCCGCAGAACCCTCTCCCGCGTCGCGGGAGAAGGGAGCGAGCGCAGCGAGCCGGGTGAGGGTCGCCGTGCTCCATGATGCCGTTAGCGCACAGGCGGCGCCAGCCCTCGCCCGGAAGTGGGCTAAACTCAATTGTCTCACCCGATCCCTTGCGCCGCACCCGGCGGTCCTCAATAAAGAGCGCCCATGCAGTTCTTTTCCGGCCGCGCGCCGGTCCTTCTCCTCGCTTTGGCGAGCATGTTGGGGGCGCCGTTTCCGGCCCGTGCGCATGCGATCATCGTCGCGAGCGCTCCTGCCGCAGGGGCGACGCTTCACGGGTCTGCGCTCCCCGTCCTGTTGCGCTTCAACAGCCGGATCGACGGCGAGCGCTCGCGCCTGATGCTGCTACGCGCCGACGGTTCCCCGGTCGCGCTCAAGCTCGTGGCGAGCGCCGGTCCCGATACGATGGCGGCCGAAGCCGAGGGCCTCGCGCCCGGCCGCTATCGCCTGCACTGGCAGGTCCTCGCGATCGACGGGCATATCACGCGGGGCGACATCCCGTTCGAGGTCGTTCCGTGAACGAGCAAAACATCGCGCTGCTGCTCGACATCTTCGGCTATGTGAGCGTGCTGCTGCGCGGTCTGGTGCTGGTGACGCAATCGCTCACCGTCGGCGGCATCGTCTTCCTGGCGCTCGCGGCGCGTCCCCTGCGGCGCGAATTGGGTCCCGTCGGCGACGCCGGGCTCCAGCGCTGCCGCCGGCTGTTGCTCGTCTCGGCGCTCGCCTTCGTCGCAGCGCAGCTCGGCTTCGTGCTGCTCCAGGCGGTGGTGCTCATGGGGACGGTGGGGATCGGCTTGGGCAACGCGCTCGGCGCCGATTTCGCCCGTTACGGCCTCGTCGCCGCCGCAGCCGCGCTTGTCGCCGCGCTTGTCGCCGCGGGCCCGCTCGACGGCAAACGCTTTCTCCCGCTGCCGGTGCTGGCGCTCGTCATGCTGCTGGCGCAGCTCGGCATGAGCCACGCCGCGGCGCGGCTCGACGATCGCGCGGCGCTCGCCGCCGCCGATTTTTTACATATGGCGGGCGCCGCCGCGTGGATCGGCGGCATCCCCTATTTCTTGCTGGCGCTGGGCAGAGCCGAGGATGGCATCGCCTATCGCCGCATCGGCCGTCGCTTCTCGCAGGTCGCCATGGGCGCGGTTGCCGTGCTGCTGATCGGCGGCGTCACGATGGCGATCGTCTATGTCGGCTCGCTCGACGCGCTCTATGGCACCGCCTATGGCGTCATGGTCGCCACCAAGGTGATGCTGCTGGGGGGCCTCTTGCTGCTCGCCGCCCTGAACTTCTCCCTGGTCGAGCGGCTGCGCCGCGATCCCTCGACCCCCATCATCCGCTTGAAGCGGTTTGCCGAAGTCGAGATCGGTCTCGGCCTCACCGTGTTTTTTGCCGCGGCCTCGCTCACCTCTCAACCGCCCGCGGTCGATCTCACCACCGACCGCGCCAGCGCGCAGGAGGTGATCGAGCGCATCGTGCCGCGCTGGCCGCGTTTCGACAGCCCCGACCATGCGAGCCTGGCGCTCTCCGAGCTGCAGGCGCGTCTGGACGCCGAGGCGCGCACGGCCAATACGCCCCGCGCGCTCGCCTACGTCCCGGGCGAGGGCCAGCTGGCGCCGCGCAACGCCGAGGACATTGCCTGGTCGGAGTATAACCACCATTGGTCGGGGCTCTTCGTGCTGGCGATCGGCGTGCTCGCGCTCCTGGAACGAAGCGGCTTTGCGCCCTGGGCCCGACACTGGCCGCTGCTTTTCCTTGGCCTCGCCGCCTTCCTCTTTATCCGCTCCGATCCCGAGGTGTGGCCCTTGGGCGACATCGGCTTCTTCGCCAGCCTGCGCGACCCGGAAGTGGTGCAGCACCGCGTCTTCGTCGCGCTCATCGCCGCGTTCGGCCTTTTTGAGTGGCGCGTCCGCGTCGGCCGCCTTGCCCGCTCGCGGGCAAGACTGGTCTTCCCGTTGATCACGGCAACGGGCGGCGCGTTGCTGCTCACCCACTCTCACGCGCTCGCCAACGTCAAAGAGCAGCTGCTGATCGAGATCACCCATGTGCCGCTGGCGCTGGCCGGCGTCACCGCCGGCTGGGCCCGCTGGCTCGAGCTCCGCCTCGACGGCCCGGGGAGCCGGATCGCCGCCTGGATTTGGCCGGTGGCCTTCGTTGTCGTCGGGCTCGTGCTGCTCGCCTATCGCGAAGCTTAGCTCGGATTTCAGGAGAGCCATGGCCACGCTGATCGCCCAACTCGTTGAATGGAGCCGCCGCCATGCGGTGGCGGTCACCGTAGTCGTGTTGCTCGCTACGCTCCTCGGCGCCAACTACACCGTCGATCACATCAGCATCGATACCGACATCGACAAGCTGATCAATCCCGACCTGCCCTGGCGCAAGCAGGAGAAGGCGCTCGATGAGGCCTTCCCGCAGGACAGCGATCTCATGGTGATCGTGATCGACGGCAAGACCCCCGACCAGGCGGAAGACGCCGCGGCGGCACTCACCGAGCGGTTGTCCAAGGATCCGCTCTTCCGCAATGTGCGCCGCCCCGAGGGCGGGACGTTCTTTCAGCAGAATGGGCTGCTGCTTCTGCCGAAGAAGGACGTGCAGGATTTCGCCGATCAGATCGTCAAGGCGCAGCCCTTCATCGGCACGCTCGCCGCCGATCCCAGCCTGCGCGGCGTGTTCGATT
>DATJAV010000357.1:0-9187 GCA_035515835.1 Allostellaceae bacterium
CGCCCCTCCAGCCGCCACACCATGGTCTCGCGGCTCGGGCGATCCTCGAGATCGAGCGGCGTCGGCACGGTGTAGCGCGCGATCTCGATGAGCCCCTCCTTCGGCAGGTAGTTGCGCCCGGGATCGCCGAGGAGCACGAGGGCACCGTCCTGCACTAGGTCGCGCAGCCACGCCGTCAGCCGCTCCGCCAGCGGTCGCTCGTAGCACATGTCGCCGACCAGCACGACCTGCCACGGCACCGGCCGGCGGCCGATGACATCGGCGCGCTCGACCGCAACGGCGACATGGTTGAGCGCGGCGTTGGCGGCGATCGCCGCCGCGGCGAAGGCGTCGATCTCCGCCGCGGTGGCTGACGCCGCGCCGGCCTTGGCTGCGGCGAGCGCCAGCAACCCTGAGCCCGCGCCGAAATCGAGCACGCGCTTGGCGCGCACGAGATCGGGATGGTCCAGCACATGGCGTGCCAAGGCTTGGCCGCCCGCCCAGGCGAAAGCCCAGTAGGGCGGCGGCAGCTGCTCGCGCCCCAGCGTCGCTTCGGTTGCCTGCCAGAGCGGCGTGATCTCGGTGGCGAGATGAAGCCGGATCTCGGGCACCAGCGGCGGCGCCGCCACGACGGTGTTGACGCGGATGAAATCCGCTTCCCTAGCGGACATGCCCGGCGATTGCGGCGAGCAGCATCAGCCATCCTGTCCACCGGTTGGAGCGGAACTTCTCGAGACAGTCGCCGGGGTCGTCGATATCGACCAGCGAAGCCTGCCAGGCAAGCTGCAGCCCGGCGACGCCGAGGCCGAGCCAGAACGGCCACGCCATGGCGGCCGCCTTTCCCGCGGCCGCCCAACCCACAACCGCCGCCGCGTAGAACAGGAAGAGCCACGGCCGCGTGTTTCGCCCGAGCGCCAGCGCCGAGGATTTGACGCCCACCAGCACGTCATCCTCTTTGTCCTGGTGTGCGTAGATCGTGTCGTATCCCAGCGTCCAGACGATGCCGCCGGCATAGAGCAGCAGCGCCGGCGTATCGAGCCGCCCCGTCGCCGCCGCCCATCCCATGAGCGCGCCCCAATTGAAATTGAGACCGAGAAAGAATTGCGGCCAGTAGGTGATCCGCTTCATCAAGGGATAGGTGCCGATGAGCAGCAGCACGAGGAAACCCAAACCGATGGCCAGCCAGTCAAGGCAGGCGAGCACCGCGGCGCCGATCGCGAGCTCTAGGCCCATGAAGGCCAGCGCCTGACGCACCGAGACGGCGCCGCTCGGCAAGGGGCGGACACGGGTCCGCGCCACTTGCGCATCGAAGTCGCGGTCGATGATGTCGTTGAGCGTGCAGCCGGCGCCGCGCATCGCCACGGCGCCGATGCCGAAGAGGGCCATCAGCCGCCAATCGGGCCAACCCGGCGCCGCCAGCGCAATCGCCCACCAGCCGGGAAAGAGCAGCAGCCAAGTGCCGATCGGGCGGTCGAGCCGGGCCAGCCGGATATAGGGAACGAGGCCCGCCGGCGCGTAGCGCTCCGCCCAATCGCCGCTGCGGATGTCGGTCATGGCGTCGCAGAAGATGGACCACAGAGGCCGAGAGGCACAGAGAAAAACAGATTCGGCGCGCGCCGCGCGCCATTCCGCCCTTCTCTCCGTCTCCGCGCCTCTGTGGTCAATCTTTCTTCCTACGGTTAGGCTTGCGGCCGGCGTCATCTTGCCCGCCGCCGGCGCCGCGGCCAAGTCCGCCCGATGAGCGCGCCCGCGACCCGCCTCTACGTCACCGCCGATCTCGCCGCCGGCCTTTCGCTAGAGCTGGCGCCGCCGCAGGCGCACTACCTTCGCGATGTGCTGCGCCTCGCGCCCGGCGCGACACTGGCGCTCTTCAACGGCCGCGACGGCGAGTGGCTGGCGCATATCGATCGCTTCGGCAAGAACGCCGGCACGCTCGTCGTCGCCGAGCAACGGCGTCCCCAGGACGTGCCCGGTGACCTCTGGCTGCTCTTTGCACCGGTGAAACGCGCGCGCATTGATTTCCTGGTGGAAAAGGCAACCGAGCTCGGCGTCACCGCGCTTCACCCCGTAGCGACCGAGCGGACCGTCGTCGAGCGGGTCAATCTCGAACGCCTCGCGGCCAACGCCGTCGAGGCGGCCGAGCAGACCGAGCGGCTCTCGGTGCCGGAAATCCTCCCGCCCCAGCCTCTGCGCCGGCTGCTGGACGGCTGGCCTGCGTCGCGGCGATTGCTGCTCTGCGATGAAAGCGGGACGGCGTCCCCCATCGCCGAGGTACTGGCGCGTATCCCGGCCGGTCCGCTCGCGGTGCTGGTTGGGCCCGAGGGAGGCTTCACCCAAACGGAGCTTGACGCCCTCCGGAAACTTCCCTTTGTTTCGCCTGTCGGTTTGGGACCGCGCGTGCTGCGTGCCGATACGGCGGCGCTCGCGGCTTTGGCCGTGCTTCAGGCGCTGGTCGGGGATTGGCGCGCGGAGCGCCGACGCTGAGGGCGTTCGCCCGCGGCTCGACTTTCAAAGGGAATCAGGGGTCAGCTTTGTCCGCTCCATCGCTATCCGGCGGCGCGCCGATCACCGACAAGCGTCAGCTTGTGGAGTATCTCGCCCTGGGCGCCAAGCCGCCCGCGGCTTGGCGCATTGGAACCGAGCACGAGAAATTCGTCTTTCGCCTCAAAGACCACCGCCCCGTTCCCTATGACGGGCCCGACGGCATTCGTGCCCTCCTCGAAGGCTTGCAGCGCTATGGCTGGAAGCCGGTGCTGGACGGCGACACCATGGTGGGCTTGAGCGACAACGAGGGCGGCGCCATCTCGCTCGAACCCGGCGGCCAGTTCGAGCTCTCGGGCGCGCCCACCGAGACGCTGCACCAGACTTGCGCGGAAGTGAGCGAGCATCTGACCCAAGTGCGCGCCGTCACGAGCGAGCTGGGGCTCGGTGTTCTCGGTCTCGGATTCCATCCGACGGCGCGGCGCGAGGATATCCCTTGGATGCCGAAGCGGCGCTACGCGGTGATGCGCCGCTACATGCCGCTCAAGGGCAAACTCGGCCTCGACATGATGCTGCGGACCTGCACCGTTCAGGTCAATCTCGACTTCGAGAGCGAGAGCGACATGGTGCGCAAGATGCGCGTGAGCCTTGCGCTGCAGCCCGTCGCTGCCGCGCTCTTCGCCGACTCGCCCTTCGTCGAGGGCAAGCCCTGCGGCTATCTCAGCTATCGCAACTATGTCTGGACCGATGTCGATCCCGAGCGCACAGGCCTTTTGCCCTTCGTCTTCGAGCCGGGTTTCGGCTTCGAGCGCTATGTCGATTACATGCTCGACGTGCCGATGTATTTCGTCTATCGCGACGGCAACTACACCGATGTCGCGGGGCAGTCCTTCCGCGATTTCCTCAAGGGACGGTTGCCGGGGTTGCCGGGCGCGGTGCCGACGATGAGCGATTGGTCAGACCACCTCACGACGGTTTTCCCGGAAGTGCGCTTGAAGCGCTACATCGAGATGCGCGGCGCCGATGGCGGCCCCTGGCGCCGGCTCTGCGCTCTGCCGGCCCTCTGGACGGGCTTGTTCTACGACCGCGCCGCGCTTGACGGCGCCGCGGACCTCATCGCCGATTGGACCGAGGCCGAGCGCCAGGCGCTTCGCCGCGACGTGCCGCGGCTCGGGCTGGCGACGCCGTTCCGCGGCGGCACGCTGCGCGAGGTCGCGGTCGAGATGGTGGCGCTGGCGCGGGCGGGATTGCGCCGGCGCCGGCGCCTCGACAGCGCCGGCCAAGACGAAAGCCACTTCCTCGAGACGCTGGCAGAGATCGCGGCGTCGGGCCGCACCCCGGCCGAGGATCTGCTGGAGGATTACGCCACGCGGTGGCAGGGGCGGATCGATCCGATTTTCACCCAAGAGGCCTATTGAGGCGGGGGAACCTTTGGCGGCGCCGGTGTTTGTCTTTTGCAGCCGGCAAACGGCTGCGAGCTAGAGGCGCCCCGCATCCAGTCCCCCCTGATGCGGGGCGCCATCATTTGCCTCTCATGCCGCCGGCAGTTCCCGGTTGCGCCGCAGCAAGAGGGCAATCTCGGGGCGGCAGGAACCGCAATTGACGCCGGCTCCGGTCGCCGCGCCGACAGCGTCGACGGTGTCGAGATGTTCGCGCGCGATGGCCTCTTCGATGACGCGCGATCCTAGGGTTGCACAGACGCAAACAAGCTTGCCCTTATCGCTGGCACCCGGTCCGGGTTGGCCGCTCAGCAGCGCGAGACGCTGCGGCGCGATGCTGCCGAGGGCGAAGAGGGAGACGAGCCAATCGCGCCTCACGGCGGGATGCTGCGGGGCGACGAAGAGACAGGCGTCGAGCCGGTCGCCAACCAGCCGCGCAAAGCGGAAGATGCCCGCACCGCGATCCTCGTAGCTCAGCCAATCGGCGTTGCGGCGCGGCTCGGGAAAGATACGCTGCGCCCAGTCCGCCCAGCTGGGCGGCGTCTCGATACCGGCGATCTCGTAGCGCCAAGCGCCGTTCGCGACGGCGAGCGCGAAGCTCGTCCCCGAGAGGGCGGCGGGGTCGACTCTCCGGCGCGTGGCGAGGAACGCCTGCCAGCGCAGGCGGTGGGGAAGCAGCCGCACCGGCGTATGCTTCAGTTCGGGCTGACCCGAGATGGGATCGGGGGCAGCGTTCACCACCGCGCCGATCCGGGCGTCGCTCGCATGCGTCGTACCCCAGTGCATCGGCGCGAACACATGACCCGGCGCCTGCTCCGAGGAATGCCGCACCCGCAAGACGGCGCTGCCGTGGCTCGAGACGATTTCGGCGAGCGCACCCTCCTCGAGCGAGAAGGCTTCGGCATCGGCAGGATGGACCGTGACGAAGGGTTCGGGCTCGTGCGCCGCGAGGCTCGGCGAGCGGCCGGAGCGTGTCATGGTGTGCCACTGGTCGCGCAATCGCCCGGTATTGAGGACCAGCGGAAAGTCCGCCGAGGGCGCATGCCGCGGCGGGCGCCACGCGACGGCGATAAAGCGCGCGCGCCGGTCGGCGGTGAAGAACCCGCCATCGCCGAAGAGGCGAGGGGTGCCCGCCGGACGCTCGCGCGGCGCTGGCCATTGCACCGGTCCGAGCGCGTCATATCCCTCCCGGTCGAGCGCCGCGAGTGCCGCGATATCGAAATCGCGGCTGCCGTCATTCTCGAAGCCCGAGAGCTGCGCATGCTCGCGGAAGATCTCGGCCGGCGTCTCGTAAGGGAAAGCGTCGGCGAAACCAAGCCGCCGCGCCATCTGCGTCACGATCCACCAATCGGCGCGCGCCTCGCCGGGCGGGTCGAGAAAGGCGCGCTGCCGCGAGATGAGGCGCTCGGAATTGGTGACCGTGCCGTCCTTCTCGCCCCAGGCAAGCGCCGGCAGCAGCAGGTCGGCGACGCGCGTCGTATCGGTGTCGGCGATGCAGTCCGAGACGATGACGAGGGGACAGCGCTCGAGCGCGCGGCGAACGCGGTCGGCCTCCGGCATGCTCACCACTGGGTTGGTGGACATGATCCAGACCGCGCGGATGCCGCCGTCCTCGATGGCGCCGAACAGGTCGACCGCCTTCAACCCGGCGCGCTCGGCCAACGCCGGCGCTTGCCAGAAGCGCCGCACTCGGTCGCGATGCCGGGGGTCGTCGATCTCCATATGCGCGGCCAGCTGATTGGCAAGCCCGCCCACCTCGCGGCCGCCCATAGCATTGGGCTGGCCGGTGAGCGAGAAGGGGCCGCTGCCGGGCTTGCCGATGCGCCCCGTCAGCAGATGACAATTGATGATCGCGCTCACCTTGTCGGTGCCGCTGCTCGACTGGTTGATGCCTTGCGAGTAGAGCGTCATCACCCGGTCGGTCGCCGCGAACCAGTCGTAGAAGCGCTGGAGCTGGGCGAGATCGAGGCCGCAACCCTCTGCCACGGTCTTGAGCGACGGCGCGGCGGCGATGGCGGCGTCCGCATCGCGCGTATGCGTCGTGACGAAGCGATAATCGGTGCAGCCGTTTGCCGAGAGGTATCCGAGCAGCCCGGCGAAGAGCAGCGTATCGCTGCCCGCGGCGAGCGCGAGATGAAGGTCGCCAGCATCTGCAGTGGGCGTGCGGCGCGGATCGATGACGACGAGGCGCCGCTCCGGATGAGCCGCCTTGGCGCGCCGGATCCGATCGAACAGAATGGGATGGCACCATGCCGTGTTCGAGCCGACGAGCACGATTAGGTCGGCCGCCTCGAGATCGGCATAGCAGCCCGGCACCGTGTCGGCGCCGAAGGCGCGGCGATGGCCGGCGACGCTCGAGGCCATGCAGAGCCGCGAGTTGGTGTCGATATTGGCGGTGCCGAGGAACCCTTTGATGAGCTTGTTGGCGACGTAGTAGTCCTCGGTAAGGAGCTGGCCCGAGACGTAGAAGGCGACGGCATCGGGGCCATGCTCGCGGATCACCCGCCCGATCCCGCTCGCGGCAATGTCGAGCGCGCGGTCCCAAGAGACGCGCTCTGTTCGCCAGCGCGGATGGAGGAGCCGCCCATTGAGGCCGAGCGTCTCGCCCAGTGTCGTTCCCTTGGAGCAGAGCCGGCCGCGATTGGCGGGATGGTCGGGGTCGCCGGCGATCTCGACCGCGCCCTCGCTGCCGCGGCGCGCGCGAATGCCGCAGCCGACGCCGCAATAGGGGCAGGTCGTCTTGACCGCCGGCTCCATCACGCTACCGCGCGCGGGGCGCTCGCCTCGGGCGAAAGCGGGCCGAACATGAGACGGTCGCGGAACTCCGAGACATCGGCGCGATCGCGCATCAATCGCGCATACCAGGCGCTGTCGGCGGTATCGCCATAGAGCACGGCGCCGGCGAGGCGATTGTCGCGCAGGATGAGCTTGCGATAGACGCCGCGAGAGGGGTCGTGCAGGACGATGCTCTCGGAGTCCTCGCTGCCCGCGACATTGCCGGCGGAGAAAAGCTCGACCCCGGTGACCTTGAGCGACGCGGCGGCGAGCGAGCCCGGATAGCGGGCGCAGCCCCAGCCCGCGAGGTGATTGGCGCAGACCTTCGCTTGCTCGTAAAGCGGCGCGACGAGGCCATAGGTGCGCCCGTGGCTCTCGGCGCATTCGCCCACGGCATAGATGCTGGGATCAAAGCTCAGCATCGTGCTGTCGACGACAATGCCGCGCCGGCAATGGAGCCCGACTGCGCGTGCCAGCGCGATATTGGGCCGGATGCCGACGGCAACCACGACGAGGTCGGCGGGTATCTCGCGGCCGTCGCGGAGGCGCACATCCGTCACGCGCTCGTTGCCGCAGATCTCCACCGTCTCGGCCGGCATGATGAAGCTGAGCCCCCGGGCCTCGAGCGAGCGTCGCAGCAGCCCGCCGGCGTCCGCGTCGAGCTGCTGCTCCATCAACGTCGGCATAAGCTGCACCACCCTCACCGTCATGCCGCGCCGCATCAGGCCGTGCGCCGCCTCGAGGCCGAGCAGGCCGCCGCCGATCACTACCGCATATTCATAGCGGCGCGCGGCGGCGAGCATGCGACGGACATCGCCGATGTCGCGAAAGCCGATGACGCCTTCGAGATGCGCGCCGGGGATGGGGGGAATGATCGGCAGCGAGCCGGTGGCAAGGACGAGCCGGTCGTAGCGGGCCGTCGTGCCGTCGGCGGCCCGCACCTCGCGCAGCGCGCGATCGATCGCCACCGCGGGCTTCCCTTTGAACAAGGTGATGCGGTGCGCGCGGTACCACTCGTCGTCCTGCAGCAGGATATCGTCGACGCGCGCCTCGCCGGCGAGCAAGGGCGAGAGCAGAATGCGGTTGTAATTGCCATAGGGCTCGCCGCTGAAGACCGTGATGTCGTAGAGATCGGGCGCCAAGCGCAACAACTCCTCGACAACCCGCATGCCCGCCATGCCGTTGCCGACGACCACCAGCTTGCGCCGCATCGTCCGTTCCTTCACGCCGCGACCGTCGCAAAGCGCATGCCAAAGACGGATGGCGACGCCGAGGGCGGATCAGGCGAGCCAAACGGCAGCGGATTGGGCAAAAAAGGACAAATGCTTGCCCTTCTCATGAGCAGGCCGAGCGCTGCTGAAATTCTGAGCACGGGTGAAGCCGCGATTCCAGCGCCGCTGCCGCTGGTTGCCCCTGGCACGCCTCTTGCGCAGGGCCATGGCGTCGCAAACCCTCGAGGCCAAGCCGAACATGAGCGTGAAACTGGACGACTTCCGCAAGGCGGGTCACTGGCCGACCCTGCTTGCCGCCTTTCTCTATTTCGATTTCAGCTTCATGGTCTGGGTGGCGCTGGGGCCGCTCGTTCTCTACATCGCGCCCGCGCTCGGTCTCTCCGTCGAGGATCGCTTCGAGATCGTCGCGGTTCCCATCCTCGCGGGGGCCGTCCTGCGCATCCCTCTGGGCGCGCTCGCCGACCATATCGGCGCCAAACGAACCGGCGCCGCTGCGCAGATCGTCGTCATCGCCGCAATCGCTTACACGTGGCTTGCCGGCCTGCACAGCAAGCTCGATGTCGAACTCCTGGGTCTGGCCCTGGGCGTAGCCGGCGCTTCTTTTGCCGTGGCGTTGCCGCAGGCGAGCCGCTGGTACCCGCCGCGATATCAGGGCCTCGTCATGGGCATTGCCGGCGCCGGCAACATGGGGGTCGTGCTGGAGACGCTGACCGCGCCCTGGCTCGCCCAGCATTTCGGCTGGCGGAACGCTTTCGGCTTTCTGCTTCTGGCATTGGCGCCGACCTTGGTCTTCTACGGATTGGTGGCCAAGGATGCGCCCGGCAGCCGGCAGCCCTCGAGCTGGCGCAGCTACCGGGCGCTCCTCGCCGACGCCGACAGCTGGCGCTTCATGTTCTTCTACTTCATCACTTTCGGCGGCTTTGTCGGCCTCGCCAATGCATTGCCGCTTTATTTCACGCTGCAATACCACGTCTCAGGCGTCACCGCCGGGTTCATCGTGGCCGTCATCGTGCTCTTCGGCTCGGCGTTTCGGCCGCTCGGCGGGCATATCGCCGATCGGCTGGGCGGCATCAGCACATTGCTTGCGCTTTTCGCGGTCGTCGCCGTTGCCTATCTTGCCATCGCGATGCTGCCGAGCGGACCCAGTGCAGCCGGCATCGACGGTTGGGACCTCGCCAGCATGCCGGGGATCGCCTGGTTTGCCATGCTGCTGTTCTCCGCCGGCGTGCTCGCGCTCGGCATGGGCAACGGCGCGGTCTTCCAGCTGGTGCCGCAACGCTT
>DATJAV010000358.1:0-5419 GCA_035515835.1 Allostellaceae bacterium
TTCGATGCTAGCACCGCCGTCAGAGACGAGGCCAAGGCGATGAGACCCATCAGCGACTTCCCCGCCGCCTTGTGCCGCAAGATCAGGCTCGTCCTCACCGACGTCGACGACACCCTGACGTTTGCGGGACGGCTCGGCGCGGGCGCTTATGATGCCTTGGAGCGGCTCGAGCGCGCCGGCATCCTCGTCATCCCCGTCACGGCGGCACCCGCTGGCTGGTGCGATCTCATGGCGCGGATGTGGCCGGTTCGCGCCGTTATCGGCGAGAATGGCGGGCTTTGCTTCAGTCGCGCCGGCGAAGGGCGGGAATTGCGCCGTGCCTTCTGGCAATCGGAGGATGAGCGCGCGCGGAGCATGACGCGCCTGGCCGGGATCGCCGCGCAGATCCGAGCGGCGGTCCCCGAGGCGATCACCGCGGCGGATCAGCCTTTCCGCCAAACCACTTGGGCGCTGCAGGCGGCGGGCGAGAGCGACCTTGCCACGCGCATGGCTGCCGCCTGGCGCGATGCCGGCGCCACGGCGACGATCAACACGCTCTGGGTGATGGGCTGGCTCGGCGGCTTCGACAAGCTCAAGATGGCGCTCCGCATGGCGGGGGAGCTTCTCGCCCTCGATCTCGCGGCGGAGAAGGAAGCCGTCCTCTATGTCGGCGACTCTCTCAACGACGAGCCGATGTTTCGCTTCTTTCCGAATTCGGTCGGCGTCTCGACCGTGACCGACTATCGCGACCGGCTCAACGCTCTGCCGCCATGGGTGACGCGAGGACCGGGCGGCGCAGGCTTCGTCGAGGTCGCGGACATGTTGCTTGCGGGACGCTGAGCGCGCCGGCGCTCTTGTTGCCTGCCGGGCCGATTGGGGGTATCGTTTTTCGCACTGGGGATGGGGTCCCCCGAAACCGCCCGCGAGGGCTGATGACTCCTGCCGCGTGAAGCGATGCGGTGGGAGCCATGAGTGGGCTCACGTTGCCTCCTTCACGAAAACGCAAACGCCGCTCGATCGCGGCGCCAGGCAGAAGGAGGACGCTTTGGATAACGCCTGGCTTACTTCTTCGCTATGGATCGCGCTCGCGCTCCCGGCATCGCTGCGTCGATGCGCCTCGCGGTTCGCGGCCGACGCGAGCCCTAGCAGCGGCCGACTCTAGAAGAGGGAGGCGCGCATGCAGATCCCTCGGGACGCCGTGCTGCTGAGAATATTCTTCGGCGAGAATGAGCGCTGCGGGGCGCGACCGCTCTATGAAGCGGTCGTTCTCAAGGCGCGCGAGATGCATCTGGCGGGCGCCACCGTGCTGCGCGGCCCGATGGGCTTCGGCCATTCGAGCCGGCTCCACTCGGCAAAGATCCTGCGCCTCTCCGAAGACCTGCCGATGGTGATCGAGATCGTCGACAGCGAGGAGAAGATCGAAGCGTTCCTTCCCGTGCTCGACGCGATGATCGGCAGCGGCCTCGTGACAATGGAAAAGGTGAAAGTGCTGCAATACGGCCAAAGCCCGGTCGCCGCCGACGTCCGGGCGCGATAGGGCTTCGCCTCAATCGGCCCTTGTCGTCCCGTATTGCAGGACCTGGACCTTCTCGAGAGTGACGAGCCCGCTCGGCATCACGCCGTCGAGGAGCGGCAGGAAGGCCTTGATCTTCTCTTCGCTGTCGACGATCTCGATCACCATCGGCAGGTCTTCGGAGAGGCGCAGCACCTTGGCGGTATGAAGCCGGCTCGAATGGCCGAAGCCCATCGGGCCGCGCAGGACGGTGGTGCCGGCGAGACGCTGCTCGCGTGCCTTGAGCACGATCGCCTCGAAGAGCGGTTGGTGCTCGTGGCGATCCGCCTCGCCGATGAAGATGCGCAGCAACAGCGCGTCGCGGGGGAGTTGCATCAGGTCATCCTCCGGAAATGAGCGCGCCCGCCCGATAGCCGAGCCAGACGGCAATGACGCACAGCGCGACCGAGCCCAGGACGTTGCCCAGCGCGCGTCCCCATTCACCCTCGCGCCCCAGGCTCAGCGTCTGGAGGCTGAAGGAAGAGAAGGTGGTATAGCCGCCGCAGAGGCCAATCAAGACGAGTTCCCGCACGGTGACGCTGCCGGCCACGGGCCGCCGGTCGCAATGAACGCGGCAAAGAGTCCGATGACGACGCAGCCCGATACATTGACGCTCAGCGTGCCCCAGGGAAAGGTCTCGCCGACGCGGCGCGCCACGAATCCCGACAAGGCATAGCGCCCCATGCCGCCGAGCGCGCTCCCGAGCGCGATCCAGAACCCGCCTAGCACGGTCGGCCGATCCAACAATGTAATAACATCAAACCTCTGTTGCCGGTTTCTATCACAGCCGATTAACCCGTTGCGCTAGCGCGTGGCCTAACCAGATCGCGAGGAGACCGAGCGCCAAGGAGAGGGCGACATTGGCGGCCGCGGCGAAGGGCCGGGCCGCTTGCAGCAGCTGCAGCGTCTCGAGGCTGAAAGCGGAGAAGGTGGTATAGCCGCCGCAGAACCCAACCATGACGAACTGCCGGCCGAAGGGCGCCACATAGACCCGGCCATCGGGCCCCGTGAGGGTGGCGAAGCCGCCGATGATGAAGGAGCCGAGCAGGTTGACGATGATGGTCCCCCAGGGAAAGCCTGGCCCACAGAGAGCGACCGCCAAGAGGCCCGTGCCGTAGCGGGCGAGGCCGCCTAGCGCGCTGCCGGCGGCGATGACGAGATAGGGCGCCGCCGGGTTCAGGACAGGGGTCCGCCCGAGGCGCTTCGCGTCGGTCGGTGCAGCAGCGGCAGCAGCAGCAGCGCCAGCAGAACCAGCGCGCCGGCAAAGATCCAGGCATCGTCGAGCGACCAGACGAGCACGGCGCGCCGCACCAGCGGCTCGACCGCCTTGCGGGTGGCCTCGTCGACGTTGCCAATGGGCGTGTTGTGGAAACGCGCGGGGTCGAGGCCGACGAAAATCGCCATCAAGGGGTCGCCGGCTTTGAGGCGCTCGACGATCGTCTCGACATGGCCGGGCGCGCGCCGCTCGATCACGGTGTCGATGAGCGCCAGGCCAATGGCGCCACCCAGATTGCGCATCAGATTGAAGAGGCCGCTGGCATTGGGGACGCGGGCGGGCTCGAAGTCGTTCATGGCGAGCGCGGTGGAGGCGAGGATGCAGGGCATGATGGCGGCGCCCCGTGCGACCTGCTGCCAGAACAACCCCCAGAAGGTGGTGTCATAGGTCATGAAGCCATTGGTTATGAGGCCGACTGCGAAGAGCGCAAAGCCGATGCCGATCATCAGCCGCGCGTCGAAGCGCTTCTGGAGGAAGGCGGAGACCGGCGCCATCATCAGCTGCGTCGCGCCGGTCACCATCATGATGAGGCCGATGTCGAAGGCCTCGTAATACTGGACCACGCCGAGAAAGACCGGCAGCAGGTAGGTTGCGCCGTAAAGTGCCACGCCGAGCACGAAGCTGAAGCAGCAGCCGAGGGCGAAATTGCGCTGGCGAAAGGCAGTGAGGTCGATGAGCGGCTGGGGATGCGTGAGCGAGCGCCAGATCGCCGTCCCGCCGCCGAAGAGGCAAAGGGCGGCGAGGCTGAGCATGCCGGGGTCGCCCCAGCCGCGGTGCGGCGCCTCCTGAAGGAGCACCTGCAGGCTGCCGAGCGAGACCGCGAGAAAGGGGAGCGCCAGGAGGTCGACGGAGCCGAAGGCCCGCCAATTCGGCTGGTCGACGGTCACGGCGCCGGCGACGAGCACGATGACGATGATCCCCGGAATGACATTGATGAAAAAGAGCCAATGCCAGGAGAGGGTGTCGGTGATGAAGCCGCCCGCGGTCGGCCCCAGCGTCGGCGCCAGCATTGCCAAGAGGCCGCAGATGACGGTGGCGCGGGCGCGCAAGACCGGCGGGAAGATGAGGAAGACGGCGGAGAAGACAAGCGGAATGAGAAGCCCGCCGCAAAAGCCCTGGATGACGCGGGCCGGGATCAGCGTCCAGAAGCCCGAGGAGAGGCCGCAGGCGGCGCTCGCCAAAGTGAAACCCACCATGCCGGCGATGAAGGCGCCCCGCGTCGACATCACCCGCGTCAGCCACCCCGTCAGCGGAATGGCGACGACCTCGGCCATGAGATAGGCGGTCTGCACCCAACTCAAGTCGTCGAAATCGATGCGCAGCCCGACCTGGATGTCCGGCAGCGAGCTCGCGACGATCTGGATATCGAGGATCGCCAGGAACATGCCGACGCTCATGGCGATGAAGCCGGTCCAGGTCTTCGCGGTCACGCGAAAGGCGGGAGCGGCAAGTTCGGCGAGATCGCTCAATGGAGCCTGGTTTCCGGGGTGAGCCGCTGCAGCAGCGGCGCGGCGCAGGATCATGTAGCCGAAGCGTCCGGGCGGGGGAAGCGCCGTGTTCGGTGTTGCGGCGCGCCACGACATCAAAGGCGCATAATGCATATTATGGGAAATATTGCGGCGACGCCCGAATGGCCGTCGGCAAGAGTCCGCTCGATGCCGGGTCAGATCTGCCTACCGGCCATCGCCCGCCGCAGCTCCCGTTGGCGAAGGACCGCAAATCCGGCGTCTCGGCGGCGTCCGACAGCTGGCACGATCGTTGCTCCGTCGCGAGGACCGCTGCTCACCCCAGGCGAAATCCTATGCGACAAGCCAAGGCACCGACCGCTCCCTCGTCCGCTCGCCCGCGTTACGCCCGCGCGCCCCTTCTGGGCGCGGGGTTCGGGCTCTTTCTCGTGCTGAGCCCCATGCTGCTCGGCGCCCGCGGGTTCCTGATTCTCTTCAGCCTTGGCGGTCTCATGATCGTCGTCGGCGGGGTCGTCGCCGTGGCCTTCATGAGCTTCCGCGCCGACGACGTCCGCAAGGCGCTTGCCGCCGTCATCGGCATGCTGCGGGAGCCGGGACCCGTGCAGGACCGCCTGATCGGGGACATGGCGCGCATCGCCAAATGGGCCGGCCTTGTCAAGGACCGGGGCACGATGAACGCCGTTACCGCCATCCCGCGGAGCGAAATCGAAGACCCCTTCATCAAGTACGGGCTCAACATGGTGCTGAGCGACTACGGCGCGGACGACATCCGCGCCATGATGGAGCGGGCCGCCGAGGCCGAATACGAGCGCGACAGCACGCCCGTCGACATCCTCCACGCCATGGCGAGCCACGCGCCCGCCTTCGGCATGGTCGGCACGCTGGTCGGCATGGTGGCGCTCCTCGCCAACCTTTCGGGCGACGTGTCGGGGGTCGCCCCGAGCCTCGCCGTCGCCTTCCTCTCCACCCTCCATGGCGTCCTCTCGGCGCGCATGATCTACATGCCCGCGGCGGCTCGGCTCGGCCAGGACGTCGAGGAGCGCCGCTTTCGCCGCCACCTGATCGTCGAAGGCATGGCGATGATCGCCGCCAAGATGCCGCCGATGAGGATCCAGGACCGGCTCAACAGCTTCTTGCGGCCCGAAG
>DATJAV010000359.1:0-5364 GCA_035515835.1 Allostellaceae bacterium
GCCACTGAGCCGAACCCTGCATTGTCAACCTGGCTCGCGCTGACACGACCGTTGACCGCCCTCTCCTCTCCGAGCTTCGTTCAGCTTGAGCCGCTCATTTGCCTGTGGCGCGAGACGCGCGGCGCCCTCACAGGGGATGTCGATGCCGCCCTTCGGGCGGGCAGGATCTCACAGCGCATGGTTCTACTGCGGCGGCAGGCGCCCTCGTCACGCCTCGTTTTCGAGCGCATCGGCGGTGGCTTCGCGCACATCCGTCCGTGCGAAGGAATGCTGGCGATCGGCCGCGGGTTCGACGAGGTTCCCGACCGCCACTACGGCGCACGCCAAGGGGAAGCATATATGGAGACGGGGCGCAGCCGATCCATCCGCATCGAAAGCGTCCGAGCCCTGGTGAGCACGTCCGATGGCGCGCTCTTGAATACACGCTATGACCGCGTCCTTCTCCCGTGGCGTGATCGTAACGACCAATTTGTCATGGGCGTTTCGCTCCTTCGCGAATTGACGATTTGGCGCGGCGACCGGTGGGTACCTTTCCGCTCAGGATGAAACCGCTCACATGCGCCCGCCGGTGCCGGCGAATGTATATGTCACGGAACGAACCATGGTCGGTGGACGTTATTAACGAGCCTTCGCCGGAAAGACACCTCACCCTCCCCATCGCTGCACGATGGGCCTCTCCCTCTCCCCGCTGACGCGCGGAGGGAGTTGTGCCGCCCGATAGCGAGGCGCAGCGCGATCGCGGCTTGCCCGCCGGAAGCGCTGCGCTTATAGTCCGCCCTTTAATGACCACCGGTACGTCGTCCCTCGCCTATCCGCATCGCCATCTGCTGGGGATCGAGGGGCTGTCGCCGGACGAGATCACGCTGCTGCTCGACCGTTCCGAGAGCTATGTCGAGCAGAACCGGCAGGTCGACAAGAAGCAGTCGCTGCTGCGCGGCCGCACCGTCATCAATCTCTTCTTCGAGAATTCGACGCGGACGCGCACCTCCTTCGAGCTGGCGGGGAAGCGACTGGGCGGCGACGTCATCAATATGTCGGTGCCGGCGAGCTCGATGAAGAAAGGCGAGACGCTCATCGACACGGCGATGACGCTGACCGCCATGCATCCCGACGTGCTGGTGGTGCGCCATCCCGAATCGGGCGCGGTGCAGCTCCTGGCCGAGAAGGTCGACTGCGCCGTCATTAACGCCGGCGACGGCAGCCACGAGCATCCGACGCAGGCGCTGCTCGACGCGCTCACCGTGCGCCGCCGCAAAGGCCGGCTTCAGGGACTCGTCGTCGCCATCTGCGGCGACATCCTGCACAGCCGCGTGGCGCGCTCCAATATCGCGCTTCTCAACACCATGGGCGCACGCGTCCGCGTGGTGGCGCCGCTCACGCTCTTGCCGGCGGAGATCGAGCGACTCGGCGTCGAGGTCTTCCACGACATGGCGAAGGGTCTGAAAGACGTCGACATCATCATGATGCTGCGCCTCCAGACCGAGCGCTTCCATGGCAGCTTCGTGCCGTCCATCCGCGAGTATTTCCACTTCTTCGGCCTCGATTACGCGAAGCTCGCGGCGGCCAAACCCGATGCGCTCATCATGCATCCCGGACCCATGAACCGCGGCGTCGAGATCGACACCGACGTCGCCGATGACATCGACCGCTCGCTCATCCGCCAACAGGTCGAGATGGGCGTGGCGGTGCGCATGGCCTGCCTCGAGGTGCTGACGCAGACGCTTTCCAACACGCCGCCGGTGACATGACGGCGCGCACGCTCTTCCGCAACGCGCGCCTCCTCGATCCCGCCAGCGGCCTCGACCAGCGGGGCGACCTTCTGGTCGAGGAAGGGCGCATCGCGGCGCTGGGGAAGGTGGATCCTTCCGGCGCCGCCGAGACGATCGAGTGCGCGGGCGCCTGCCTCGCGCCGGGACTCGTCGACATGCGGGTCGAGCTGCGCGAGCCCGGCGCTGAGCATCAGGAATCGATGCCGACGGGAGGCCTCGCCGCGGTCGCGGGCGGCGTCACCACCATGGTGGCGCTGCCCAATACCGATCCCGTCATCGACGACGTGGCGCTGGTCGAGTTCGTGGCGCGGCGCTCGCGCGACGTGGGCTTGGCGCGCATCCGGACCTATGCCGCGGCGACCAAGGGCCTGAAGGGCCGCGAGCTCACCGAGTTCGGCCTGCTCGCCGGCGCCGGCGCGCTCGCCTTCACCGATGCCGGCCAAGCGATCGCCGATGCGCAGGTGATGCGTCGCGCGCTCTCCTATGCCCGCACCTTCGACCTCCTGGTGATGCAGCATCCCGAGGAGCCGAGCCTCGCCGCCGGCGGCGCGATGAACGAGGGCGAGGTGGCGACGCGGCTCGGCCTTCCCGGCATCCCGCCGGTGGCGGAGCTCATTATGGTCGAGCGCGACCTGCGGCTCGCCGAGGTCACCGGCGGTCGGCTCCACATCGCGCATGTCTCGACCGAGGCGGCGATCGCCGCGATCCGCGCCGCCAAGGCGCGGCGCCTCCCGGTCACCTGCGATACCGCGCCCCATTATTTCGCGCTCAACGAGACCGCGGTCGGCGACTACCGCAGCTTCGCCAAGGTGTCGCCGCCGC
Organism: Allostellaceae bacterium; assembly: GCA_035515835.1. Taxonomy (GTDB): domain Bacteria; phylum Pseudomonadota; class Alphaproteobacteria; order ATCC43930; family CGMCC-115725; genus DAHUYF01. The sequence goes on from DATJAV010000359.1 coordinate 2,592, forward strand.
TCCGCAGCGAATGGGACCGCCGCGCCGTCATCGCCGGGTTGAAGGACGGCACGATCGACGCCATCGCCAGCGACCATGCGCCGCACGACCAGGAATCGAAGCGCCTCCCCTTCGCCTCGGCGGCGAGCGGCATCATCGGCCTCGAGACGCTGCTGCCGCTTGCGCTCGAGCTCTATCACAACGGTCATCTCGCCTTGAGCGAGGCCTTGGCAGCGCTGACTTACCGGCCCGCCGACATCTTGCGTCTGCCGGCGGGGCGCCTTGCGGTCGGCGCCGCCGCCGATCTGGTGATTTTCGATCTCGAGCGCCCCTGGCGTATTGACGTGGACGCTCTCCGCTCTAAATCGAAGAACGCGCCTTATGACGGCCGCCCCGTGCAGGGGCGCGTTCTGCGCACCGTCGTCGCCGGCCGCAGCGTCTTCATTCAGCAGGATTGAGATGACGAAGATCGCTCTGATCGGCGCCGCATCGGGATGGGGCGCCGGCTTTCGCCACACCGAGGAGGGCCCGGCGGCGCTCAAGGCTGAGGGCCTTGCCGAACAGCTGCGCGCGGCCGGGCTCGATGCGGAATGGCGGGCAATGATCGCTCCCGAAAAACGCTGGCGCGAACATCCCAAGGTCGGCAAGCCCGAGGCGTTGTCGCTGGTCGCGCGCCACGCCGCGGCGCTGGCCGATTGCGTCGCCGGCGAGATCGGTGCCGGGCGTTTCCCGGTCGTGCTGGGCGGCGATCACTCCGTCTTGATGGGGACATGGGGCGGCGTCGCGCGCGCCTATGGCGGCGAGCCGCTCGGGCTCGTCTGGCTCGATGCGCATATCGATGCGCATACGGTGGCGACGACGCCGTCGATGAATGCCCATGGCATGGGTGGCGCGGCGCTGTTGGGCTATGGGCTTCCGCCCTTTCTCGCCATCTGCGGCGGCGTGCTTCGGCCCGAGCATGTCTGCTATATCGGCATCCGCTCCTATGAGGAGGGCGAGATGGCGCTGCTGAAGCGGCTGGGCGTCCGCGTCGTGCTGATGGACGAAGTCGAGCGCCGCGGCATCGCTCGCGCGATCGAGGAGGCGGTGGCGATTGCCACGCGGGGCACGAAGGGCTTCGGCCTCTCGATCGATCTCGATGGCTTCGATCCAATCGACGCGCCGGGGATCGGTCTCAAGGAGCCGCACGGCCTGCGCGCGGTGCCGACGCTCGCGGCGCTCCGGAATATCGCCGGCGATCCGCGCCTCTTGGGCCTCGAGATCGTCGAGTACATTCCGGAATTCGACAGAGATTTGCGCACCGCGCGCTTGGTGCGCGATCTCTGCACGGCCGTGCTGGCGCCAGAGCGCAGGATGGCCGAGACGGCGGCGAGAGGCGATTGAGGCGGCGATGCCGCATCCGATGGGCGATTTCACATATACGTGGCCGTTCCTGGCCGGGGCGGTGGTCGCCTATCTCTTGGGCTCGATCCCCTTCGGGCTGCTGCTGACCAAGCTCGGCGGCTACGGCGACATTCGCCATATCGGCTCCGGCAATATCGGCGCCACCAATGTGCTGCGCACCGGCAACAAGGGGCTGGCGGCGCTCACCGTGCTGCTCGATGCCGGGAAAGGCGCGCTCGCCGTGGCGCTGGCCGAGCAGCTCGGTCCCGACATGGCGGCGATCGCCGCCGTCTTCGCCTTCCTCGGCCATCTCTTTCCCATCTGGCTCGGCTTCAAGGGCGGCAAGGGCGTCGCCACCTCGGGCGGCATCCTCCTCGCTTATGCCTGGCCCGTGGGCCTCGCCGCGATGGCGACTTGGCTGGCGCTGGCGGTGCTGACCCGCTACTCGTCGCTGGCGGCGCTGATCGCGGCAGTCCTGTCGCCGCTCTACGCCTGGTTCCTCATCCGCGACCCGCAAACGACGGAGGTGGTGGCGCTGCTCGCCGTCCTCGTCGTGCTCCGCCACCACGCCAACATCCGCCGCTTGCTGAAGGGCGAGGAGAGCAAGATCCGGCTTGGCAAGAGCTGACAGCTATTTCTCCGCCCGGCACAGGGATATTGAAACGTGCCGGAGCGGCGATCAGCGCGAAGCGGCTGGAATTGAGCCTCCGTTCCTGGTTCTATGGCGCCCGTGAAAGCGTGGCACCTGATCATCGCGCTGCAAGCGCTTGCGGCGGCCATCGGCCTCTTCGGTCTTGCCAGCTTCGTTGGCGATCATCTCTTGGACCCGGCAGTGCCCCGCCCGGCCACGATCGCGCTCGGCGTCGGTTTCTTTCTCATCATCGGTTTGACCGCCGGCGTTATCGGCGCCCTCGCCTGGAAACGAGGGGCCGCAACCGAGGCTCTCTTCGTCCTCGGCGGCAGCAATAGCGCTCACGGCACTCGCCGGCTATGTGCCGCTGCTGGTCGCTGCGCAGGTGAGGCGGCAAGGGTCTCTCGAGAGAACGGCTGGCTACCGTCGTGACGAGCAGAAGTTTCTCGCCGAGTTCGCGCGACGGCAGCAAGAGATCGAAGCGCGCTTACACGATCACGAGCCTTTGACGCCCGACGATGCGCTTAAGTTGCTGATGTTTCCTCCCGCTTGGGGACTTCCGCAACTTCGGGCTTTCCGACCACACGCCGGCGGGCCTCGCCCTGCTGCGGCAGGCATTGGCCGAGAGATCATCGATCCCAACGACGCGGTCGCCGATGTGCAATTCTTCGGGAACGCCGCGAGCGCCGCCGAGGTCGACGCGGTGGCGCAGCGGCTCGCCGCGGTCGAGCAGCAACCGGATCGCCTCACCGCCGAGGTCAACAGGCTCAGAGCACTCCA
>DATJAV010000360.1:0-2894 GCA_035515835.1 Allostellaceae bacterium
GCCTGCGCGACATTCCAGTAAGGGTCGATATGGTCGATATCTTCCGGCGTGCCGATGCGGTGCCGCCGATCGTCGATGACGCGATCGCCATGGGCGCCAAGGTGGTCTGGATGCAGCTCGGCGTCCGCCACGACGCGGCGGCGGCCAAGGCCGAGGCGGCGGGTCTTCAGGTGGTCATGAACCGCTGCCCCAAGATCGAATATTCGCGGCTCCATGGCGAGCTCGCCTGGAGCGGCGTCAATACCGGCATCATCTCCAGCAAGCGCAGGAAGATCTGATATGACCGAGAAGCCTGGCGCCCCCGGCTTCGAGACGCTGGCGGTCCATGCGGGAGCGTCGCCTGATCCGGTGACGGGCGCGCGCAGCACGCCCATCTACCAGACGACGGCCTATGTCTTCGACGACGTCGATCACGCCGCCTCGCTCTTCAACCTGCAGACCTATGGCTATATCTATTCGCGGCTCACCAACCCCACGGTCTCGGTGCTCGAGGAGCGCGTGGCAACGCTCGAAGGCGGACGCGGCGCAATCGCGGTCGCTTCGGGCCATGCGGCGCAGATGCTGGCCTTCTTCTCCTTCATGGAGCCGGGCGACCAGTTCATCGCCTCCAACAAGCTCTATGGCGGCTCCATTACCCAGTTCGGGCGGAGCTTCAAGAAATTCGGCTGGGACTGCATTTTCGTCGATGCCGACGAGCCCGAAAATTTCCAGCGCGCGATCACGCCGCGCTGCAAGGCGATCTTCGTCGAGAGCCTCTCCAACCCAACGGGGGTCGTCGTCGATCTCGAGACGATCGCCGGGATCGCGCACGACGCAGGGCTCCTCTTTATCGTCGACAACACCATGGCGTCGCCCTATCTCTGCCGACCCATGCGTTGGGGCGCCGACCTCGTCGTTCATTCGACGACGAAGTTCCTATCGGGCCACGGCAACGCCATGGGCGGCATCGTCGTCGATAGCGGCCGCTTTGATTGGTCGCAGAACGACAAATTCAAGTCACTGACCGAGCCCGAGCCCGCTTATCACGGGCTCCGCTTCTACGAGACCTTCGGCGACTTGGCGCTCACCGTGCACGGCCACGCCGTGGGTTTGCGCGACTTGGGCGCGACCATGGCGCCGCTCAATGCGTTTCTCACCATCACCGGCATCGAGACGCTGCCGCTCCGCATGGAGCGGCATGTCGAGAACGCGCAGAGGGTGGCGGAGCACCTCGCCTCCCACCCCGCCATCGCTTGGGTTGCTTATGCCGGGCTGCCGTCGAGCAAGTATCACGCGCTCGCGCGGAAGTACTTGAAGGGCGCGGGCTCGGTCTTCACCTGCGGCTTAACGGGGGGCTATGAAGCGGGCGTGGCGCTGGTCGAGAGTGTCGAGCTCCTCTCGCATCTCGCCAATGTCGGCGACACGCGCTCGCTTATCCTCCACCCCGCCTCCACCACGCATCGCCAGCTCACCGCCGAGCAGCAGATTGCCGCCGGCGCCGGGCCCGACGTGGTGCGGCTCTCGATCGGCATCGAGAGCGTCGCCGACATCATCGCCGATCTCGATCGGGGGCTGGAGAAGGCGATGCGGCTGCGGAACACTTAGGCCGCAGGAGCGGATTGCGTCCAAGGACGCACGATAGCAACGGAGCCTCAGCCGTACTTCGCCACCTCAACGAGGTTCCCGTCGGGATCGCGAAAGTAGACGCTGGTCATGGGCCCAAGCGCACCCATGCGCGGCACGGGGCCGACTTCGATGGCGACGCCGCAGTCGCCCAGATGCTGCACCACCGTCTCGATCGCCGCTTCGGTGATGAGACAGAAATCGCCGGCGCCGACCGTCGGGACCGTCGCCTTGGGCTCGAACTCGTGCCCCCGCACATGGAGGTTGATCTTCTGCCGGCCGAAGGCGACGGCGGTGGGGCCCAGGCCCCTATGGGGCGGCACGATCCGCGCACCCAGCACGCGCTCATAGAAGCGGAGCGAGTCCGCGAGATCGGTCACGGTCAGAACGAAATGATCGACGCGATCAATGGCGAAGCTCATTCGGCGGGTACCGGCGCTGCCGCGGACTCCGCCGTCGCGCCGTCCCGCGGCAGGAAGATCCCGGCGGTGACGATGACGGCGGCGAGCGCACCCAGCACGACGAAGAGCCAGGCGAAATCGCCGGTGCGGTCGAAGATGAAGCCCACCAGCGGCACGCCCAAGGAGCTCACGCCCAGCGACAGCACGAATTTGGCACCGAAGGCGGTGGCGCGCCAACGCCCCGGCGTGTAGCGCACCAGAAGCGCGTTCTCGGCCGGCGTCGAAACCGAGATCATCGAGAAGACGACGATGGTGGCGGCGAATAGCGGCAGCTCGAGAAGCCGCATGCTGAGGAACAGCACGGGGACGGCGACGAGCCAGCTCGCGACATAGACCCATTTCAGCGAATAGCGGTCGGCGAGACGGCCGCCGATCAGCGGAATGAACATGCCCTCGAGGAAGACGAGGCTGGCGAAGCCGCCGGCGCCCAGCGTGCCGCCGGCGGTGAGGCCGGGGAGCCTGAGCTCGAAGAGCTTCGGCAGCGCCACGGTCAGTGCCTGATAGATGATGCCCGCCGCCAGCATGGTGACGGAGAGAGCGAAGAAGGCGCGTCGTACCTCGCCACGGCCGGGCTCGGGCTGTGGCCGGCGATCGGTCTTGGCCGCCACCACCCGCCCCTGCCCCACCAGCAGCGCCAGCGCCACGCCGAGGGCGAGCGCAACGGCGCCCGGAATAAGGAAGGCCGCGCGCCAGCTGATCCAGTAGGCGAGCGCGCCGGAAACGCCGGCGGCGAGCGAGACACCGGCATTGCCGCAGACACCGTTGAAGGCGAGCGTCCGGCCCCGCGCCTGCGACGCCTCGATCAGGATCGCCATGCCCACCGGGTGATAA
>DATJAV010000361.1:0-21063 GCA_035515835.1 Allostellaceae bacterium
CATCCGGCGAACATCGTCGCCGCGGTTTGCTTTCACCGCCGAGTCGAGAAAGACCTGCTGCAGCACGTCCTGTTGCGCATGACTGCCGCCGAGGCGGTGCATCTCGTCGAGGACCGGCCGCATGCGATCGACGGCCTTCCCGTATTCGCCGCGCCGATGCGCCAGCACCGCCTCTGAGACAGGCAACGCGACGGTGCCGACGATCTGCGCGACGGCGCCGGGACCACGCCCGAAGTCGTGCATCGCCGCCAGCAGCCGCTGCGCGGCGGCGTCCCGCCCGGTCGCGGCCAGCGCCATCATCCAGTGGGGCTCGGTGAAGGCCGAGAGGCAATCGCCGATCCGCTGCTCGGCCTTCTCGGCGATCTCGATCCAGCGGGAGCCGACGTCGATGCCGTGACGCTCCAGGCGAAACAGCATCGAGGCCGCATTCTGCACGTCGATGTAAAGGTCGGGCAGCGCCTCAACCAGCGGCGAGGTGAGGTTGCGGAAGCGCCGATCGTAGAGCTTGAGCACCGCGTCGAATTCGCGCTCTTCCAGATGGAACATCGCGCGATGCCACCAAAGATGATGGATGAAGTTGTTGCCGCCGGTGAAGTAGCGTTCGTACTGCTCCAGAAGATCGATACCTTCGCGGCGGCGTCCCTGCATCTCCATGACGTGGGCGACGCCATGCAAGCCCCAGAGGTCGGCGGGGTCGAACTCGAGCGCGGCGCGTCCCGAGGACTCCGCTGTCGCGTAATCGCCGCACTCCTCCTCGGCAAAGCAGCGGCAGGAGAGGACGGTGCCGTAGCCCGACATCTCGCGGTCCCAGTTCGGCAGCACTTGCTCGGCCGAAGCGCGCATGGCGTCTCGCCGCCCCAGCCAAAAATTATGGAAATGAGCGAGCCGGAACGCGAGCAGGTCGGTCGGATGCTGGCGGACGAGGTCGTCCCAGATCCGCAGGCTGCCGTCGATGTCGCCGGCGATCCACGCCTCCAGTGCCGCTACATGAGCCTGTTCCCGTGCCGTGGCCTTCACCGTCATCGCCCGGGCGGCGCGCGCCGCCGCGGCGGCGGCCGCAACGTTGGCGAGCTTCAAGGACAGCAGCGCGAGATAGCCGGAAAGACAATGCGCGAGACCGAACTCGGGATCGGCAGCAAGCGTGCGGGCGAGATGCTGCGGCAGGTCGGCGCGATATTTCAGATAGGCTTGGAACGCGCCGTCGAAGCCCTGCGCCGCATCCTCGGAGGACGTGGTGATCGCGAGCCCATGTTGGTCCTTCGGCATGGCTGGCGCCTCAGATCTGGGAGAAGCCGCTGCCGGCGCTGTCGATGCCGCGGCCGCGGGCGTGATCGATCCAGCCGAACTCCTTCAGGATTTGCTGGCTGTAGGTGACGCGGCCGTTGATCTTTGCCGCAGGCTCGCTCGCCAGCAACAGTGCCGCCCGCGCCATCAGCCCCGGCGGCTCGCCCCGCGGATCATCGACGCCGCTCACCAGCTTGTGGTGAATGGTGCCCGGTGTCGGCACGACCTGCGATGGCGAGACCGCGGTGACAGCGATGCCGCCGTACTGCGCCAGCTCCTGGGCCAAGCCTTGCGTCATGCGCTCCAGCGCCGCCTTGCTCGCGCCATACATGACGCCGCCGCGTACGGTCTGATCGGCGTAGGGGCCCCGGCCTGGTCCGATCGCCGCGCCGGAGCTGATATTGACGATGGCGCCCTGGCGCCTTTGGATCATGTCGGGCAGCACCGCCTTCGCCAGCATGAAGGGCGCGTGCACATTGACCGCAAATGCCTTGACCCAGCGATTGGTGGGATAGTCCACCGTCGGAATGTAGTAGTTGAGCGCCGCATTGTTCACGAGCACGTCGATCGGGCCAAAGGCGGCGCGCGCCCGCTCCACGAGCGCATGGCAATCGCCCTCCGCCGAGACATCGGCGGCCACCGCCATCGCCTCGCCGCCCGCGGCGCGGATCGCCGCCACGGTGCTGGTGAGCGAACCGGCAAAGCGGTGATCGCCTTCGTTGAGCGTACGCGCCGCGCAGACCACCTTGGCGCCTTCGCCGGCAAAAAGCCCGGCGATGGCCTGGCCGATGCCGCGGCTCGCGCCGGTGACGATGGCAACCCGCCCCTCCAATCGACCCATGGCTCCCTCCTCCGCATTCCCCTCCATACAAGGTCGGGCGCGGGCGGTCGATCGCTGAAAGAGCGCTTGCGCCGACTCGGAAGCGGCGAGTACTAGGTAATAGCGGTGCACGCCATGGTGCGGGGGAGGACAATGAAAGTCATACAAGAGTCACTGACGGTTCTCGCCAACGTCGCGTCGGCTGAGGTCAATATCATTCTTGGCGGATTTCGCGTCACGCTCACGGCCGCCGAATCGTTGCAGCTGGCCAACGGCTTGGCCAATTGCCTGGAGCAGCTGCAAGGGATGGAGAAGCCCGGCGCCCCGGCGGAAGCCTGGAGCGTCGGCCGCTCGGGGGAGCAGCGCCCAGTCGCCGCCAAGGACGCCGAAGCGGAAGCGGTGCAGCAGCGCGCCCGCGCCCTCATCCAGGCGAGCATGCGCGATAAAGGGTTTTCGCTCCTCGAGACGCCGCGGGAATGACGGCGACCACCATCGTCGTCGCGCAGCGCAAGGGCGGTGCCGGCAAGACCACGCTGGCCGCGCATTTGGGCGTTGCCTGGGCGGCGATGGGGTATAGGGTGGCGCTCATCGACACCGATCCGCAAGCGAGCCTCACGCGCTGGCATCAGCGGCGCGAGGCGCGGCGGGTCGACGGCCGGACGGGCCTGGGATTCGCCGCCACGACCGGCTGGCGCGTCCCCGGCGAGATTCTGAGGCGCGCCCGCGACTGCGATATCCTTCTGGTTGACAGCGCGGCCAGCGCCGACATCGAGATTCGCCACGTGATGAAATGCGCCGGCCTCGTCGTGGTGCCGGTGCAGCCCTCGCCGGTCGATGTGTGGGCGACCTTGTCGACGCTCGAGCTGGCGCAGCGCGAGCAGGTTCCGGCGCTGCTGGTGCTGAACCGCGTCCCCGCCCGCGCGTCCCTGACCGCGGCGATGCGCGAGGAGCTCGCCCGCTACGACGTGGGCCTTGCCGCCACCGGCATCGGCAATCGCGTCGCTTTCGCTGCCGCCTTCTGCGACGGCTGGGGGATTACCGAATGCGCCGAGGATTCCTCCGCCGCCGCCGAGATCGCGGCGCTCGCGGCGGAGCTGAGTGCCCTGCTGCCGTCCTCGAACCGCCGGCGGGAGCGCGATGGAGCGGCGGTGCAAGCGGCGCTGCCGGATGTCCGCGAATTTTCGCGCGAGGCGCCCGAGCGTGACGAGATCGGCGAGAGGGAGTGCTTTGCGACGACGATGGATGAGACGATCTGCACCCGGACGGCCCTCGACGTCGCCGCTGCGGTCACACCCGAGGTCGGCGGCGGCGAGACCCTGGTGCATCCGCATGTGCCCTTGAGCGAAAACCAGCTTCTCGCCGGCATCGCTTTTCTGAAGCGACGGCTGGCAAGGCGGTCCAAGCAAGGTTGACTGGGCTTGCGGATGCGAAGGGAGCTAATGTCACCTGATGCAAGACCTTGCGGGATCGAACCTCTCGCTCTGGAAGAAAGGGCTCGGTGTCGTCCCGACATGGGTCTGGGAGCGAACTGAGCTCGTATCCTTGGTTCTGGCGGAGAACGGGTTGTCGGACATCTCCGACCGAATCGGCGGCTTGAACAAGCTGCGCACGCTTGATCTCGGTCACAACAAGCTTGCCCGCTTGCCGGACGCTTTGGGCGATCTCGGCGGCCTTGGCGACTTTATTTATCTGCACGACAATGAACTGACAACGCTGCCTCGATCGCTGCAGCGACTGGCCAAGCTGCGCTACCTGAACCTCAGCCAGAACCTGTTCGAGACAATCCCTGAGGTCGTTACCCATATGGAAAGCCTGATTGAGCTGCGGGTGACCGACAATCGGCTGACGTCGATCCCTGACCGTGTCGGAAGGCTCTCCCGCCTGCGCGAACTTCACCTCCGGAACAACCAGCTCACATCGCTGCCGGAAAGCCTTGGCGCCCTGTCGGAGTTGCGGCAGATCGATCTGCGGGGCAACCCACTAACGCAACTGCCCGCGGCTTTGGCGGCGCTGCCTCGATTGGAAAAGCTGGATTTGCGCTGGATCGCCACACTGGCGCCCCCTCCGTGGTTCGCCGATCTTGAAGCTCGGGGCTGCGCAATCTACCTCTGAGCGGCGTCGGCCCGATGGTCTGGGCAACGCCGATTTTCACTACGGTCAAGACCCAATAAGGGTACCGCCAGCCGAAGACCGCGTTTGACCTGCAGCGGAAGTTCGCTTCACCGTCGCTTCGTGCCAAGAGCAGAAAGTCGACGGCGCGATGGTTTCGGGCTCATGTGTCAATCGGCTTCGAATTCTTGACCCCCGGTCATCTTGCCCCGCTCATTGGAAGAGCCGCTTGCTGGCGATCGCCGCGCCGTCGGCCAGCGTGCGCAGCTTGGCCCAGGCGATCTCCGGATGGATGCGGCCGCCGAGGCCGCAATCGGTGCTGGCGACGACGTTATCGGGCCCCACCGCCTCGGCGAAGCGGATGATGCGCTGCGCCACCAGCTCGGGATGCTCGACCACGTTGGTGGCGTGGCTGACGATGCCGGGCATGATGATCTTGCCGGGCGGCAGCTTCACCTCACGCCACACCTCCCACTCATGCTCGTGCCGCCCGTTGGCGGCCTCGAAGGAATAGGCCTGGCAATCGATCGCCAGCATCACGTCGACGATGTCGCGCAAGGGAATGTCGGTGACGTGCGGCCCGTGCCAGCTGCCCCAGCAGAGATGGAAGCGGATGCGATCCTTAGGCAGGCCGCGGATTGCATGGTTCATCGCGTCCACCCGCAGCATGGTGAATTTGCGATAGTCCGCGACCGTCGGCTCGGGATTGACCATGTCCCAATTCTCGGCGATCGAAGGATCGTCGAGCTGGAGGATCAGGCCGGCATCGACGATCGCCTGGTACTCTTCGCGCATCGCATTGGCGCAGGCTTCGAGCATCGCCTCGTCGGATTGGTAATGCTCGTTGCCGATGCGCGCGGCGCTCCCCGGAGCGATCGACGTCATGAACCCTTCCGCAACACCCGCCGCCCTAAGCCCGGCCTTGAAGTTCTCGATGTCGGCCTTGATGGCCGCGTGGCCGGTATAAGTGATCGGGCCGACGCAGACCGGCAGGCGGAAGCTGGCGCCGCCGCGCGGCATGGTCGAGACACCGGAATCGGCATCGGCATAGGCGCCGGCGAAGAGCGCGCGGTCGCGCCGGTCGGGGAAGCTGGTGAGGCGGATCCGGCCTGGCTCGGAGCGCCGCGCCGGCTGGCGGTAGATCTCGGTGCCGAGAGTGAGGCCGCCCAGGCGCTGGAAGGAATAGCTCCACCAGGCGCCGTAATTGACCCGCGCCCCCATCGCCTTGCCGTATTCGCCATCGCCCGGCAGGTCGATGCCGAGGTCGCGCTGTCGCTTCACGACCTCGCCGACCGCCTCGCGGAGACGACGCTGGAACACGGTCTCGTCGATCGCATTGCCCTCCTGCCGCTGGCGATTGAGCTCGATCAGATCGTCGGGCCGTGGCAGGCTTCCGACATGGGTGGTAATGATCTGCCCGCTGCTGCCTCTCATGACGCATTCGCCCGCTGAGTTGACGGCATCACGTCGATCTCCTTCTCGACTGCCAGCAAGATGCGACCGTAAATGCTTGCCAGCCCCGGGGTGCCTCGGTGTGGCGCTTGCTGAAGAGTAACAAGGCCTACGATACCATATCGAGATCGCGGCGTGCCGGTGTTGGGTGTGGGATGACCTTCGGAACAAGAGAATGCAAATGAGTTTTCGTTGATGCGCATGTCCGCTTGGGTCGCTTTCGTAGATGGCGACACTGCGGGACGTCGGGTTCCCACCCAAAGCGGCGGCTCGAAGGGGCTTACTCTGCGGGCGAACCGAGGCGGCCGGAGCGGCGAGTCCGGAGAACGCTGTCGCAACCAGTCAAAACCTCTGTGCGGAGGTACCAGGCAAAATTCGCGCTAGCCGATCCCAGCCGCGACGGTGGGCTGGTCCGTCGCGCATCCGGCGTCCGCCGCATCGTCGATGATCTCGAGCGTCGTGGTCGAGGGATCCAGTCGCGCGCCGCCCCACATGCCGATGGCCGTGCCGGAGCCCCATTCGAAAGTCAGCGCGCCGAAGATGACGTTGACCGACGCTCCATCATCGGAGAGCGGCATGTAGAGCCGGCTGGCCATCAGGTCGATATTTCGCGTGGTGCTGTAGCGGTTGCGCAGGAACACCGCGCGGCGCTGAGCGCAAACCGTCGCATAGACATGGCTCGCATGGGCAAGCCGATCGCCGCCGAAGAGCTCATCGAGACATTTGCCGGTATATTCCTTGCCGAAAGCCGTCACCAGCGCCGTGCCCACCAGCCGGTAGCGGAAGCGCGCCCCGCCCTCGACCACCTCGATGAGCTGCAAATGGGGCAATAGTCGCGGAATCTCCGAGGGATCGATGTCGCGGCGGCGCGGCAGCGATCCGCCGTGACGCAGTCGCCGCCAATAGGCAAGCGCCGCCTCCAGAATCGGATTGCTGCGATAGTCCTGCGCCAAAGACTTGCTCCGAACAAGTGTTTGCCACGCTTCTTCTACATCGCTCAAGTAAAACTTCAATTAAGAAATGTTTCCCGACGACGCCCGGCCGCGGCGGGCGGTCCGGCCACACCGTCTGGCGCGGCTTCGCCTAGCCGCGCTAGCCTGTCGCGCCCCGACGCGGAGGACGTTGCGATGAGCTACGATCTGGTGATCAAGAACGGCACGGTGATCGACGGCTCCGGCCTCTCGCGCTATCGCGCCGATGTCGGCGTCAAGGACGGCAAGATCGCCTTCATCGGCCGCATCGCCGACCCGGCCCAAGAGACCATCGATGCCGAAGGGCATGTGGTGACGCCGGGCTTCGTCGACGGACACACCCACATGGACGCCCAAGTCTTCTGGGATCCGATCGGCACCAGCTCCTGCTATCACGGCATCACCTCGGTGGTGATGGGCAATTGCGGCTTCACCTTGGCGCCCTGCCGGGAGCGCGAGGCGGATCTGGTCTTCCGCAACCTCGAGCGCGCGGAGGATCTGAGCCGCGACGCCATGCGCGCCGGCATCACCTGGCGCTGGGAGACCTTTCCGGAATTCCTCGACGTGCTCGACGAGCTGCCGAAGGGCATCAATTACGCCGGTTATGTCGGCCACTCGGCGGTCAGGACCTATGTCATGGGCGAGCGCGCCTTCGACGAGGCGGCGCGCGAGAGCGACATCGAGGCGATGGCGCATCACGTGCGCGAGGCGATCAAAGCGGGCGCCGTCGGCTTCTCGACGACGCGAAGCGCCAGCCACGAAACCTCCGACGACCGGCCGGTGGCGAGCCGGCAGGCGACCTGGGAAGAACTCGAGGCGCTGGTCGGCGCCATGAGCGATGTCGGCGCCGGCACGCTCGAGATCGCCATGGGCGCGCAAGGGCGGGACTATTACCCCATGCTGAAGCAGCTCGCGCTCGATAGCGGGCGCCCCATCACCTTCGGCCTCTTCTCGCGGCGCAGCCAACCCGGCGCGTGGCGCGTCGGGCTCGACGTCATCGAGGCGACGGCGCGCGAGGGCGGACGCATGTTCGCCCAAGTGCACAGCCGCGCGCTCAACGTGCTGCTCTCCTTCGAGACGCACACGCCCTTCGACACGTGGGAGGCATGGCGCGATCTGCGCAGCCTGCCGCTCGCGCAGCAGAAAGAAGCGCTCCGCGATCCGGAAACGAAGGCGCGGCTCGTCGCGGTGGCGAGCGCGCCCCATCGCGGCCGCCGCGCCATCGGCGCCGAAGCCCGGCCGCCGGAATGGGACTACGTCTATCTCATGGACAAGATCAGCGGTCCGCACCGCTCAATGGTGTCGCTGGCGCAGGAGCGCGGCGTCCATCCCGTCGAGCTCATGATCGATCTCGCTCTCGAGCGCGACATGAAGCTCTTCCTCGTGCAGCCCATCGCCAACGAGGACGAAGCGGCGGCCATCGAGCTCATCAAGCATCCGCGCACGGTCGTGACATTCTCCGACGCCGGCGCGCATGTCTCGCAGATCATGGACAATTCGCTGCAGAGCCATCTCTTGAGCTATTGGGTGCGCGAGAAAGAGGCCTTGACGCTGGAGCAGGCGGTCAAGTTCATCACCTACGACACCGCGACGCATTGGGGCTTCCATGATCGCGGCCTCGTTCGCGAGGGCATGGCGGCGGACCTCGTCGTGTTCGACCCGGCGACCATCGGCCCCCGCATGCCCGAGGTGGTGACCGACTTGCCGGCGGGCGCCAAGCGCCTCAAGCAGACCGCCGACGGCATGCTGGCGACGGTGGTGAACGGCCAAGTGCTGTTGCGCAACAACCAGCACACCGGAGCGCTGCCCGGCCGGCTGCTACGCGGCCGCGTCCCAATGAGGGTCAGCTAAGGCAGTGAAAACGGCGTGATGCCCTTCGGGCATTCCTTCCCTGCTCACGTCCTCACTGCCTCAGTGCGGACTCGCTCCTCATTGACGAGGATGGACGGTGTTGCGCGCGACATGCGGCTCGACTGGTCCTTCATGCGCCGGTCGGGCCGCGCAGCGACAACGGCTGGTCGGCCAGCATCCCTTTCACCACGATGTCGCGCGCTTCCTCGGCGTTGAGGCGGTGCTGCGCGATCAGGCCCTGGCAATCCGCGAGGATGGCGTCGGCGTCCTGCATGATCTTGAGGCGCTTATACACGTCCTCCTCGCTGAGGCCCATGCTCTCGCCAATGAGTTCGAGGATGTTGCGGATGCGGAAGGGCCAGTCGCGCTCATGGGCGCAGAGCTCGCGATGGTCGGAGTGATAGACGGCGACGAGCGCGTCCACCCCGGCATCCCTGGCAGACTCGAGCTCTTTCAGTTGCAGCTCGCGCTTCATCGCCGGCAGCACGCCGAGAGCGACGCTCTGCAAACCGACCGCCGGCTGGTGCAGCTCGACGAGCTCGAGCCCGGGGATCGCGCGCAGGATGGCCTCTGCCGCTTCCACGACCCCGGTCACACCGGGATGCCGGTGCAGCGCCACGCGCATCCGAACGGGCTGACGCATGTGCCGCTTCAGCTCCTCGACCCGGCCGAGGAGGAAGCGCATGAAGGGCGTCATCTCGAAGGGCCGCGCGCCGCGCTGCTTCTCGATCGTAGGCAGCGTGGTCTCGGTGAACTGCACGTAGCAGCTGGGGCACCAAGCCAGCACCTGACCCGTTTTCGACTGCGCCATCTGGTCCAACGCATAACTCGCGATCCGGCCCATCGCCTCGGTGTCGCCGGCGCGCAGGTGCATGACGCCGCAGCAATGGCTGGGTCCGCCCAGCACGCGATAGCGGATGCCGAGCCGGTCCATGATGTCGAGCGCGAGCAATGCGATATGCGGCGTCTTCAGGACGTTGCAGCCGGTGTAGAAGACGAAATCGGGCTCGGCGGGCGGTTCTTGCCGCGCGGTCGGATTCGTCTTTGCGGCTCTACCCTGCGCGCGCTGACCCAGCCGCGCCAGCGTTTCGGCCGAGAGTTGGAGACGCGACAGCACAGCGACGTCGCGCTGCAGCTTGCGCATGGCATCGGCGCCGGCGCGTCGGCGCTGCGGCAGATCCTGGCTTGCGCGCTTCATGGCGACCCGCGCCATGGCGAGGAGGAAACGCGGATTGACGCCATAGTCGCAAGCCCTGACGCACTCGCCGCTGAGCATGCAGGACTGCGCCCAGAGGCGCGATGCCTCAGACCCGCTGCCGCCGCGCAAAATGTCGACCACCCCGCCAATCACCCCTTGCGGCGCGGTATCTTCGATCCCGGCCGGCTTGACACTGGGGCAGACCTCGACGCATTTGCCGCAGCGCGTGCAGGCATCGACCATCTCCTCGATGCGCTCGGCCAAGGCTGTCTCGAAACCCATCTCCCGCCTCGCGCGCCTTTTTGCATCGTCGCTCTCGAAGTCTAGGTCGATCCAGCGTCTCTCACAACCATGCGGGCGACCAAAGCGCCACGCCTGCGGCAAGGCCCGGCGGAAGCACCGACCGTCCGCACGCGAGCGCCTCGAGAGGCGCCTCGGCTGCCTCATTGTCTTATTGAGGATCGTTGGAGCGGCGCCCCGATCGAGCCAATAGATCGAAGGAAGCGGCACCGAGCGTCAGAGCTGCCGCGACCGCAAAGGTCGTGCGGAAACCGGCGAGGAAGGCATCCGCCGGCGTGCCGCCGGCGCCGCGCTCGGCCAGGGCGTAGATGGATGCGAGCAGCGAGGCGCCGATGAGGAAGCCCAGGACGCGGGTCAGCATGGCGAGGCCGCCGGCGACGCCGCGCGCGCTCGGCGCGACCGTGCCGGTCACGAGGTCGAGGTAAGCGACCTGGAAGAGGCCGAGGCCGAAGCCTTGCAGCACGAGGCTGGAAACGAGACGGTAGAGGTCGCCCTGGGCGTCCACCGTCGCGGTGAGCGCAAGCCCCGCTGCCGCCAGCAGCGTGCCGGCGGTCGCCACAGAGCGAGCGCCCCAGCGGCGCACGAGGCTTGCCCCCGCCGGCGAGCCGGCAACGGTGCCCACCGCCCAGGTTGCCAGCACAATCCCCGCCACGGCGTTGCTCAGCGCGCCGATCCGCACGAGGTAATAGGGCACAAGGAGCAGCACGGCGAAGCTCGCGAGATTGACGAGGATGCTGCCGAGATTGATGAGCGCGAAGGAGAGCGAGCGGAAGAGCAGGACGGCGGCCCGGAGATCGACGAAGGCGCGCGTCCCGCTGGCGCGCGGTTGCCGTGGAAGTGGCGGCAGCAGCAGAGCGGCGATGCCGGCGATCGGTGCGCGGAACCAGAACACCGCGGGCCAGCCCCAGACGCCGACAAGCGCGCCGCCGATGATGGGACCGGCCGCGGCGCCCGCCGCGAACATCATTGCGTAGAGGCCGAGCGCATGCGCGCGCTCGCCCTCGGGATAGAAGCCGGTCACGAGTGCTGGCCCGCAGGCAAGCACCAGCGCCGTCCCGACCCCCTGCCCGACGCGCGCCCAGAGCAGCATCGGGTAGGTGGGTGCCAGCGCGCACAGCAGCAACGCTAAGGCACTCCAGACGAGGCCCCAGCGAAAGACCGCGGCATGACTGAAGAGATCGCCGGCGCGGCCGACGGCGAGCAAGAGGCTCGCATAGGTCAGCACGTAGGCGATGACGAGCCATTGGATCGACTGGAGCGGACCGCCGAAAGCGCGGGTGATGGCGGGAAAGGCGATGTTGACGGCGCTGTCCAGCGGGACGATGCCGGTGCCGAGACCGATGAGAAAAACGCACCAGCTTCGCCGATGCTGCACGATGCCCCTGCGCGTGATCCGCGGGAAGGCTAGCGGGCCTATCCTCCGAACGGAAGCGGTTCCGAGGCGCCTCGGTCGGGGCGCATGGGATTTGCCGCGGGTTCCAGCGTTAGTGCAGGCGAGAGACCCACCGGCGGCGCCGGCTTTTGGCGCGCGCCTTCGCGCGGAGCGAAGCGATGATAGAGGCTTTGACGGCGCTTCCGGGCGCGGTACACCCGATCGAGAACTACGCACTCATCGGCAACAGCGAGACCGTGGCGCTGGTGAGCCGCGACGCGTCGATCGATTGGCTGGGCTTTCCGCGCTTCGATTCGGCGGCGTGCTTTGCCGCGCTCCTGGGCGGACCCGAGAACGGGCGCTGGCAGATCGCGCCGGTCGACCGCGCCGCCCGCGTCACGCGCCGCTATCGACCGCGCACGCTCGTGCTGGAGACTACATTTATTGCCGCGGACGGAAGGGTCGAAGTCATCGATTGCATGACCCGCCGACCCGACGGCGCTGCCGTCATCCGCGTGCTGCGCGGACTCGAGGGCCGGGTCGCGCTGCACATGGAGCTCATCGTGCGCTTCATGTATGGCTCGGAGGTGCCCTGGGTGACGCGGCTCGACGACGGTCGCCTCACCATGGTCGCGGGACCGGACCGCCTCACCCTCTCGACGCCGGTCGAGACGCGGGGCGAGGACCTGAAGACGCTGGCGGACTTCACCATTGCGGCGGGACAGGAGCTGGCGTTCACGCTGACCTGGACCCATTCCTACCGGCCCTTGCCCGCCCGGCTCGACGGCGTTTCCGCCGTCCTCGGCGTCGCCAAGACCTGGACGGACTGGTCGGAGGGCTATCCGGGCTGCGGCGAATGGTCGGAGCCGGTGCTGCGCTCGCTCATCACGCTGAAGGCGCTGACGCATCACGAGACCGGCGGCATCGTCGCCGCCGGCACGACGTCGCTGCCGGAGCGGATCGGCGGCAACCGCAACTGGGACTACCGCTTCTGCTGGCTGCGCGATTCGACCTTCACGCTCTACGCGCTCACGTCCTCGGGGTTCATCGAAGAGGCGAAGGCCTGGCGCGAGTGGCTGCTCCGCGCCATCGCCGGCAGCCCCTCACAGATGCAGATCATGTATGGTGTCGCCGGCGAACGGCGCTTGGCGGAATACGAGATCGACTGGCTCGCGGGCTATGCGGGCTCGAAGCCCGTGCGGATCGGCAACGCCGCCGCAAAGCAGCTCCAGCTCGACGTCTATGGCGAAGTCATGGACTCGCTCTACCAGGCGCGCCGCGCGGGGTTGGCGGAATGGGACGCCGCCTGGGACGTGGAAAAGGAGCTCATCGATCATCTCGCCACGATATGGGACCACCCGGACGAGGGGATCTGGGAAGTGCGCAGCGGCCGCCGGCATTTCACGCACTCGAAGGTCATGGCCTGGGTGGCGCTCGACCGTGCGATCCGGAGCGCCGAGGAGTTCGGCGTCGACGGCGCGCTCGACGACTGGCGGAAGCTCCGCCAGCGCATCCACGACACGGTTTGCAGCGCTGCCTACAACGAGAAGCTCGGCGCCTTCGCGCAATCCTTCGGCTCGAGCGACCTCGATGCGGCGCTGTTGCTGCTGCCGCTCGTGGGCTTCCTGCCGCCCGAGGACCGGCGCGTCCGCGGCACCATCGCGGCGATCGAGCGGCACCTGCTCCGCGACGGTTTCGTGCGCCGCTACGACACCAACACCGTCGTTGACGGCATCACCGGCAGCGAGGGGGTCTTTCTCGCCTGCAGCTTCTGGCTGGCCGACAACTACGTCCTGCAAGGCCGCCTCGACGACGCGCGGCGCCTCTTCGAGCGGCTGATCGCGCTGCGCAACGACGTGGGCTTGCTCGCCGAAGAATACGATCCCGCGGGGAAGCGCTTCGTCGGCAACTTTCCGCAAGCCTTCTCGCATGTGGCGCTCATCAACACCGCGCATAACCTGACGCACGCGATGGCGCCGGCGAAGGATCGCGCCAAACAGAGGTGACAGAGGACGGAAGACAGACGACAGATCGCGTTCTCTGTCATCCGTGGTCTATCGTCGGTCATCTGCCTTCGCTAGAATCGGCGCAACCAGCCGAGGTGAGAGCGATGAAGGCGGATGGGCGCAACGCTGGGCAGGTCGAGTTCTGGAATGGGCCCACCGGGCGGCGCTGGGTCGAGCGCCAGGCCGAGCAGGATGCGCTGCTCGCGCCGATCACGGCGGCGCTCCTGGCGCGCGCCGCGGTGCGCCCCGGAGAGCGCGTCGTCGATATCGGCTGCGGCTGCGGCGAGACCGCGATCGAGTTCGCGCGCCGCGTGCTGCCGGGCGGGAGCGTGCTCGGCATTGACATCTCGGCGCCGATGCTGGCTCACGCGGCGACACGGGTCGAGCCGGGGCTGCCCGTCACGCTGGTGCAAGGGGACGCAACCACGTATCCCTTCGCCGAGGGCGCCTTCGATCTCCTGGCGTCGCGCCTCGGAGTGATGTTCTTCGCCGAGCCCGAGCGCGCCTTTGCCAATCTGCGCCGCGCGCTCCGACCGGGCGGCCGGCTCGTCTTCGTCTGTTTTCGCGCGCCCCGCGACAATCCCTGGATCATGCTGCCGCTCAATGCGGCTTACGAGCATGTGCCGCCGCTGCCCAAAATGGCACCGGAGGATCCCGGGCCCTTCGCCTATGCCAATGACGAGCGCCTGCGGCGCATTCTCGCGAGCGCCGGATTCTCGTCGATCGGTCTCGACAGGCTGGACGTAAAGCTCGACCTCGCCGGTGGGCGCGGGCTCGATGCCGCCATCGAGGCCGCGCTCACGATGGGCCCGGCGGCGCGCGCGATCGAGGGCCAGCCGCCGGCGGCCCGCGACGCGGTGCAGGCATCGATGCGGCGTGTGCTCGCGTCTCATCGCCAAGGCGACACCGTGCCGCTGACAGCGGCGTTTTGGTTGGTCAGCGCGTCCCCATGACGTTGCGCATGCCCCTTGAGGGCGGCCCTCAGCCGGCGCGCGCTTCGCCCGCGCCACTTTCTCCCGTGGTGCCCGAGAGGGGAAGAGGCTCGGCGCTGATGATGACGATCGCCTGGGCGATGGGCGGCTCGTCGGTCAAGGTCACGTCGATGCGAGCGGTCATGCCGGGCGGTATCAGCGATTTGAGGCGCTCGAGCGCGCCGCCGGTGAGGACCAGCGTCGGGCGGCCGCCGGGGAGATTGACGACGCCGATGTCGCGCCAATAGACGCCGCGGCGGAAGCCGGTGCCGAGCGCCTTGGAGCCGGCTTCTTTCGCCGCATAGCGCTTGGCGTAGCTCTCGGCGCGGTTGGCGCGGCGATCGGAGCGCTGGCGCTCGAGCGACGTGAAGACGCGATCGAGGAAGCGGTCGCCGAAGCGCGCGATGGTCTTTTCGATGCGGCGGATGTCGATGAGGTCGTTGCCGATGCCGAGAATCATGGGCGAGCGACGGCGCGCGCCTCGTCCATCACGGCGCGCATGCGGCGGATGGCGCTCTCGAGACCGGCGAAGATGGCTTCGCCGACGAGAAAGTGGCCGATGTTGAGCTCGACGACGGCCGGGATGGCGGCGATGGGCGCGACCGTGTCGTAGGCGAGACCATGGCCGGCGTGGCATTCGAGGCCGATCGACTCGGCATGCGCAGCCGCGGCGACGAGGCGCTGCAATTCTCGCGCGCGCGCCGCGCGCTCGGCCTCGCAATAGGCGCCGGTGTGAAGCTCGACCACGGGAGCGCCGACCTGGCGCGCCATGTCGAGCTGGCGCGGCTCCGGGTCGATGAAGAGCGAGACGCGGATGCCGGCGCCGCCCAGCTGCGCCACGACCGGCGCCAGGGCCTCGCGGTTGCCGACGACGTCGAGGCCGCCTTCGGTCGTCACCTCGGCGCGCCGCTCGGGCACGAGACAGCAGGCATGCGGCTTGTGGCGAAGCGCGATGGCCAGCATCTCGCCGGTCGCGGCCATCTCGAGATTGAGCGGCCGGTCGATCTCGCGCATCAGGCGCAGGATGTCCTCGTCGCGGATGTGGCGGCGGTCCTCGCGCAGATGTGCGGTGATCCCGTCGGCGCCCGCGGCGGCGGCAAGCTCGGCCGCGCGCACGGGATCGGGATGGCGCCCACCCCGGGCGTTGCGCACGGTGGCGACGTGATCGATGTTGACGCCGAGACGGAGCCGTCGCATCAGCTGCGCGTGCGCTCGACCGAATTGATCACCGGCGTCGCGCGGAGCGCGGCGATGATGTTGGTGAGGTGCTTCACGTCCTTCACCTCGATATCGACCAGAATCTCGAAGAAATCGGTGGAGCGGTTGGTGATCTTGAGATTGGTGATGTTGCCGGCCTGCTTGCCGATCACGGTGGTGAGGCTGCCGAGGCTGCCGGGCTCGTTGCCGAGCGTGACGTTGATGCGGCCGACATGGCCGTCGCCGTCGCCCTTGCTGTTCCAGGCGACATCGAGCCAGCGCTCGGGCGTGTCGGAGAAGTTGGCGAGCGCGTCGCAGTCGATGGTGTGGATGGTGACGCCTTTGCCGGTCGTGACGATGCCGACGATGCGGTCGCCGGGCAACGGGTGGCAGCAGCCGGCAAAGTGCAACGCCATGCCGGGGATGAGGCCGCGGATCGGCACGGCGTTGTCGAGCGCCTTCTTGCCGCGCGCGGTCGAGAGCTTCACGACCTTGGCGGGCTTGGCGTCGGGGCGCGGCGGGTAGATCGCGTGCACCACCTCGCGCCCGGTGGCGAGCCCCTCGCCCACCGCGACGTAGAGGTCCTCGACGTCGGTGCAGTTGAAGGTCTTGAGCACGTTTTCCAGGGCCTTCTCCTGGAATTCGTGGCCGTCGTGGCGGAAGGCCTTCTGCAGGATCGCCTTGCCGAGATCGAGATATTGTTGGCGTTGCTGGGTGCGGATGAAGCGGCGGATGCGGGCGCGCGCCTTGCCGGTGACGACGAAGCGCTCCCAAGTCGGCGACGGCGTCTGCGCCTTCGACGTGATGACCTCGACCTGGTCGCCGTTCGCGAGCTGCGTCCGGAGCGGCGCCAAGCGCCCATTGACCTTGGCGCCGACGCAAGTGTCGCCGACGACGGAATGGACGGCATAGGCGAAATCGACCGGGGTCGCGCCGCGCGGCAGCGCGATGAGATCGCCCTTGGGAGTGAAGCAGAAGACCTGGTCCTGGAACATCTCGAGCTTGGTGTGCTCGAGGAATTCCTGTGGGTCCGAGGCATGCTCGAGAATGTCGAGGAGTTCGCGGAGCCACCGGTATTGGCGGCCTTCGGTCTTGGGCGCGCCTTGCTTATAGACCCAGTGCGCGGCGACGCCGAGCTCGGCAACTTCGTGCATCTCCTGCGTCCGGATCTGCGCCTCGATGCGCTGGCGCTCGGGGCCGATCACCGCCGTATGGAGCGAGCGGTAATTGTTGGGCTTGGGCGTCGAGATGTAGTCCTTGAAGCGCCCGGGGACGACGGGGTAGCGGCTGTGGATGACGCCCAGCGTGTGATAGCACTGCTCGACGCTGTCGACGACGACGCGAAACGCCATGATGTCGGAGAGCTGCTCGAAGCCGACATTCTTCTGCTGCATCTTGCGCCAGACCGAATAGGGCGTCTTCTCGCGGCCCGAGACTTCGGCGGCAATGCCGGCCGCGGTCAGCGTCTCCTGCAGCTCCTCGATGATGCGCTCGACCAGGCCCTCGCCTTTCTCGCGCAGGAAGGCGAGCCGCGCCATGATGCTGGCGCGCGCCTCGGGATGGAGCTCGGCGAAGGCGTGGTCCTCGAGCTCGTCCTTCATCTCATGCATGCCGATGCGTTCGGCGAGCGGCGCGTAGATCTCCATCGTTTCGCGCGCTATGCGGCGGCGGCGCTCCTCGTCCTTCAAGAAATGCAGCGTGCGCATATTGTGGAGGCGGTCGGCGAGCTTCACCAGGAGGACGCGGATATCCTCCGACATCGCCAGCACGAGCTTGCGGAAATTCTCCGCCTGCTTGGTCTGGTCGGATTGCAGCTCCAGGCGCGAGAGCTTGGTGACGCCGTCGACCAGCTTGGCGATGTCGGGGCCGAACATGCGCTCGACATCCTCGAGCGTCGCCACCGTGTCCTCGACCGTGTCGTGCAGCAGCCCGGTAATCACCGAGGCGGTGTCGAGCTTCATCTCGGCGATGATGCCGGCGACCTCGACGGGGTGCGAGAAATAGGGATCGCCCGAGGCGCGCAGCTGCGAGCCATGCGCCTTCATCGAGAAGACATAGGCGCGGTTGAGCGCGTCCTCGTCGGCCTGCGGATCATAGGCCTTGACGCGCTCGACCAGCTGAAATTGCCGGATCATCGGCGGGTCACCCCGCCAAACAGGCGAGCCCGCGCTGCCAGAGACGACGCGCGCCGCGGTGCCGCATCTATGGGGTCTTTCCCGGGGTCGGGCCGCCGCCTTCGGCCAGGTCCGGGTTCACGTCGTCGCCAAGGCCCACCGCATCGTCATCGGCGACGAACAGTTCGTCGCCGATA
The DNA here is from genome assembly GCA_035515835.1 of Allostellaceae bacterium. Lineage (GTDB taxonomy): Bacteria > Pseudomonadota > Alphaproteobacteria > ATCC43930 > CGMCC-115725 > DAHUYF01. The sequence continues at coordinate 17,843 of DATJAV010000361.1, forward strand.
TCCTCGTCGGTGGCGGCGTCATCCTCTTCTTCCATGCCGACCGGCTGAGCGAGCTCGGTCGGCCATTGCTGCGCACCGATCTCGATCTCGGCATCCTCCTCGGGTTCGTCGATCTCGACATGCTTTTGCATACCCTTGATGAGGGCGTTCTGCAGCGTGTCGAGTGCGATCGTCTCGTCGGCGATCTCGCGCAGCGCGACGACAGGATTCTTGTCGTTGTCGCGCTCGAGGGTGATCTGTGCGCCCGACGCCACGTCGCGCGCACGCTGCGCCGCCAGCAGCACCAGCTCGAAGCGGTTGGGAACCTTGAGGACGCAGTCTTCAACGGTGACGCGAGCCATGCCAGCACTTCTCCCGGAGGGAAAGACGAGTCTTGCAATATATAAGAGGAGCAGGTGTTACCGCAACATCAAGACGCCGCAAGCCGCCTCAGAAGCGGCTTTGAAAGGAAGCAAAATATCCTTTTATTTCAATAGAGTATCACTAATCCATCAATCCCTTAGATTCGTTCCGTGACCTGGTCCGGCGGCAGCGCGGCGAGCAGCGCCGGCAGGGCCGCGCCCGACACGGGATGGCGCCAGTCCGGCGCGACCTCGCGCAGCGGCAACAGCACGAAGCTCCGCTCATGCATGCGGGGATGCGGCAGGACGGGATCCTCGGCGCGGATCGCGCCGTGATAGTCGAGAATGTCGAGGTCGACGACGCGCGGCTCGTTGCGCTCGCGCCGCACGCGACCGAAGCGCTCCTCGATGCGATGGAGGAGCGCCAGCAACGACGGCGCATCGAGCGGCGTCTCGACCGTGACGACGCCGTTCACGTACCAGGGCTGATCGCCCGCCGGCACCGGTGCCGAGCGGTACCAGGACGAGCGGCGCCGGATGATCACCCCCGCGGCGGCAAGTGCGTCCAGCACCGCCTCGAGCGTCGCTGCAGGGGGGCCGATCGCGCTTGGGAGATTGGCGCCGAGTCCCAGTAATATCATGGCGCTCGAGGCTGCGCCGCAGCGATGATCTCGCGCGCCAAAAGCCACAAAGTGCGGCTTGACGCCGCGCGCAGGTTCAGCGCAAATCCTGTCATCATTCTTTCATCGCTTCGCCTGCAAGAAGTCATGGAGCGCATCGGATGATTTTTTACCCGCAAGAGAAAATTGCCTTGTTCATCGATGGCGCCAACCTCTATGCAGCCGCTCGTTCCCTCCAATTCGACATCGACTACAAGCGCCTCCTCGAGCTCTTCGGCGCGAAGGGGCGCCTCATCCGCGCGTTTTACTATACGGCGTTGATCGAGGATCAGGAATATTCGCCGCTCCGGCCGCTGGTCGATTGGCTGGATTATAACGGTTATACGATGGTGACAAAGCCGACCAAGGAGTATCTGGACGCGATGGGCCGCCGCAAGCTCAAGGGCAACATGGACATCGAGCTCGCCATCGACGTGATGGAGATGGCGCAATATCTCGACCACATCATCCTCTTCTCGGGCGACGGCGATTTCCGCCGGCTGGTCGAAGCGGTGCAGCGCAAAGGCGTGCGCGTCAGCGTCGTCTCGACCACGCGCTCGTCGCCGCCCATGGTCGCGGACGAGCTGCGGCGCCAAGCCGACAACTTCGTCGAATTGCAGGAGCTGGCGCCGAGCATCATGCGCGTCCATCACCGCGAGCCCGTGGCGACGCAGAACACGCATCAGAACTCGCAGACGTGACGCTCTTCGCCCTTGCGATCGCGAGCGAAGAGCCCGCCCGCGACTGCCCGCTCTGCCCGCGCCTTGCCGCCTTCCGCAAGGCCCAGCGCGAGGAATTCCCCGACTGGTTCAACGCGCCCGTGCCCTCCTTCGGCAGCAGCGAGGGACGTCTTCTCATCGTCGGCCTCGCGCCAGGTCTGCGCGGCGCCAATCGCACGGGCCGGCCCTTCACCGGCGACTTCGCCGGCGTGCTGCTTTATCGGACGCTCGCCAAGTTCGGCTTCGCCGAGGGCGACTACGCCGAGCGCGCCGATGACGGGCTTCGCCTCATCGATTGCCGCATCACCAATGCGGTCCGCTGCGTCCCGCCCGAGAACAAGCCCGAGCCGGTCGAGATCAAAGGCTGCAACGGCTTCCTCGCCGGCGAGATGAAGCGCTTGCCGCGCCTCAAGATCATCGTGGCGCTCGGCGCCATCGCGCATCAGGCCGTATTGGCAGCGCAAGGCGAGCGGCGCACGGCCTATCCCTTCGCTCACGGCGCCCTGCACGCGCTCAAGAGCGGCCTGCTGCTCGCCGACAGCTATCACTGCTCCCGCTACAACACGAACACGGGAAAGCTGACGCCGGCGATGTTCGAGGCCGTGTTCGCCGAGGTGCGGCGGCGGTTGGCATGAGCGCCGAACGCCCCGGTACGCGCATCGTCAGTCCGCTAAGGGGTCGAGGCCATGTTCTACGCCATCGACCGCCATATCCACCGACAGCATACAAAATCCGGTCAGGCACTGACCGAAGTGAGTGGGCGGGCGGCAGCTCGCTCCAGCGCTGGAAGCGACGCGCCTGCTCAGCCGATCTTGCCGAACTCGCTCGCGGCCGACGCAGCAAGGCGGGCCGAATCAATCTCCGTCACCGTCAGGATGTCGGTGTCGAGCTTGTGGCGCCGCACGAGCAGCCAGTAACCGATCGCTCCGACGACTGGAACCGCCAAAGCAGTGGCGATCGGGTAGTTCGGGGTCAAGAGCACCGCAAGCGCGACCGCCGCCAGTACGATCCGCACCGCCCAATCCGTAGCCCGGACTTCGGTGAACGTCGCTTGCAGGCTGAAGGTGATGCCGAGCGCTGCCGTGCCGACAAGCAGCGCGGCGCCGATTTGGTCCCAGCCGGGTTGGACGACGAGTTCGGGATGAACAAAGATCGCCGCCATCATCGCGAACAGCGAGACACAGATTTTCACCGAGCGGAGCAGCGTCACGTAGAACGACGCGTTGGCTATCTTTGACGTGATCGCGGCTGTGATCGATGTCGGCGGAGTGAGCTCGCCGAAGACGCCGAGGAAGAAGGCGAAGAAGTGCACGACCCAGGGATTGACGCCAACTCGTATGAACGGCGGCGCGATCACGACCGCAACCAGGATATAGACCGGCGCCGGAGGCAGACCGCAGCCGAGTATGACGCCGAAGACGAACCCCATCAGCACCATCACCGGTAGGCTGATTCCGGCGGCGTCCACCAGCAGCGCGCCGAGCTTGGTAGGCACGCCGGTG
>DATJAV010000362.1:0-5021 GCA_035515835.1 Allostellaceae bacterium
CGATTTCCTGCTGCGCGACAGCCGCGCCCGCGCGCTCATCGTCTCCGACGCGCTCTACGATCGGGTCGCCCCGGTGCTGGCGCAGCAGCCCGCGCTGAAGCACGTCATCATCTCGGGCGGCGAAGGGGTGAGCGGGCGGCGCCATTTCAGCGCGTTGCTGGCCGAGGCGGAGCCGCGCGCCAAGGCGGCCGCGACGACGGCGGACGATGCCTGCTTCTGGCTTTATTCCTCGGGCTCGACCGGCGCACCCAAAGGCGCTGTGCATCTTCAGTCGCATCTCATCATGACCGCCGAGCTCTATGCCAAACCGGTGCTCGGCATCGCCGAGAGCGACACGGTCTATTCCGCGGCAAAACTGTTCTTCGCCTATGGGCTCGGCAATTCGCTGACCTTTCCGATGTCGGTCGGCGCCACCACGGTGCTGGCGGCCGAGCGGCCGACGCCAGCCTCGGTCGCCAACCTGTTGCAGCGCAAGCGGCCGACCATCTTTTATGGCGTGCCGACGCTTTACGCGGCGATGCTGGCGAGCGCGGAGCTGCCGCGGCGCGAGGAAGTGGCGCTCCGCCGCTGCGTCTCCGCCGGCGAGGCCTTGCCGGAGGAAATCGGCAAGCGGTGGAGCGACCGCTACGGCGTGGAAATTCTCGACGGGCTGGGCTCGACGGAGATGCTGCACATCTTCCTGTCGAACCGTCCGGGCGCGGTGCGCTATGGCTCGAGCGGCGTGCCCGTGCCGGGCTATGAGCTGCGCCTTGTCGACGATGCCGGCAATGAGGTGCCGCCCGGCGAGATCGGCGAGCTGCAGGTTGCCGGCCCGACCGGCGCCGCCTTCTACTGGAACAATCGCGAGCGCTCGCGCGCCACCTTCATCGGCCGCTGGACGCGCAGCGGCGACAAATATGTCCGCGACGCCGAAGGCTTCTACACTTATTGCGGCCGCAGCGACGACATGCTGAAGGTCGGCGGAATCTGGGTCGCGCCCTTCGAGGTCGAGGCGGCGCTGATGACGCATGATTCCGTGCTCGAAGCGGCTGTCGTGGGCCACGCCGACGAGGCGCGGCTCGTCAAGCCCAAGGCCTTCGTCGTGCTGCGGCCCGGACTCGCCGGCTCGCCCGAGCTCGCCGAGAGTTTGCAGGGTCATGTGAAATCGCGCCTCGCGCCCTATAAATATCCGCGCTGGATCGAATTCGTCGCCGATCTGCCCAAGACGGCGACCGGCAAGATCCAGCGCTTCAAGCTGCGCGCTCAATAGCAAGGGGGATGGATATGGATCGCAATCGCCGCCGCATCGTGCAGGGGCTGGCCGCTACCGCCGCCGCGGGCTTCGTGCCGGCGCGCTTCGCCATCGGCCAGCAGGCCAAGGTGAAGCTCGGCATGATGCTGCCCTATAGCGGCACCTATGCGCTGCTGGGCAAGAACATCGACGACGCATTCCGCCTCGCCATCAACGAGGCGGGCGGCAAGATCGGCGGCCGCGAGATCGACTATGTCACGCTCGACGACGAAGCGGAGCCCTCCAAGGGCGCCAACAACGCCAACACGCTCATCAATCGCGACAAGGTCGATTTCCTCATCGGCACCGTCCATTCCGGCGTGCAGATGGCGATGCTCAAGGTCGCGCGCGACAACGAGACCTTCATGCTTATCCCCAATGCGGGCTTGAAGGAAGCGACCGGCGCGCTGTGCACGCCCTACATCTTCCGCACCAGCTTCTCCAACTGGCAGCCCGGCTTCGCCATGGGCACCGTGGCGGCGACGCGCAGCGCCAAGCGCGCGGTGTCGATCACCTGGGATTATGCCGCGGGCGCCGAATCGATCGGCGGCTTCAAGGAGGCCTTCACCAAAGGCGGCGGCACGGTCGAGAAGGAATTGCTGCTGCCCTTCCCGCAAGTAGAGTTCCAATCTCTGCTGACCCAGATCGCGGCGCTGAAGCCGGACATTTGCTATGCCTTTTTCGCCGGCGGCGGTGCGGCGAAGTTCGTGAAGGACTATGCCGCGGCCGGCTTGCGCACGAGCATTCCGCTCTATGGGCCGGGCTTCCTCACCGACGGCGTGCTGCAGGCGCAAGGCGAGGCGGCGCAGGGGCTCGAGACCACGCTGCATTACGCCGACGGGCTCGACAACGCCAAGGACAAGGCGTTCCGCCCCGCCTTCAAGAAGGCGAGCGGGCGCGATGCCGATGTCTATGCGGTGCAGGGCTATGATACGGCGCAACTCCTCATCTCCGGCATGGCGGCGGTGAAGGGCGACATCAAGGCGCGCAAGGAAATGATCGCCGCCATGGAGAAGACCGAGATCGACAGCCCGCGTGGCAAGTTCCGCCTGTCCAGGGCGCATAACCCGATCCAGGACATGTATCTGCGCAAGGTGGCGGGTCTGGAAAACAGATATGTCAGCGTCGCCATCAAGGCGCTCGACGATCCCGCCATCGGCTGCAAGATGGCGTGAGCGAGCGCCGCCCCCGCCCCGGCCCTTTCCCGCGCGCGGGGGAGGCAGGAGCGCGCAGCGCGGAGGGTGGCGGCTGAGGATCGATGTCTGACAGCGTCATCTTCTTCCTTATCCAAGTGCTGAACGGCGTCCAATACGGGCTGCTGCTCTTCCTGGTGGCGAGCGGGCTGACGCTCGTCTTCGGCATCATGGGCATCATCAATCTGGCCCATGGCAGCTTCTATATGGTCGGCGCCTATCTCGCCTACGCCTTCGCCGAGGCGACCGGCAATCTCTTCCTCGCCATCCTCATCGCGGTGCCGCTGTCGATCCTGCTCGGCCTGGCGCTCGAATATCTCTTCCGCCCGCTCTATCGGCGCGATCATCTCTACCAGGTGCTGCTGACCTATGGGCTCATTCTGGTGCTCGAGGAAAGCCGCAGCCTGATCTTCGGCGACGACGTGCATGGCGTGAAGATTCCGGATTTTCTCGATTTCTCGCTGCCGCTCACCGCCAATCTGAGCTACCCGGTCTATCGCCTCGCCATTTCCGCCGTGTGCCTGGCGCTCGCCGGCGCCATGGCGCTCCTCATCGCGCGCACGCGCCTGGGCATGGCGATCCGCGCCGGCGCCAGCAATCGCGAAATGGTGCAGTCGCTCGGCATCGATGTCGGATTGGTCTTCCGCCTGGTTTTCGCGGCGGGCGTGGCCTTGGCCGCGTTTGCCGGCATGATCGCGGCGCCCGTCGCCTCGGTCTTTCCCGGCATGGGCAACCAGATCCTGATCATTTCCTTCGTCATCGTCGTGATCGGCGGCATCGGCTCGATCAAGGGCGCCTTTCTGGGCGCCTTGCTCATCGGCCTTGCCGATACTTTCGGCCAGATCCTGGCGCCGCAATTCGCCGGCACCAGCGTCTATGTGCTGATGGCGGCGGTGCTGCTGTGGCGTCCCGCCGGGCTGTTCGGGCGCGGGAGCTGAGATGAGCCGGACGCTGTGGCTGCGGATCCTTCTTCTCGCGGGGCTCGCGGCGCTGCTCGTCTTCCCGCTGCTCGCCGACAAATTCTATCTCCAGCTTTTCGCCAAGATCATGCTGATGGCGGTGTTCGCCATGAGCCTCGACTTGCTGGTCGGCTATGGCGGGCTGGTCAGCCTCGGCCACACCGCCTTTTTCGGCATCGGCGCCTATGCGGTGCTCATCCTGTCGCCGCAGGCGGCCGCCGCGAGCCTCTGGCTCACCCTGCCCGTCGCGGTCGGGGCGGCAGCGCTCGCGGCCCTCGTCATCGGGCTTCTGGTGCTGCGCAGCTCCGGCGTCTATTTCATCATGGTGACCTTGGCCTTCACCCAGATGTTCTACTATCTCGCCATCGGCATGAAATCGCTGGGCGGCTCGGACGGCGCCTACGTCTATGTGAAGCCCGACGCCAGCCTCTTGGGCTGGACGCCCTTCGATCTCGAGCGGCCCGCGCAGTTCTATTACGTCGCCCTGGCGCTGATGGCCGGGACGTACTTTCTGCTGCGCATGGTGCTCGATTCGCTGTTCGGGCAGGTGCTCCGCGGCGTCAAGAGCAACGAGCAGCGCTTGCACGCCCTGGGCTTCGCCACCTTTCGCTACAAGCTCGCCGCCTTCATCCTGGCGGGCGCGCTGGCCGGGCTCGCCGGCTATTTCGACGCCGTGCAATTCGGCTTCGTCAATCCCGATCTTTTCGGCTGGCGGCTTGCCGGCGAGGTCTTGATGATGGTGATCCTGGGCGGAATGGGCACCCTTTACGGGCCCATCCTCGGCGCCTTCGCGCTGGTGCTTTTGGAGAACGCGCTTATCGGCGAGACGCGGCATTGGCTGCTGCCGATGGGGCTCTTCATCATCGTCGCCGTCCTCGCCTTGCCGCGGGGCATCGGCGGCCTGATCGAGCGCAACCGTGCCTGAGCCCGCGCTCACCGTGCGCGGCTTGTCGCGCTTCTTCGGCGGGCTCGCCGCCGTCAGCGAGGTGTCGCTCGATCTTCTGCCGGGCGAGGTGCATGCGTTGATCGGCCCCAACGGCGCCGGCAAGACCACGCTCGTCAATCTCCTTTCCGGCGAACTCGCGCCGAGCGCCGGCAGCGTCCTGCACGGGGGGCACGAGATTGCCGGTCTCGGCGCGCATCGCATCGCTCGGATGGGTATCGCGCGCAGCTTCCAGCGCACCAACATCTTCCGCGAATTCTCGGCCTTCGAAAACTGCCGCCTGGCGGCGCAGGCTCGCCTGCCAAGCTCGCTGCGCTTTTTCCGTCCGGCGCGCGCCCATCGCGCACTCAACGAAGCGGCCGAGCAGGCGTTGGCCGGGGTGGGGCTCGCCGCCGGTGAAAGAACCGCCGACACGCTCTCCCATGGCGAGCAGCGCCAGCTCGAACTCGCGATGACGCTCGCCACCCGGCCCAAGGTGCTGCTGCTCGACGAGCCCCTGGCGGGCATGGGCGCCGAGGAGAGCGCGCGCATGGTGGAACTCATCGCCGGCCTCGGCCGCGAACACGCCGTGCTCTTGATCGAGCACGACATGGACGCGGTCTTCTCGATCGCGCAGCGCCTGACCGTGATGGTGAATGGCCGCGTGCTGGCGAGCG
>DATJAV010000363.1:0-8504 GCA_035515835.1 Allostellaceae bacterium
GCGCACGCGCTACGGCCCCGAGGTCTCGGTATAGTCGTTGTGGACGCGCGTTACCGGCTGGCGCGGCACGCCCGGCGTGCGGTCGGCGATAGGAGCGCGGCGGCGGAGCGTGTGATCGAAGACGATGACGCGGGACGCGCCGGTCGCGGCGGCCACGGCGGCTTCGCATTCCGGGTAATAGACGCGGCGGATCTCTTGCTCGTCATAGAGGTCCGCGCAGGCCGTCGGCTGCTCGATGATCTGGAAACCTTCGCGATCGAGGCCGGGCGGCCTCGCCATCGCGCGCAGGTCATGGATGCGCACGCGGTGCGGGTCATAAACATGATTGGTGAGTGGCTTCCCGGTTGGCGGCCCGTAGGTATAGTTGAAGGGCTTTTCCGTCATGGCGCCGAGATAGGTGAGCTCCGCCTCGACGAAAGGCAGCTTGGTCTCCGCCGCGATCGGTTCCGCCGTGATGCTCATGGTCGTGTCTCCGTCTCGGGTTGGCGCGTGGGGGCAATATAAGGTCGGCGCCGGCCATCTCCGAGGAAGGCTGGCATGCGCGCCTAGACGGTAGCGACGGGGGTGGCGGGGGAGCCGACAGCGCCGGGGAGGCGGAGCGGCGGGGCGGTCAGCAGGAAGCGATAGCGCTTCCGCGCGCGGAGGTAATCGGCGAGCTCCGAGAGGTACCAGATCTCGCCGAGATTGACGCCGAGCTTGAAGAGGCAATGGGCGTGGAGCGGCAAGGCGGCGCAGTGATCCTCCTCACAGGGTCGCGACGGGAAGGCCTCGACCGCGTAATTGTCGGCGATGAGGGCCGAGAGCCCGCTCTTGGTGATCCAGTTGAGGAGGCGCTCGTCGCGGCCGTCGAGCGCGGCGCAGGCGCCGTGCAGCACTTTCTCGTCGGGCTCCTTCTTCATGTCGAGAATGAGTTGGGCAAAGCCGGTGCGCAGGCACACCATGTCGCCCGCCTCGACCTCGACCTTGTCCTTCTTCAGGATATCCATCAGGTCCTCGAATCCCACGAGTTTCCTGGCGCGCCCGTAATGCGCCTCGAGGTCGATCATCACGGCGCGGCCCTGGATCGCCTTCACCGCCATGTTCTCGACGCCGAGCGAGCGTGCGCCTTGATGCGGCTGCTCGGCGCCCGTCGTCCAATCGCGGGGACCGATGATGTGCTCTCCCGCGCGGAAGCCGTTGTAGTAGACCATCTCCGGCGAGCCGTCGCCATCGGCGTCGAACATCTGCCCGACATGGGCGAGGCTGTCCCATTGCGTCGAGTATTGCAGCGTCAGCAGCACCAGGTCGTCGCAGACGACGTCGGTGTATCTGGCGTCGTCGCGGCCGATCGGATAGTTGAAGTTGGGACCGCCGCTGCGCACCGTCGGCCGGAGCTCCGGCGGATGGCGGCGCGGATTGAGCTTGTTGCCGCCGGGATAATCCAAGGGCAGCGAGAGGCAGAAGCTCCGCCCGTCCTTCACCTCGGCAATGCCCTGCAGCACCTTCTCGGGGGTAATGAGATTGAGCCGGCCCAACTGGTCGTCCGGGCCGAAATCGCCCCAGGTCGAGCCCGGCGGGCGGCGCGTCCAGCGCTTCTGTGCGGTCATGCGTGATCCTCCCGATGGCGAGCTTCATCGACGGCGGGCGATCGCGCAAGAGGCGTTGCCGACGGGTGACCTCTCGGCGAGAATGAAGGAAACAGAGGAGGAAGCGATGGCGAAGGGCATCCTGGTCGCGATGTTGGACTTCACCGGCATCGCCGAGGACGAGTTCCACGACTGGTACGATCTGGAGCATGTGCCGGAGCGGCGTGGCATTCCAGGTTTCCTCGGTGCCGAGCGCTGGCTCGGCGTCACCGAGCCCAAGCTCTCGCTCGCGACCTACGACCTCGAAAGCGTTGCCGTGCTGGCGAGCGTGCCCTATCGCGCCGTCGCCGATAAGCCGACGCCTTGGACGAGGCGCGTCACCCAGCGCTGCCCGCTGCGGCTGCGCTATGAAGGGGAGCAGCTCCGCCCGGGCGACGCGCTGGCGCCCAACGACGCCGTCGCCGCCTTGCTGGTGGCGATGAACGTCGCCCCGGAGCATGAGGCCGAGCTCAACGAGTGGTACGACGTGGAGCACCTGCCCGCGCTCGCCGCCGTTCCCGGCACGCTCGCGGCACGGCGCTATCGCGGCCGCGGCGCGACGCAGCGCTACCTCGCGCTCTATCATTTCGACCGACCCGGCGTGCCGAGCTCGGCGGCCTGGAAGACGGCGGCCAACACGCCCTGGACAGAGCGGATGCGTCCGCGTTTCCGCGACTTCCTGCGGCTGGAGTGGCGGCGCTATCGGCGCGCGGGCGCTTGAGGCGGGGTAGCGCGATGATCGCCGATCCGCGCTTTCCCTCGCTCCATGTGATCGATCACCCGCTGATCCAGCACAAGCTCAGCCTGATGCGCGACAAAGGGACGCCGACCATGGCGTTCCGCGCGCTGCTGCGCGAGATCGCGCTGCTCATGGGCTATGAGATCACCCGCGAGCTGAAGCTCACCACGGCGCCGATCGAGACGCCGCTGGCGCACATGGATGCGCCCGTCATCGCCGGCAAGAAAGTGGCGATCGTCGCCGTGCTGCGCGCCGGCATCGTCATGGCCGAAGGGCTCCACGAGCTGATGCCGACGGCGCGCACCGGACATATCGGCCTCTATCGTGACCATGAGACGAAGCGCCCGGTGCAGTATCTCTGCAAGCTGCCGGCGCCCGAGGGACGCATCTTCATCGTCGTCGACCCGATGCTCGCCACCGGATATTCGGCGGTCCATGCCGTCGATCTTCTGAATAGGCACGGCGCCGATGACGGCAGCATCCGCTTCATGGCGCTGGTGGTGGCGCCCGAAGGCATGGCGGTCTTCGCCGCCGCCCATCCCCGCGTTCCGGTTTTCGCGGCGGCGCTCGACCAGCGCCTCGACGCCAACGCCTATATCGTGCCCGGCCTTGGCGACGCGGGCGATCGGCTCTACGGCACCAGATAGCCCCGCTCGTCCCGAAGTTTTGATCGATCTCGAGCGCCAGCCGTTGTTTGCACGGGCAAGAGGCACATCATGGCGCGCCGCGGCACCCCATCCCATCGGCGACCCCGGCGCAGCCCTGCGTTGCTGGGGCTTCTGATGCTGGCGCTCGCGGGCTGGTCGCGTCCCGCGGCGGCCGATGTCGCCTACAAGACCTTCATCGATACCCGCGGCCTCGACGATAGGGCACTCATCAAGAATCTCCGAAGCGCCTCGCAACTCGTCGCTCTCGAGAAGAAGCCGCCCGAAAGCAACGCGGCGCTGCGCCGGCGCGCCGACGACGATCTGCCCCGCCTTGTCGGCGTGATGAACGCCGAGGGCTACTGGACCGCCAAGGCGGCCTATGCGCTCGACACCGGCAGCACCCCGGCGGACCTCCGCGTCACGATCGAGCCCGGCCCCCTCTTTCATCTCGCGCATGTCGCGTTCCGCACCCCCGAGGGTGCTCCGCCGCCGCTCATCGACACCGCCGACCCGCAAGCCTTCGGGCTCGCCATCGGCGCCCCGGCGCGCTCGGCGCCGGTCGCCGAGGCGGAGGCGAAGCTCGTCGAGCGTTACGCCGAGAATGGCCGTCCCTTCGCCAAGGTCGTCGACCGCAAGGCGGTGGTCGACATCGCCAAGGACACCATGGACGTGACCTACACCATCGCGCCGGGTCGGACCGCGCGCTTCGGCCCGCTCACCATCAGCGGCCTCACCCGCACCGACCGTGACTTCGTCGCGGGACGCGTCGCCTGGAAAGAAGGCGCGCCTTACGACAGCCGCGAGGTCGAGGCGACGCGCAAGGCGCTCACCAAAACCGCGCTTTTCAGCGCCATCCGCATCAACCACGGCGATGCTCCCGATGCCCGGGGCGAGGTGCCGATGACGCTCGACCTGGTCGAGGGGCCGCCGCGTTCGATCGGCGCGGGCGTCGCCTACAACACCAATCTCGGCTTCGGCGCGCAGGCCTTTTGGGAGCACCGCAACCTTTTCGGCGAGGGCGAGCGGCTCCGCCTTACCGCCGGCGCGGCGCAGCGGCAGCAGGGCCTCGCCGCCGATTTCCGCAAGCCCGATTTTCTGACAACCGATCAGGACCTGCTGGCGAGCGCAGGCTTGCTCGAGCAACGCACCGATGCGTTCAGGGACCGCCGCGCCCAGATCTTCGGTGGCATCGAGCGGCCGCTCTTCCCCTGGCTCACCCTCGTCACCGGCCTCGACTACGAGCGCGCCAGCGTCGTTCAGAGCGGCGACATCACGCGCAGCGAGAACTACACCCTCCTGGGCCTGCCATTGGTGCTGCGCCACGACGGCAGCGACGATCTGCTCAACCCGACGACGGGCGGGCGGCAGACCTTGTCGCTGACGCCCTATCACGGCATCTCCGGGCCAAGCCTCGATTTCCTCACGACGCGCCTCGAGCTCCGCCAATATCAGAAGCTCGACGACGACGGCAGGTACGTCCTGGCAGGGTTCGCCGCCATCGGCTCGATCCTGGGCGAGAGCCTCGCCAACCTGCCGGCCGACAAGCGTCTTTATGCCGGCGGCGCGGGGTCGGTGCGGGGCTATGCCTTTCAGCATGCGGGACCGCTCGATGCCGACGGCGTGCCGGAGGGCGGCATCTCCAGCCTCGAGCTCGGCACCGAGCTGCGCTATCGCCTGACCGACACCATCGGCCTGGTGCCCTTCGTCGAAGGCGGCAACGTCTACCCGACCAATTTTCCGAACAGCACCCGGCTCTATTGGGGCGCAGGTCTGGGCGTGCGCTATTACACCATCGTGGGACCCGTTCGGCTCGATCTCGCGACCCCTTTCACCCATCGGCCGGGCGACAAGCCGATCGAGGTGTATATCAGCATCGGCCAGGCGTTCTGATGTCATGACCGCTTGGCGCCGGATCATCCGCCGGACATGTGTCCCGCTTGCCGTCCTGCTGCTGGCCGCCGCGGTCGTGCTGGGCCTGGTGCAGACGCCGCTCGGGAAGCGCGGGCTCGCCGCCGCCATCGGCTGGGCGCTCACCGACAAGGACGAGCGCGTCGTCGTCACCGGCATCACCGGCTTCGTGCCGTTCGATGTCGCCATCGCCCAAGTCGAAACCATCGACGCCGCGGGACCGCGGGTCGTCCTCGGGCGCGTCCGTTTCGCGCTGGCGCCGCGCGAGCTGCTGAGGGGTAGCATTCGGCTGACGCGGCTCGACATCGCCACCGTCGCGGTCGCCCGCCGCGGCAGCGGCGGCGGCAACCTGGCGGAGCTGCGCAACCTGCCGCTTTCCCTGCGCATCGACCAGGCGACCATCGACACGCTGACGCTGGGGCGCGACCTCCTCGGCGAGCGCGTCGTGGCGGCGCTCTCGGGGAGCCTCGCGTTGGGGCGCGGCGCGGCCGCCGCCGACCTCGATCTCCACCGCATCGACGGCACGCCCGGCGACGTCCGGCTCCATGCAGCCCTGGGCGGCACGCCGCCACGGCTCGAGCTCACCGCCGACACCGCCGAGCCGAGCGGGCGCCTGCTGGCGCAATGGCTCGGCCGGTCCGAGCCTTTGCCGCTGGCGCTGCACCTTGCCGGCAAGGGACCGCTCGCCGACTGGCGCGGCAGCCTCGCCGCGCGCGCCGGCCCCGATGCCAGCCTCGACGCGGCGTTTCGCTTCGCCGACAAGGATGGCTATCGCCTCAGCACCGAAGGCGATGCGCGCGTTGCACCATTGCTGTCGCCGAGATTCGCCGCTCTCATCGGCGACGGCGCGCATTTCAATGCGGCCGCAAGCCTCGTCAACGGCGCCCTCACCGTCGGCAATCTCTCCGTCGTTGCCGGGGCCGGCACACTGCAGGCCAGCGGCCACGTCGCTGCCGCAAGCGGCGTGTTCGCCGGCCATGCGGCGCTGACCGCGCCCGATCTCGCGAAATTGTCGCCGCTGCTCGGCGACCAAAGGCTGGGGGGCGCGGCACGCACCACGCTCACGCTCGGCGGCGATCCCGGCGGATGGCGCGCCCGCGTCGCGATCGACGCGACGGGATTCGCTTTCGACGACAACAAAGCGCAGACGGCGCGCGCGACGATTGATCTCGGGGCGAAGGGCGATATCCGCGACGCCGCGCCGGTCGCCATCTCCGGCAGCGGCACCGTGCTCGGCCTCGCGCTGGCGCAAGGACCGCTTCCCGGCGGTCTCGGCGAGCGGCTGGATTGGCAAGGCGCGGCACGGCTCGACCGCGCCATGGCGCGGGTCGATGTCGAGGATCTCACGCTTTCCAGTGCCCGAAACACGCTGGTTGCGCAATTCCGCGCCGGCGCCGGCATCGACGGCACCGCGCATCTCGATGTACCGGAAGTCGCACCCCTGGCCCAAGGCAAGGTGCGGGGCGCGCTGGCGCTCGACGCCGACTTCCACGCGGGCGCCGACGGCAGCGCCGTCGTCGTGCTCGGCGGCACGATGCGCCGGCCCTCGAGCGGGGTCGCCGCGCTCGATCGCTTGCTTGGCGCCAGCGTCGCCATCGCCGCCACGCTCCGCCGCGGCGCCGACGGCGCGCTCGGCGCGAGCGAGATCAGCATCGACGGCGAAAGTCTCCAGCTCGCCGGCGCCGCCGAACGGCATGCGGACGGCACGACCCATGCCGACGCGACGCTCCGCGCCCAGGGGATCGCCGCGGGCGGCATCGCGGTCGATCGCCTGGACGCGAAAGCGGCGCTCGACGACTTGCAGCAGCCCCGAGGACGCATCGAGGCGCGGTTCCAAAGCGGCGGCATCGAGGGCACGGCCAGCGCCGACGCGGCCTTCGTCCCGGGGGAAACGCTGCGCCTCGAGCGACTTCATCTCGATGCGGCGAAAACGCGGCTCGATGCGACGCTGACGTTCGATCTCGCGCGCGCGCGCGCCGACGGCACGATCGCTGCCGCGGCCGCCGATCTGAAGCTGTGGTCGGCGTTGCTGGGGACGCCGCTCGGCGGCAGCGCGGAGCTCCGCGCGACGCTCCGCGGCGGCGCGAGCCAAAGCGTCGATGCGACGCTCACGGGGCGGGACCTGGCATGGGGCACGCGGTCGGCGCAGCGCCTTGAGGCGACCCTGCGGCTCGCCGATCTTCTGGGAAAGCCGACGGGGCGCGGCTCGCTCAGCGTGGAAACGGCTGCGCTCGGCGCCGCCAAGCTCGAGCGCCTCACGCTTGCCGGCACCAGCGACCGACCGGGCCGCTTCGCGCTGACCCTCGCGACGCGCGGCAAGCTCATCGAGACCTTCACGCTCGGCGGCGGCGCGACGCTGACGCTGCAGCCGCCGGGCGGCGCGCTTCGGGTGACGCGGCTCGCCGGCGCCTTCGGGCGCGAGACGCTGCGACTGCGGCGTCCGCTCCGAGTGACGGCGGGCGATGACGCCTTCGCCTTTGCCGATCTCGATCTCGCCTTCGGCAAGGGGAGCATCAGCGGCGCCGGCGCGACGAAGGGCGAGACACTGTCGCTCGACCTGCTCGCCAAGGGCTTGCCGGTCCGGAGCATGGCCGAGCTCGGGAATGTGCAGGGGGTGAGCGGGGCGCTGGGCTTCCGGGCGACGCTGTCCGGCACCCGCACGCGTCCTCGGGGCGAGCTCGTCCTCGACGCGGAGCAGCTGCGCTTTGCCGCGGACCGGCCCGACTTGCCGCCGTTGGGCTTCGTGCTCCGCGGCCGCTGGCGCGAGGATCGCCTGGAGGCGGAGGGACGTCTCGCTGGCCCCGCCAACGCGGCGATCGGCTTCAGCGCCGGGATCCCGCTGTCTTTCGCGAAAGAGAGCCTGGTGTCGCATGTGCCGCCGCAAGGCGCGCTCGCGCTCCGCCTCGAGGGCGAGGGCGAGCTCGCGAGCTTCGCCGACCTGTTGCCGGTGGGCGAGGATCGTCTCGCCGGGCATTTCCTGCTGGCGATCGACGTCGGCGGCACGGTGGCGGCGCCCCGCGCCAGCGGCAGGCTCAGCCTCCGCAACGGCCGCTACGAGAGCCGCATCTGGGGCACCACTTTCGCCGGCGTCAGCATCGACCTCGTCGGCAGCCGCGACCAATTGGTGCTGCAGCATTTTTCCGCGACCGACGGCGCCAAAGGCAGGGCGACGCTCCAAGGGGTGCTCGATCTCGCGGCGGCGGCGGGCCCGAGCTTCCATCTCACCGGCGGCTTCCAGAATTTCCGCGCCGTCAATCGCGACGAGGCCAAGGCGACGATGAGCGGCAGCGCCAGCCTCCAAGGCTCGCTCCTGGCGCCGCGCCTCGGCGCGCAGCTCACCATCCTCCAAGCGGAGATCGAGGTGCCGAAGCAGCTGGCGAGCAATCTTCGGCCGATCCCCGTGACGATCATCGACAGCGCCAACGGCGCGCGGCTGGCGACGCCGGGGACGAGCCCGGCGCGCGCCGCGCTGCTGGCGCTCGCCTTCGATGTCGAGGTGGCGCTCCCCGGCAAGGTCTTCGTGCGCGGCCGCGGGCTCGACAGCGAATGGCGGGGCGAACTGCACGTCACCGGCACGACGGCGGCGCCCTCCATCCTCGGCAAGCT
>DATJAV010000364.1:0-5007 GCA_035515835.1 Allostellaceae bacterium
CAGGGTCAGGCGCCGCTCCCGCCGGTCCCAGACCGCGAGCGCGAAGATGCCCTCGCATTGCGCCAGTGTCTCGGCAATGCCCCAAAGCGCGAAGCCCTCGACCAGCACTTCGGTATCCGATTGCCCGCGGAGCTTCACCCCCGCCGCCGCTAGCCGTAATCCTACCTCGCGATAATTATAGATCTCGCCGTTATAAGTGATGACGAAGCGGCCATCGGCGCTCAGCATCGGCTGATGCCCCGTGGGGCTCAGATCGATGATCGCGAGCCGGCGGTGCGCCAGCGCGATCCCGGCTTCGTCATCGACCCAGCAGCCGCTGTCATCGGGCCCGCGATGCGCCAGCACCGTCGCCATGTCCGCGACGATCGCCGCTGCGTCACCGCGGCGCTGCTCCCGTCGATCGAGAAACCCGCTGATCCCGCACATCGCCGGCTAAGCTAGCATCCCCTCTCCCCGCGCGGGAGAGGGAGGGGTCCCTGCGGCGAAGCCGCATCGGAGGGTGAAAGGTACAGGTTAGCGCGCCGCGCTGAAGAACCGGTTCTCCGGCCGCGGCAACCCCAAATTCTCCCGCAAGGTCGCGCCCTCGTACTCCCGGCGAAAGAGGCCGCGGCGCTGCAGCTCCGGCACGACGCGGTCGACGAAGTCGTCGAGACCGCCCGGCAAATACGGGAACATTACGTTGAACCCGTCGGAGCCCTCGCTCAGGAGCCATTCCTCCATCTCCTCGGCGATCATGGCGGGCGTCCCCACCATGGCGAGCCCGGCAAAACCGCCGAGGCGCTGCGCCAGCTGGCGCACCGTCAGGTTCTCGCGCTGGGCCAGCGCGATCGCCCGCTCGCGCCCGCTCTTGCTGGCGTTGCTCTCGGGGATCTCGGGCAAGGGACCGTCGGGATCGAAGCGCGAGGCATCGCAGCCCAACGCGATCGAGAGCGAGGCGATGGCGTTGGCGTAATGCACGAGGCCGTCGAGCCGCGCCCGCTTCTCGCGCGCCTCGGCCGGCGTCTCGCCGACGACGACGAAAGCGCCCGGCAGGATCTTGAGATGATCGCGGTCGCGGCCGAGCTTCGCCATGCGGCCCTTGATATCGGCATAGAGGCGCTGGCCATCGGCCAGAGTGCCGACGCCGGCAAAGACGACCTCCGCCGTCTCGGCCGCGAGTTGCCGGCCGGCGTCCGACGCGCCGGCCTGGACGATGACGGGCCAGCCCTGGATCGGGCGCGCGATGTTGAGCGGGCCCCGCACCTTGAAATGCTCGCCCTTATGGTTGAGGACATGCAGGCGCTCGGGATCGAAATAGGTTCCGCGCTCGACGTCGCGGATGAAGGCGTCGTCGGCCCAGCTGTCCCAGAGCCCCGTCACCACGTCATAGAACTCTCGCGCGCGGCGGTAGCGCTCGCCATGCTCCTCATGCTCCTCGAGGCCGAAATTGAGCGCTGCGTCGGGGTTGGACGTGGTGACGATGTTCCAACCCGCGCGCCCGCCGCTCAGATGGTCGAGCGAGGCAAAGCGCCGCGCGATGTGATAGGGCTCATCGAAGGTGGTGGACCCCGTCGCCACCAAGCCGATGCGCTCGGTGACGGCGGCGAGCGCCGAGAGCAGCGTGAAGGGCTCGAAGGAGGTCGCTGTGTGGCTCCGCTTCAGCGCGTCCATCGGCATGTTGAGGACGGCCAAATGATCGGCCATGAAGAAGGCGTCGAACTTGCCGCGCTCCAGCGTCTGCGCGAACCGCTTCATATGCGCGGCGTTGAAGTTCGCGTCGGGGAAGGCACCGGGATAGCGCCAGGCGCCCGTATGGATGCTGGCGGGCCGCATGAAGGCGCCGAGGCGTAGCTGACGGGACATATGATGACCTCTTAAGCTCGATCAGGCGAGGCGGCAAGCCTCGTCGAAGCGAAGACGCGGCAGCCGCGGCCGGACCGCGCCGGCATCGCCATAGCCGAGATTGACCAGGAAATTCGAACGCCAGCGCGTGCCGGCGAAGAATTCCGCATCGACCTTGGCATTGTCGAACCCCGACATCGGCCCCGCATCCAATCCGACCGCTCGCGCCGCCATGATGAGATATGCCCCTTGCAGGCTGCCGTTGCGAAACGCGGTCTCATGCGCGAGGTCGGCGCTAGCGGTGAACCAGGCCCGCGCATCGACATGCGGGAAGAGCCGCGGCAGCGCCTCGAAGAAGGCCTCGTCATAGGCGACGATCGCCGTCACCGGCGCCCGCATGGTCTTCTCGAGATTGCCGCGCGAGAGCGCGGGCTTCAGGCGCTCTTTTCCAGCCGCTGTCCGCACGAAGACGAACCGCCCGGGACCGCAATTGGCCGAAGTTGGGCCCAGCTTCAGGAGCTCATAGACCCGCCGCAGCGTCTCCTCCGCCACCGGCCGCCCGAGCCACGCGTTATGCGTCCGCGCTCCCTCAAAGAGCGTCCCCAACGCCCTCTCATCCAGCTCCGCCATCTCACCTCCCTCGCCCCGCAGGATGTAGTCCGCCGCACCGCAAGCTTCCAGAGCGATCACCTCCTCTCCCGCACTGCGGGGCATCGCGGGGCACCGCCGGGCACCGCGGGGAGAGAAGGGGCCCATGGCGCAGCCACGGAACGAGGGGGCGTCTCCAGCTCGGATCAGAAATCGACTCTGACCGGGCTTATTCCATTGCCGCGACTGCCTCGAGTTCGGCAAGCTGTTCTCCCAGCCCCGAGCCACACGCTCATGTAAGGAAATGGGAGCACGATCGGGTTCTTCGGATCGTTCAATCCCAGGATGAAAGTCGCCACGCCCCTCACCGCCGCCACGCCCCGCGCCCAGCCCGCGCCCGGCATCGCCTTCGGCATCGCCGCGCTGCTGATCCCGCCGGTCGCCGTCCTCGTGCCGCTTGGCCTCGCGCTGCTGCTGGCGCTGCTGGCAGCCACGCTCGTCGCCGCCGAACCGCACCGCGCGTTCGCCGCCGCTCGGCCCTACGCTGCGCTCGCGGGGCTTCTCGCCCTGCTCGCGGGCTGGGCGGCGCTCTCGGCGCTCTGGTCGCCCATCCCCGGGCACAGCTTCCTCGAAGGCCTGCGCTTTCTCGCCCTCAGCGCCGCGGGCCTCGTCGTCTTCGCGGTCGCACTCACGCTCAGCGCGGTCGAGCGGCGCCGCGCCGGCTATCTGCTGCTAGCCGGCATCGCCATTGCCATCGCCGTCCTTCAATTCGAGCTCCTGACCGACGGCATCATCGCCCGACATTTCCATCGCGAGGGCGCGACCCTCTACGCCTGGATCGCCCGCTACGACCGCGGCGCGACGATGCTGCTCCTCGTGCTTTGGCCCGCGGCGGCGCTGCTTTGGGCGGAGCGGCGACGGGCGGCGCTGGCGGTGCTGGTGCTCGCCACGGCGGCCACCATCCTCGAATACCACAGCCGCGCCACCACGGTGGCGCTCGCTTCATCTCCAGTCCTCGCCGCCATCAGCTGGCGCGCGCCGCGGAGCCTCGCGCTCGGCCTCACGGCGCTGCTCCTTGCCATCGGCCTCGCACTCCCGCTCGTGGCGCCTGCCGGCGCGGGCATCGCCTACGTCCAAAGGTCCGTGCCGTTCGTCCCCGATTCCGGCATTCATCGCCTCGGCATCTGGCGTTTCAGCGCCGACCGCATCGCCGAGCGCCCGCTCCTCGGCTGGGGCATGGACGCGGCGCGCGCCATTCCTGGCGGCCACACGCCGGTTGCCCTGCTCTACCCGCCGGTGAAGCTCACGCCTTATGCCGAGGCGCTGCCGCTCCACCCGCACGACGCGCCGCTGCAATGGCGGCTCGAGCTGGGTTTACCCGGCCTGCTGCTGGCGAGCGCCGCCATCGGCCTGGCGCTCTGGCGGGTCGCCACGGCCAGCGGTTGGCCACCCTGGCGGCGCGCCGCTGCCTTCGGCTATGCCGGCTCGGCCCTTGTCATCGCGCTGGTGAGCTTTGGCATCTGGCAATCCTGGTGGCTTTCCGCCCTTTGGCTCGGCGCCGCCCACATGGCGAGCCTTGGCGAGCCCACGGAGTGTGCGGCAGGATAGGCTGGAGAAAGACCAAACGTTCCCCAGGGGAGGAGACGCGGCTATGAAGGGCTTGATGATGGAGATGCCTCTGCCGCTCTCGGGCCTCATCGACTACGCGGCGGAGCATCACCCCAAGACCGAGATCGTCGCCCGCACCATCGAGGGCAATATCCACCGCTACACCTATGCTGACGCCGGGCGCCGCATCAAGCGTCTCGCCAAGGCGCTGCTGCGCTTGGGCGTGGGGCCGGGGATGCGCGTCGCCACCCTCGCCTGGAACACGCATCGGCATTTCGAGATGTTCTACGGCGTCACCGGCACCGGCGCGGTCCTGCACACCGTCAACCCGCGGCTCTTCGCCGATCAGCTCGTCTACATCATCAACCACGCCGAGGACGCCTTCATCTTCTGCGACGCCGCCACCGTGCCGGTGCTGGAGGCGATCGCGCCCCGCCTGGCCACGGTGAAGGGCTATGTCGTGATGGCGGACGAGGCGCGCATGCCGAAGGCCAATCTCCCCAATCTCCTCTGCGAGGAGACGCTGCTAGCCGCCGAGGACGACGACTACGGCTGGCCACAATTCGACGAGCACCAAGCATCGACGATCTGCTACACCTCCGGCACTACCGGCAATCCCAAGGGGGTCGTCTACTCGCACCGTGCCGCCGTGCTGCAGACCATGCTCGCGGCGTCCTTCGACTTTCTCCCCGGGCACAGGCACGGCGCGCTCGAGGTGATGATGCCGATGGCGCCGATGTTCCACGGCAACGCCTGGAACATGCCCTATCTCTGCTGCTATGTCGGCGCGAAGCTGGTGTTGCCCGGCCGCAATTACGAGCCCGAGAAGCTTTACGAGCTCTTCGAGAGCGAAGGGGTTACGATCACCGCCGGCGTCCCCACCTTCTGGCTCATCCTCACCGATTGGATGGAGCGGAACGGCAAGAAGTTCTCGACCCTTCGCTCGACACTCTCCAGCGGCACGGCCCCGCCCCGTGCGCTCGTCGCCAA
>DATJAV010000365.1:0-8026 GCA_035515835.1 Allostellaceae bacterium
GGCGCCGGCGCCGGCGCCGCTTTCCCCGATGCCGCCTACGAGGCGGCCGGCGCGAAGATCGCGCCCGACGCCGCGGCGGCATTGGGCGCAGGCGACATCGTGCTGAAGGTGCAGCGGCCGCTCCGCGCCGGCGAGGGGGCGCCCGACGAGCTGGCGCTGATGAAGCGGGGCGCGGTGCTGATCGGCTTGCTGCAGCCCTTGCAGCAGAAGGCGGATGTCGAGGCCTATGCCAAGGCGGGGATCACCGCCTTCGCCATGGAGCTGGTGCCGCGCATCACCCGTGCGCAATCGATGGACGTGCTCTCCTCGCAGGCCAATCTTGCGGGCTACAAGGCGGTGCTGGAGGCGGCCGATCATTTCGGCCGCGCCATGCCGATGATGATGACCGCGGCCGGCACCATTCCGCCGGCGCGTGTCCTGGTGATGGGGGCGGGGGTCGCGGGGTTGCAGGCGATCGCCACGGCGCGGCGCCTGGGCGGCGTCGTCTCCGCCACGGATGTGCGCTTCGCCGCCAAGGAGCAGGTCGAGAGCCTCGGCGCCAGCTTTCTCGCCGTCGACCTCGAGGCGATGAAGGCGATGGAGACGGCGGGCGGCTACGCCAAGGAGATGGGTGAGGACTTCGCCCGGCGCCAGCGCGAACATGTGACCGAGGCGCTCAAGAAAATCGACATTGTCATCTGCACCGCGCTCATTCCCGGGCGGAAGGCGCCGGTGCTGATCACCCGCGACATGGTGGCGGTGATGCGCCCGGGCTCGGTCATCGTCGATCTCGCGGTCGAGCAGGGCGGCAATGTCGAAGGCAACGAGCCGGGCAAGATCGTGACCACGGCGAACGGCGTCAGCATCATCGGCCACAACAACGTGCCGTCCCGCATCGCCGTCGATGCGAGCCAGCTCTACGCCAAGAACCTGCTGGCGTTCCTGGGTCTTCTCATCGACAAGGAAAAGAACCTCAAGATCGACGCCGCCGACGAGATCGTCAAAGCGACGCTGCTGACCCAAGGCGGCGCCATCGTCCATCCGCAACTGGCGCTCGCCGCCGCGGCAGGAGCTTAGGTCCATGGAGCACGCCGACGTCTTCGTCTCCTTCCTCACCGTCTTCGTGCTCGCTTGCTTCGTCGGATACTACGTCGTCTGGCGCGTGACGCCGGCGCTCCATTCGCCGCTGATGAGCGTCACCAACGCCATCTCCAGCGTCATCATCGTCGGCGCGCTTATTGCCGCCGGGCCGGCGGGTCTCTCCTTCTCCAAGGTGATGGGCTTCCTCGCCGTGATCCTCGCCTCGGTCAACATTTTCGGCGGCTTCATCGTGACCCAGCGCATGCTGCAGATGTTCCAGAAGAAGAAGCCGAAATAGGAGCCGAAGCCCCGTGAGCGCCAACCTTTCCGCTCTCTTCTACCTCATCGCCTCGGTCGCCTTCATCATGGCGCTGCGCGGGCTCTCCTCGCCCGAGACGGCGCGCGCTGGCAATCTCTACGGCATCGTCGGCATGCTGATCGCCATCGGCACGACTTTGGCGTCGCCGGGCGTGGTGAGCTATCCGCTGATCGCGATAGGGATCGTCATCGGCGGCACGATCGGCACCTTCATCGCGCTCCGCATCCAGATGACGGCGCTGCCGCAGCTCGTCGCCGCCTTCCACAGCCTGGTCGGCCTCGCCGCGGTCTGCGTCGCCGCCGCCGCCTTCTACGAGCCCGACGCCTATGGCATCGGCACGGCGGGCGCCATCCATGCCAACAGCCTCGTCGAAATGTCGCTCGGCACGGCGATCGGCGCCGTCACCTTCTCGGGCTCGATCATCGCCTTCGGCAAGCTGCAGGGGCTCATCACCGGGAAGCCGCTGGTCTTTGCCGGCCAGCATCCGCTGAACGCGCTCTTGGGCGTGCTGCTGCTGGCGCTCATCGCCTGGTTCGTCGCGGGGCAATCGCCGCTGGCCTTCTGGGGCATCGTCGTCTTGTCGCTGGCGCTGGGCTTTCTCCTCATCCTGCCGATCGGCGGCGCCGACATGCCGGTCGTCATCTCGATGCTGAATTCCTATTCGGGTTGGGCGGCCTGCGGCATCGGCTTCACGCTTGCCAACAGCCTCCTCATCATCACCGGCGCGCTGGTCGGATCCTCGGGCGCGATCCTGAGCTACATCATGTGCAAGGGGATGAACCGCTCGATCTTCAACGTCATTCTGGGGGGCTTCGGCACCGAGGGCGGCACGGTGGCGGCGGGCGGCCACGCCGATCGCGGCGTCAAGGCGGGGAGCGCCGAGGATGCCGCCTTCATCATGAAGAATGCGAGCTCGATCATCATCGTCCCCGGCTACGGCATGGCGGTGGCGCAGGCGCAGCATGCGCTGAAGGAAATGGCTGACGTCCTGAAGCATGAGGGCGTCACCGTGCGCTACGCCATCCATCCCGTGGCGGGCCGCATGCCGGGCCACATGAACGTACTGCTCGCCGAGGCCAATGTGCCTTATGACGAAGTGCAGGAGCTCGAGGAGATCAACCGCGATTTCGCCTCGACCGACGTGGCCTTCGTCATCGGCGCCAATGACGTCACCAACCCCGCCGCCAAGACCGACCCGAAATCACCGATCTACGGCATGCCCATCCTCGACGTCGAGCGGGCGAAGACGGTGCTCTTCGTCAAGCGCTCGATGGCGTCGGGCTATGCCGGCGTCGAGAACGAGCTCTTCTTCCGCGACAATACGATGATGCTCTTCGGCGACGCCAAGAAGATGTGCGAGGAAGTGGTGAAGGCGCTGGATTAGGTGGGCCTATCACGCGCTCCGCGGAAAGGTCACCGCCTCGATCTTGTTGCCGTCGCGATCGAGGATGAAGGCGCCGTAATAGACCGTCATCGCTCCTTGGCGCGGGCCCGGCGCGCCGTCCTCGGTGCAGCCGCCTTCGAGTGCTGCGGCGAAGAAAGCGCGCACCGCCGCCTCGTCGGGCGCGCGCAAGCAGATATGGGTGCCGGGATGGGCGGGCCCCGGCGCAAGGTCGGCGCGGAGGTTCAGCCAGAATTCGGGATAGCGCTTGCCGAAGCCGACGGTGCCCTCGCGCGTCACCAGGCGAACGAGCCCGAGCGGCGCCAGCATGCGCTCATAGAGCTGGGCGCTGGCGGCGAGATCGCTGACGGCGATCGAGACGTGGTCGATCATGGGAGCTTTGGATCGACAGGGTGCGCCCTTCGACCGGCGCGCTGCGCGCGCCACCTCAGGATGAGGTTTTTTCTTATTGCCACGAAGAAATTAGAGGCCATTAAGATTCTGCCGCGCTGCTCGTCTGGGCTCGTTCTCAGTAGCCCTCGCGCTCCAGGCGCTTTCTCAGCAGCTTGCGGTAGCGGCGCACCGCCTCGGCCTTCTCGCGGGCGCGGCGCTCGGACGGCTTCTCGTAGTTGCGCCGGAGCTTCATCTCGCGGAACACGCCCTCGCGCTGCAGCTTCTTCTTGAGGGCACGGAGCGCCTGATCGACATTGTTGTCGCGAACGACGACTTGCACGGAAGCCTCTCTCCTTTCGTCACAGCCAAAACGCGGATTCAACGCGCAACCCCGGGGCGCGTCCGCCGAGCAATATCATGGCGTCGCGAAATTGTGAAGCCGGCGATCCCAAAGGGACGCCGTCCTCCCAGGGTCGGCCATGATAGAACTGCACGCTGGAGGTGAGACTATGCTGGTGAAATCCATGAGGGTCAAGACGGCGGCGATCGCGCTGATCGCGTTGGCGCTGGCCGGCTGCGCCAGCTCGGCGCCATCGAGCTCGCCGCCGCCGAGCGGCGATCACGCAAATAGCGCGACACCCCCGCCGGGGAAGAACCTCCCTGGGTATTAGCGACCGGCGCCGGCGCGCTTAGGACGCGGCCAGCGCGCGCTTAGCGACATCGTGCCATTCGCGCTGGAGACGGCGCTGGTGGCGTGGGCCGTAGTCGAGGAGCTGACAGACCTCCTCGAAAATCCGTTTGGCGTCGCTCTCGCGTCCGACGCGCCGCAGCAGCAGGGCGTAGCGGCAGCGCGCCTCCTGGCCGGGATAGTACGCCGATAGCGCCGCGTATTCGCTGAGCGCCTCCTCGGTCTTGTCCTGCTGCTCCAGCGCACGGGCATAGAGGAGATGGCCTTCGGGTGAATTGAGCTCCGGGTTGGCCTCGCGCAGCCGCTCTAGCACCGCCCGGGTTTCCGCGACGTCGCCCTCTGCGAAGAGGGCACGCGCGAGGCCCAGCATCATGCCGGGGTCGGTCGCGTGAATGCCGGCGAGTGCCTCGCGGTAGAGCGCCGCCGCCTCGGCCGGCTGATTGGCCCCGAGATACGCCTGCGCAAGGCGCGCCTTGTTCTCCGCCGTGGGCGTGATCTGCACCCGCTGCTGCGCCTCGCGCAGGCTTTTGCCGGGGTTGAGCGCCTTGGCGATGCCGGCGGTGACTTGGCGGGCGCCGCGGGTTTGCAGGAACTCGGGCAGGATTTCGGCGATGACATAGGCGGCCACGCCCACGACCGGTATGAAGATGATGTAGAGCCAGTAATAGGGCCGTCCCGTGCGAATGATGTGCACTGCGCACATGATCGAGAGGATCTCCAGGACGCCAATAGCAGGCATAGTCTTCCCCTAATGTGCCAGCAGAGGCCGCAGTCCTCCGCAACCTCAAAGTGAGCGATAGACATTGCCAAAAGCTTATGGCGGGATTGCGGCAGCCCCGGTCCGCCGGCTTTACCCCGGCGCTCCCGGCCCGCATATTATCGGTGATGGCCATTCTCAAGATCGCCCGCATGGGCCACCCGGTGCTCCGGGGCATCGCCGCCGAGGTCGCCGATCCGACCGCTCCCGAGATCAGGCGCCTCGTCGCCGACATGATCGAGACGCTCGCCGACATCGGCGGCGCCGGGCTCGCGGCGCCGCAGGTGCATGTGCCGCGGCGCGTCGTCATCTTCGAGGTGCCGCCCGAGCGCGTCACCGGCGGCGCCGACGATCCGGCACAAGCTCTCTCGGCGCTGGTCAATCCGATCATCGAGCCCGCCGGCGACGACCGGGTGCTGGGCTGGGAGGGCTGCCTCTCGGTGCCGGGGCTGCGCGGCGCGGTCTGGCGCTGGGCGCGCATCCGTTACCGCGGCGTGACGCCCGAGGGAGATGCCATCGACCGCACCGTCGGCGGCTTCCACGCCCGCGTCGTGCAGCATGAATGCGATCATCTCGACGGCATTCTCTATCCCCAGCGCATGAGCGACTTGCGCTACTTGGTGTTCAACGAGGAGGGCGCGCGCTTTCCCATGGACCTCGCGCGCGCCGCCGAAGCCGCGGAGTAGGCGATGGAAGAGCACGAAAAACGCCGCGTGCTGATCGAGGCGATGCTGCCCGAAGTGCCCTTCGACGGCTGGAGCCGCACGGCGCTGCGCGCCGCCGCGGCCGAGACGGGCATCGACGAAAGCGAGGCGCTGACCTTCTTTCGCACGCCGCGCGACCTGGTGCAGGGCTTCAGCCATTGGGCCGACGACCGCATGCTCGATGCGCTCCTGGCGCAGAATCTCGACGCGATGCGCGTGCGCGACCGCGTCGCCGCGGCGGAGCGCGCGCGGCTCCGCGTCCTCGAGCCGCATCGCGAGGCGGTGCGCCGCGCGCTGGCGGTGCTGGCCTTGCCGCAGAACATGGCCATGGGCCTCATCCTGCTCTATCGCACCGTCGACGCCATCTGGTACGCCGCCGGGGATCGCTCGACCGATTTCAATTTCTATACGAAGCGCGGCCTGTTGGCGGGCGTCCACGCCGCCACCACGCTTTACTGGCTTGACGACCGCTCGGAAGGCGGCGCCGACACGAGCGATTTCCTCGATCGCCGCTTGGCAGAGGTCATGTCGATCCCAAAGCTCCGCGCCCGTCTCGAGGAGAGCCTCGCCTGGCTGCCCAATCCCTTCCGGCTGATGCGCGCGGCGCGGCGGCCTTAGGCGCGGGTTTCCCCCGGGTCAGCGCCGCGCATATCCCACCGGCTCTCCCGTCGGCACCGAGCGCGCGCCGTCGCCGAGCGCGAGCTGCATCTGCACCACGTCGATCCAGCGACCGAACTTCAGGCCGATCGCCACTTGGTGGCCGACCGTGCGGAATCCCAACCGCGTATGGAGCCGAAGCGAGGCCTCGTTGGCGCTGTCGCCGATCACCGCGATCATCTGCCGATAGCCGAGCGCCGTGCAGTCGCGGATGAGGTCGCGCATCAGCACCAGGCCGACGCCGCGCTTTGCCTCGCCGGCGGCGATATAGACGGAGTTCTCGACGCTGTAGCGATATCCCACCCGCGTGCGAAAGCGCGACGCATAGGCGTAGCCCATGACCGCTCCCTCTCTCTCGGCGACCCGCCAGGGGAGACCGCTCTCCCTCACCTGGCGGAGTCGGGAGCGCATCTCCTCGGCCGAGGGCGCCACTTCCTCGAAGGTGTAGGTGCTGGTCTCGACGTAATGCCCGTAAATGCGTGAGACCTCGGCCATGTCATCGGGCTCTGCGTCGCGAAGATGGAGGGTCAGAGGTTCGGCCAACGTCTTCTCCGATAGAAAAACTGAACCTGAAGGATGATACCGCCCCCATATCGGCCCGCAATCGACTTGTTTTTGTCGTTAGGATGAGTTTTTCTGATGCTGCATGGCGAAGCGAACCCTTCCCTCGCTCAACGGGTTGCGTGCCTTCGAGACGGCGGCGCGCCTCGGAAGCTTGGTCGCAGCCGCGGCCGAGCTCGGCGTGACGGCGGGCGCCATCAGCCAGCAAGTGCGCGCCCTCGAAGACCGGCTGGGCTTCGCGCTTTTCACCCGGCGGCCGCAATCGCTGGCGGCGACAAGGGCGGGGCTCGCGTTGTTGCCCGTGCTGACCGAGGCGTTCGACGCCATCGACGCCGCGTTGCGGCGGCTTGCCGCGCCCGCGGCGGCGCTGCCTTTGCGCGTGGCTTGTCCTGCCGGCTTTGCCGCAAGCTGGCTGCTGCCGCGGCTGCCCCGCTTCCAGGAGCGTGCGCCGGGGATCGCGCTGACGCTGAGCGCGACCGAGCGGCTGCTCGAGCCGGGCGAGGGCGGCGATGACGCCCCGGACGCCGTCATCCGCTTCGGACGCGCCGGGTGGAGCGGCAATCTCGGCTGCGACTTCCTCCTCGCCGATCGCCGCATTCCTTTGTGCAGTCCCGCCTATCTCGCCAGCCATCCGCTCGATGCGGCGAGTCCGGACCCGCTTCAGGGTCACCTGCTGCTGGAGGCGCTCTCCTTGCCCGGTGATTGGCTGGATTGGGCACAGGCGACCGGTGTCGCGCCGGGCGAGCGCCGGCTCAGCTTCGGCGACGAGCGCCTGGCGATGGAAGGGGCGCTTGCCGGCCTCGGCATCGCGCTCCTCGACCGCGCGCTGGCGCAAGAGGCGCTCGCCACGGGGCGGCTGGTGGCGCCGCTCGAGCCGCGCGAGATGCTGCGCGGCACGGCGTGGTTTCTCGTCTATCGCCTGCCGGTCGGCGAGGCTGTTGCCTCGTTCCGCGCATGGCTTCTCGACGAGATCGATCCGGCCGTCGACTAGAGGCCATCCCCAGCGCGATTTCCTTCAGCCGGCGAGGGACCGCGAGATCGCGTCCGATCCCTTTTCCGCAATCATGATGGTGGCAGGCTGAATATTGGGCGACGGGATTGCCGGCATGACCGAGGCGTCGGCCACGCGCAAGCCGGCCAAGCCGCGAACCCGCAATTCGGGGTCGACGACGGCCTTTTCGTCCTCTCCCATCCGA
This sequence comes from Allostellaceae bacterium, assembly GCA_035515835.1. Taxonomy (GTDB): domain Bacteria; phylum Pseudomonadota; class Alphaproteobacteria; order ATCC43930; family CGMCC-115725; genus DAHUYF01. Next base: position 7,716 of record DATJAV010000365.1, read on the forward strand.
CATGTACCGCAGGGATGATAGACCGTACCGGCGACCTGACGGATGAAGCTCCTGATCTCGTCCTCGGCAACGACGTGGGCGCCCGGCCTCACCTCCGCGAAAATCAGCGAGCGATAGGGTTCGGTGGCGATGATCTGGCGGCCGATATGGAACGCCTTCACCGACCGGCGCATATCGTCGTCGTCGGGATCGCTGAAATAGTTGGCGAAGATGCGCGGCGGCGAACGCCCCGAGCCGTCTGCGAGCCTGATCTCACCCCGGCTCTTCGGCCGGCAGACGCTGAAGTTGAAGCCGAAGCCGGGCCAGCGATC
>DATJAV010000366.1:0-16091 GCA_035515835.1 Allostellaceae bacterium
GAAAACCCGCACGCCAATACGGTGACCTATGGTGTGCACAAGTTCCATCGTTTCCACACCCTCACCGGCCATTTCTACCTCTCGCGGCCGATTTTCCTGCACCGTCCGTCGTACGACGGCTGGCCGAGTGCGCTGAAGCACGCGATGGACGCGGCCGTGCGGAAGGCCGTGGCCTGCCAACGCGAGCTCGCGGTGGAGGAAGAGACGAAGGCGATGACGGAGATCAAACGCGAGGGCTGCGAGGTGCTGGACCTCGATGCCGCCGAACACGCGGCGTTCGTCACGGCCGTACGACCCGTTCAAGCCGAGATGCGTCGTCTCTATCCGCCCGAACTGCTCTCCCTCCTCCCCTGATTGTCATCACTGTCGCGCGAGAGCCTGATTTCGGTGGGCACGGGCAACGGGATCGACTAGGGTTGAGCAAACGCGCCGCTCTGACGGTGCGAATATGGGGCAGGCGTCGATGGCGCAGTCGATTGTCTCGTACGTGGATTCGACGCTCGACAACGCCAAGATGGGGCCGATCCATCGCCAGGTCTTGGCGCTCATCACCTTCGCCTATTTCTTCGACGTCATCGACTTCATCATCCTGGGCTCGCTGGTGCCGGACATGATCCGCTCGGGCTTCGCGGCGCCGGCGCAGGTCGGCGCGATCGGCACCGCGCAACTCGTCGGCATTTTCATCGGCACCGTCGGCCAGGGAGAGTTCACAGACCGCTTCGGCCGCAAGCGGGTGCTTCAGGCCGCGATCTTGCTCTACGGCGTCGTCACCATCCTGGCGGCGCTCTCGCCCAATTTCACCTGGCTCATTGCCGGTCGTCTCGTCGCCGGGATCGGGCTTGGCGCGGCACAGCCGCTTTGCTTCTCCTATGCGGCGGAATTCGCGCCCAAGGCGATCCGTGGCCGGGTGACCGCCTTCATGCAGTTCATCGGCGGGGCCTGCGTCTGGCCGATTGGCACCGTTTTCGCCTTGGGTTTTCGCGACTCTTTCGGCTGGTGGGGCGTCTGGATCGCCATCGGCATCGGCGGGCTGATCGTATTCCTGTTCAGCTTCGCGCTGCCGGAATCGCCGCGCTGGCTCGTCACCCACGGCCAGGGCGATGAAGCGCTGAGCCTGCTCGATCGAATGGGCCTCGGCCGGCCCACAGAGACGTTCGCTAGAGATGAGACCGCCGATATCCGCAGCGACCCGATGGGCATCGTTTTCCGCCTTTATCGCCGACGCATCGTCGCGGCGATGATTTGCTTCTTCGCATTCTTTACCGCGGCGCTGGGGCTCGGCGGCTGGCTGCCCAACATCCTCGCCGATCGGGGCTTTACCATCACCAAATCGCTCACCTTCACCTTCGGGATGCAGCTCTCCTTCCCGCTCAGCAGCCTTTTCATGATGTACGCGCTGGAACGCTTCGGCCGCATCCGCACCTCCTTCACCGCCTTCGTGCTCGCGACGCTGTTTGCGGTCGCCTTCTACTATTCGGCATCGGACGCCATGGTGCTCGTGATCGGGTTTCTGATGAATTTCTTCATCCAGCTGGCCGGCAACTCGATGCAGATCTTCACCTCGGAGGTGTTCCCGACCAATGCCCGCGCCTCGGGCTTCGGCCTCGCTCAAAGCGGCGGCCGGCTCGGCGCCGCCGCGTCTTTCTATGTCATCGCGGTCCTGCAGGGTTATGGACTGGGCTACGTCATGACCGGGATCGCCGTGCTGCTCGCGGTGGCCGCCGTCGCCGTGACGCAGATCAGCCAGGAAACAAGGGGCCTCGCTCTCGACGCCATCGCGCCGCCGACGCGGTAAGAGCACGAGAACCGGCACTACAGGGGAGAGGCGAAGCATGACGGGAGTAGCGTCTCGCAACATCAGCTTCATCAGTCGCTCCGATCAGGGCGGTCGCGGCGACGGCGTCCAGATCATGGTGCACCGCGGCTATGCCTATATCGGCCACGCTATTCGAACGGCATCAGCGTCATCGACGTGCGCGACCCGAAGCGCCCGACGCATGTCGACTTTCTCGCCTGTCCGCCGAACACCCGCGCCATTCATCTCCAGACGCACGACGACCTGCTTCTTGCGGTCAACGGTCCGAGCGTGTGGACGATGCAGATCGACCCCAAGACCTATTTCTCGGGATCTTCGGCCGATGTCTTGAAGGGCAAGCCGTACACCGCGGGCATCCGCGTCTTCGACATCGCGCGCCCCGATAGCCCCCGCGAAATCGCGTTCATGCCGACGGAAGGGGTGGGGCCGCATCGCATCTGGTATAGCGGCGGCCGCTACGCCTATGCGTCGATCCACTATCCCGATTTCACCGATCACGTTCTCGCGGTCGTCGATCTAGCGGATCCGGCCCGACCCCAGGTCGTCGGCAAATTCTGGCTCCCCGGCATGTGGACGGACGGCGGCGAAACGCCGAGTTTCCCCAAGGGCCGGCGCTATGCATTGCACCACGCCGTCGTTGCCGGCGACCGCGCCTATGGCGCTTGGCGGGATGGCGGGCTCACCGTGCTCGACGTTGGCGATCCCACTCGGCCGAAGCTCCTTGCCCATCGTAACCTCGACCCGCCCTTCGGCGGCGGCACGCACTCGCCGCTGCCCTTGCCCGATCGCAGCCTTCTGGTGCTCGCCGACGAGGCCAATTTCGCCGATTGCAGCCTGGGCCTCCGCCACATCTGGCTCTTCGACGTGCGCGAGCCGACCAATCCCGTGAGCTTTGCGACCATGCCGGTCCCGTCCGAAACCGACTACTGCGCCAAGGGCGGCAATTTCGGGCCGCATAATCTCTGGGAGAACCGGCCTGGTGCTTTCCAGAGCTCGCGCTACATCTTCGCAACCTATCAGAACGCCGGTGTGCGGGTGTTCGACATCGAAAATCCATTTCAGCCGCGCGAAGCCGGATTCTTCGTGCCGCCGGATCCCGAACGCATGTTCGACCCACGTCCCAACCGGCCGAAAGTGATCCAGTCCGCCGACTGCTTCGTCGATGCGCAGGGGGTGATCTACCTCACCGATAACAACGCGGGGCTCTACATCCTGCAGTTCGAGGGTGCCTAGCGGAAGGCACGACGGCTTCTCACCCGCTGATGAAATGCCCGATAGCCGTGAGCGGCCGCACGCGGTCGCAGACGATCTTGAACACGGTCAGCATGGGCACGGCGAGCAGCACGCCGGGAATGCCCCACATCCAGTTCCAGAAGATGAGCGAGCCGATCACCAGCACCGGGTTGAGGGTGAAGCGCCGCGCCACCAGCATCGGCGTCACCCATTCGCCCTCGACGATGTGGATGGCGAGATAGGCGGCCGGCGGCAGCGCTGCTTGCCAGAGCGTATCGAAGCTGAGCGTCCCGGCGACGGCGAAGATGGCGATGCAGGTCAGCGGTCCCAGAATCAGCACGTAGTTCAGCAAGAAGGCGAGCGCGCCCCAGAGCAGCGGATCGGCGAGCCCGATCGCCCACATGGCAAGAGCGGTGGCAGAGCCCACCGCGAGGTTCATCACGGTGATGGTGAGGAGGTAGGCGGAGATGTTCTCCTCGACCTCGTGCGAGATCGCCACAGCCTGCTTCTTGTCGCGGAAGCTCGGCAGAATCTCGACGAGCTTGCGCATGAAGAGATCGCCCGATGACAGCAGGAAGAACAGCATCAGCACGGTGATACCGAGCCCGCTCAAGAGATGGCGCGTGCCGGAGAAGAGGTAGTCGAGAAGCCCGGGGCCTTTGACCGCGACCGGCGGCGGCGCGCCGGTCGGCGCCGAAAACTTCTCGATTTCCTGGGTCGCTGCCTGCAGCTTGCCGATCGGCACCTTGAGGGCACTCAAGCGCTGCTCGAGGCGCGGCAGGCTTTCGGGTGCGCGTTGCGCCCAGCCGGCGGCCGGCGCGCCGAGCAGGTAGAGGCCGAGCCCGAGGACATGGAACAGCAGCAGGATCATGATGATCGCGCCCAGCGTCTGCGGCAGCCTGAAACGCTGGAGCTGCCGCACCCCCGGCTGGAGCAAGAGCTTCAAGAGAATCGCGAAGGCGAAGGGGATGACGATCTCGGAGGTGAGGTAAAGCGCGTAGAGCGCGAGCAGCGCGAAGATGCCGGCAAGCAGCACGGTGCGCGCGTCTCGCGGCAGACTCGGTCCCTCATCCTCGCCGGCGGCCGCGCCGGGCGAGCGGAGGGAAGCTTCCGGCGCGAGGTCGTCATTCATGAGGGAAACCGGGCCAGGGTGCTTCAAACGCTAACGGTCGCCTGGCGGGGAAGGTTCGTTGACGGTTCCGGCCGGCGCTGGTAGATGGCGCCATGGCACCGAAACGGAACCCGCTCAACCTCAACCCGCTGCAGCTGAAGACGCTGACCTTGCTACAGGCGCTGGCGCGCCTTCCCGGTCATCACCGCCCGGCGGACGAGGGCGCGGTTTTGGTCGGCAATCTGCCGTCGCCTCATGGCGACCATTTCCACCTGGGCGAGGCCGTGGTCATGACGCGGGACGCCACCGGGCTCGCCAACGAGGCGGCCTGGCTCGCCCTCGAGCGCAAGGGCCTCATCAAATCGATGTTTCCCGAGGCCGCGCTGCTGACCCCGGCGGGGCTCGCTTACGAGACCGGGCTCGCCGACGCCATCCTCCACCAGAGCGGGCACTGAGCGCGCGCCGGCAGCTACCAGCGAAAATGGGCGATGACGGCGTCGGGCGTGTGCCCGCTGGCTAGGATCGCGTCCATGAGGCGGTCGAGATCGGGCTGCTCGCCCTCGCTGGTGCCGAGCTCCTCGGCATGGATGCCGCCCGTCACCAGGAGGCAGGCGAGGCCGGCGGCGTTGGCGCCGGCGATGTCGGTGCGGAGGCTGTCGCCGATGGCGAGGATGCGGCCCTTGTCGGCGATGCCCATCTCCGCCAGGCACGTGGCATAGACCGAGGGAAAGGGCTTGCCGTGCCAGCGCACCGGGCCGCCCAGCGCTTCATAGCGCTCGGCGATCGCGCCGGCGCAGATCGAGCGGCGCCCTCGATGAATGACGACGAGATCGGGATTGGCGCAGACCATCGGCAGCGCGCGGGTCAGCGCCCGGGCGAGGAGCGGTCCGTATTGCTCCACCGTCTCGTCCCAATCGGCGGGTCCCGTGTTGAGGATGAAATCGGCCTCGCCGATATCGGCGACGCGACGCAAGCCCGTGCTTTCCAGCATGTTCTCGTCGCGCGTCGAGCCGATGTGGTAACAGCGCTGGCCGAGCGCACGGTAGAACGCATCGTCCCGCCTCACGAGATGCTGCCAAGCCTCTTCGCCCGAGCAATGGACGTGATCGTAGAGCGCGCGCGGAATGCCGATCTCCTCGAGGCGCTGCTCAAGAAAGCGCGCCCGCCGCGGCGCGTTCGAGAGGATCATCAAGTGCTTCCCCGCCTGCTTCAGCGCCGCCAGCGCATCGAGCACGCCGGGAAAGGGCTTGCTGCCGTCATGCAGCACGCCCCAGAGATCCAGGATGAGCCCGTCATAGTCGGGCACGATCTCGCGGAGGCCGCTCAGCAATCGAAGGCTCATGAAGGCGATGCGAAAAGCGGCTCAGCGGCCATGCGCCGGCGTGCGTGGCGAATGCTGCGCGCTGCCCACGGCCTCGGCGATCGTCAGGAACCCGTCGCGCGCCAGGAGCTGCGCCAGCTCGCGCTTGATGCGCTGCACGAGACCGGGGCCCTGATAGACAAGCGCGGTATAGAGCTGCACCAGGCTGGCGCCGGCGCGAATTTTCTCATAGGCGTCGGCGCCCGAGGCGATGCCGCCGACGCCGATGATCGGCAGTTTGCCGCGCGTCAGCCGATACATCTCGGCGAGTAGCGCCGTCGAGGGCGCAAAGAGCGGCTTGCCGCTCAAGCCGCCGGGTTCGTGCGCGTTGCCGCTGCGAAGCGTCGGCCGCGCCACCGTGGTATTGGCGATAACGAGGCCGTCGATCCCCGTGGCCAGCGCCGCCTCGGCGAGGTCGAGGCGGTCGCGCGGCGAGAGGTCGGGCGCGATCTTCAGCAGGAGCGGCGGCGGATTGTCGGGCTTCACCGAGCCGCGCGCCGCCATCAGCCGCTCGATCAGCAGGGTGACGGCGTTCTTGCGTTGAAGCTCGCGCAGCCCCGGCGTGTTGGGCGAGGAGACGTTGACGACGAGATAGTCCGCGAGCGGCGCCAGCGCCGTCACGCCCTGGACATAGTCGGCGATATCGTCGGCAGTGTCGCGGTTCTTGCCGATATTGGCGCCGATGATGCCGTGGCGCTCGAGCGCGTGGAGCCGCGCCGCGGCGGCGGCGAGCCCCTCGTTGTTGAAGCCGAGACGATTGATGAGCGCCTCGTCCTCTTTGAGGCGGAAGAGGCGCGGGCGCGGATTGCCCGCTTGCGGCCGCGGCGTCACCGTGCCGATCTCGACGAAGCCGAAACCGAAGCGCAGCATCTGCTGCGGCACCTCGGCATTCTTGTCGAAGCCGGCGGCGAGCCCGACGGGATTGGGAAAATTGCGTCCCCAGAGCGCCATGGCGAGGCTCGGCGGATCGGGCCGAAGGCGACGCGGAACCAGGCCAAGCCGCAACGCGCGGAGTGTGAGGCGATGCGCCGTTTCCGGCGGCAGCCGCCGCAGCAGCGGGAGCGCGATTTCGATGAGCGCGCTCATACCGGCGCCAGCACCGGAAAGACGTGGCGTCCGTCGGCGCCGAGCGGCAGCTCCTTCGCCCAGCGCACCGCGCCGAGCGGCAGCGCGCCGTGGAGATGCGGGAAGAGCGCGCCGCCGCGCGCCTCCTCCCATTTGAGCGCGGCGCCGAGGGCGGCGGGGTCGACCGCGAGCAGCAGCAGGTCGCGCTGTCCCGCGCGATGCTTTGCCGCCGACTCCTCGATTTGCGCCGCGGTGGAGAAGTGGATGAACCCGTCGGTCCTGTCCTGCGACGAGCCCCGGTATGCGCCGGCGCTCCCCGCTGCCCGCCATTCCTCGCGGCGGCACATGTGATAGATGAGCGTTTCGGTCATGCGAGAACGCTAGCAGCAATCCCGGCCGCATGTCCATCCGCGGTAGCGCCTCGGTTGGCCCGGTATTGTCTCAATTTGAGCGGTAGTGTCTCAGTCAGATTGCGACACTGCCGACGGCCCACCCGCCTCGACCGGGCGCGACTGCCGGTCTATACCTGATCGCCGTGTCAGAGGACCGACCCGCCTTCGCGACCTCCGCGCCCGTCGTGCTGCCGCCGGCGCCGACGTTGGTCGCCGGCGTCAAGCAGGCGGCGTGGCTCACCGCCGACGGCGAGATCATGCTGCTGGGGCTGGCGGAGGCGGCGCGGCTGGCGCGTGAGAGCCCGCCCTATCTCTGCCATGCCCGCGCCACGGCGCGGCGCATGGGCGTGCTGCCGTTTCCGGCGCTCGATCTGCTGGAGCTCTTCGCCTTCGTGCGCCCGGCGGAGTTCTGCTTGCCGACGCCGCGCGGCCTGGCGCAAGCGATGGGGCTTGGCGTGCCGCCCCACGACCTCGCCGCCGAGGCGCTGGCGCTGCTCGGCGCTGCCGAGGCGCTGTTGAACGAGCTCGCCGCGCAAGCGCCCGATGCCGAGCTCCGCGCCATTGCCGAGGCGATGGCGCGCGCCGGCTGGGGTTGGGGGAGTGCGGTGCTGGGGGCGGTGCCGGCGGTGGAGACGCGGGCAACGCCGGCCGGCCTTGCCGTCTGGCGCAAGTTGCCGGAATGGGCCGAGCAGGCGCCGCCGCCGCCCCCCGGCAACATCGCGGTCGAGGAGAGCGAGGCGCGCGTGCGGCTCGGTCAATTGCTCGGCATCGGCGCCGAAGCGCGCCCGCAGCAGGCCGATTACGCCGCCGCGGTGAGCGCCGCCTTCCGCCCGCGCGAGCACGAGGACGAGCCGCGACTGGTGCTGGCCGAGGCCGGCACCGGCGTCGGCAAGACCATCGGCTATGTCGCGCCGGCGAGTCTTTGGGCCGAGAAGAACGAGGGCACTGTCTGGCTCTCGACATATACGCGGAACCTGCAGCATCAGATCACGGGCGAGCTCACCCGGCTTTACCCCGACCCCGCGATCAAGAACCGCCGTGTCGTGCTGCGCAAGGGGCGCGAGAATTATCTCTGTCTCCTCAATTTCGAGGAAGGCGTGGCGACGCTGCCGATGCGACCCTATGACGCGGCGGCGCTGGGCATCATGGCGCGCTGGGTCCTGGCGACGCGCGACGGCGACATGGTGGGCGGCGATTTCCCGGGCTGGCTTCCCGACGTCATCGGCCGTGCCCGCAGTCTCGGCCTTTCCGATCGCCGCGGCGAATGCATCCACAGCGCCTGCCCGCACAACCATCGCTGCTTCATCGAGAAAAGCATCCGCCGCGCCAAGCGCGCCCGCATCGTCGTTGCCAACCATGCGCTGGTCATGGTGCAGGCGGCGCTGCGCGGGCCCGACGACAGCTACTTGCCGACGCGCTACGTCTTCGACGAAGGCCATCACGTCTTCAACGCCGCCGACAGCGCCTTCTCGCTGGCGCTGACCGGGCGCGAAGCGGCGGAGCTCCGGCGCTGGCTCCTCGGCAACGAAGACCGCGGCCGCGGCCGGGCGCGGGGACTGCGCCGCCGCCTCGAGGATCTCGTCGCCGGCGACGACGCGGCCGAGCGCGCGCTTGCCGCCGTCATCGTCGGCGCGCGCGTCCTGCCCGGCGAGGGCTGGGCGCAGCGCCTCGCCGAGGCGCGTCCGCGGCAGGCGACCGAGACTTTCCTGGCGCTGGCGCGCCAGCAGGTGCTGGCGCGGGCCTCGCAAGGCGAGCAAGGCTACAGCCTCGAGACCGAGCTGCGCCCGCCCATCGACGGCCTCGTCGCCGCCGGCGAGGCGCTGGCGCTGGCGCTCGAGAAGATCTCGATCCCGCTCCGTCTCTTGGCCGAGCGCTTGAAGCATCGCCTCGACGAAGATGCGGCCGAGCTCGATCAAGGGGAGCGCTCGCGCATCGAAGCGACGGTGGCGGGGCTCGAGCGCCGCGGCATCGTCGAGCTCGGCGGTTGGCAGCGGGCGCTCCGCGAGATCGCGCAGGCGCAGCCCGAGCCTTTCGTCGATTGGCTCGGCATCGAGCGGAGCGACGGCCACGAGCTCGATGTCGGGCTCTATCGCCACTGGATCGATCCGACGCGGCCTTTTGCCGAGCTCGTCGCCAAGCCCGCCCATGGCGTGCTCGTCACCTCGGCGACGCTGACCGACGGCAGCGGCGATCCGCTGCGGGACTGGGACGCGGCCGAGGCGCGGAGCGGCGCCAAGCATCTCGTCGGTCTCGCCTTGCGCGTCCGCGTGCCGTCGCCTTTCGACTACGCCCGGCAGACCCGCGTCTTCGTCGTCACCGACGTCCGCCGCGACGAGCCGGCCCAAGTGGCCGCCGCCTATCGCGAGCTCTTCCTTGCCGCGGGCGGCGGCGCGCTCGGTCTCTTCACCGCCATCGGCCGCTTGCGCTCGGTCCATCGCCGCATCGCCGCCGCCCTCGAGGAGGCGGGGGTTCCCCTCTTGGCGCAGCATGTCGACGGCATGGACACCTCGACGCTCGTCGATATTTTCCGTGCCGAGGAGGACGCCTGTCTCCTCGGCACGGACGCGGTGCGGGACGGCGTCGACGTTCCCGGCCGCTCGCTCCGCCTCATCGTCTTCGACCGCGTGCCATGGCCGCGCCCCGATATCCTGCACAAGGCGCGCCGCGCCCATTTCGGCGGCGCCCGCTATGACGACATGATCACGCGGCTCCGCTTGAAGCAGGCTTTCGGCCGCCTGGTGCGCCGCGCCGACGACAGCGGCGTCTTCGTGCTGCTCGATGCGCAGATGCCGTCGCGGCTTGCCGGCGCCTTCCCCAAGGGCGTCGCGCTCGAGCGGGTCGGCCTCAAGGAGGCGATTGCGCGTACCGCCGCGTTCTTGCAACGGCCGTCCCGGGAGGCGTGATGCGCGCCGCGGTCTTTCGCCATGGGGACATCGTCGTCGACCGCCTGGCCGATCCGATCCCCGCTTCCGGCCAGGTGCTGGTGAAGACGCTTGCCTGCGGCATTTGCGGCTCCGATCTTCACGCGCGCCTGCATGCGCCGAGGCTCGTCGACATGGCGCGCCGCGCCGGCGCGCGCACGACGATGGACTTGGCGCGCGACGTGGTTTTCGGCCACGAGTTCTGCGGCGAGGTGGTGGCGCATGGCAGCGACACGGCGCGCAGCGTGAAGCCCGGCACCCGCGTCTGCTCCATGCCCGTCACGATCGCCGGCGAGCGTGCCTATTCCGTCGGCTACTCCAACGACATGCCGGGCGGGTTTGCCGAGCTCATGCTGCTGAGCGAACGCTTCCTGTTGCCGGTGCCGAACGGTCTTTCCAGCGAGCAGGCCGCGTTGACCGAGCCGATGGCGGTGGGCTGGCACGCGGTGGAGAAGGCGAGCCTTCAGGCGGAGGACGTGGCGTTGGTGATCGGCTGCGGTCCCGTCGGTCTCGCCGTCATTGGCGGGCTAAAGCTGAAGCGGGTGCAGCCGATCGTCGCCGCCGATTTCTCGCCGCTGCGTCGCGCGTTGGCGCAAGCGATGGGCGCCGATGTCGTCGTCGATCCTGCGATCCACTCGCCCTACCGGCGGTGGGCCGAGATGGCGGAGCCAGCCGGCTACGATCGCGCAAGTCTCGCCGCGCTTTTCCGCTTGGGGCCGCAGCCGAGACCCGCCGTGGTGTTCGAATGTGTTGGCGTTCCCGGCATCCTGCAACAGATCCTCGAGGGCGCACCCCGGGATGCGCGTATCGTGGTCGTCGGCGTCTGCATGGAGCCCGACCGGATCGAGCCTTACTTCGCCATCCGCAGGCAGCTCAATCTGCAATTCGTGCTGGGCTACACCGCCGAGGAATTCGCGCTGACGCTTCGCCATCTCGCGGAGGGTGCCATCGACGGCGCGCCGATGATCACCGGCCGGGTCGGACTCGACGCGGTGAGGGACGCCTTCACCGACCTCTCCGATCCCGTGCGCCACGCGAAGATTCTCGTGGAGCCGTGGCGGTAGTTTTATGGCGTTTCCTCGGAAGGCTCTTTCAGGCATCGAGCGGCGCCGCGCTCATTCGTAGGGGCGCCGATGCGGGTCATGGACCCGTCGACGCTCATCGAGGCGGAATAGGATCGGTCGGGGCGGCCTCCGCGGTCGAGCGCCAGCATCGCCATGCCGCGCACCGGGAAAACCGCCGCCTAGCGCCGCCCTTTGACGCGCTCCATGGCCGCGATGATGAGCGCGGCGGTGAGCAGGACCAGAAGGAAGCCGCTCAGCTCCGCGAGGCTCCCGAGCGGCGTCGCCGCTTGCGCGAGCGACTGGCCATGGGTGCCGATGAGAAGAATCGATGTCGTAGACATGAGACAATCAGACACGCTTCCCTGTATCGCGTCAAGCGTGCCCCAACATTCCCACAAGCAGCGAAGTAATATCCGAAATTAATCGCATATTTTACTAAAATTTTATTGATCGACTTTTTCGGCAACCGCGAATGACGGGGGGCGGGAAACGGCGTGCGGCGGCTTGCCGCGGTGATGGCAGGGGGTCTCCGTCGTTGACCCATGGGCGGCATCCCGGCATGGTGATGGCCGCCGTTGTCGCGAGGGGATTTATGATCGATCATCACGCCGCACTCATCTCGACCATGGTGCTGGCGTCCGCCGCCGACACCGATATGACCGATGCCGAGTTGCAGATCATCGGCGACATCGTCAATCACCTGCCGGTCTTCCGCGACTACGACCGCAAGCGCCTCACCAAGGACTTGAAGGATTGCGCGCAGCTGCTGGGCAAGGAGGACGGCTTCGAGCAGACGCTCCGCAGCATCAAGACGGCGCTGCCGGCGAAGCTGCGCGAGACCGCCTATGCCGTCGCTTGCGACGGCGCTGCCGCCGACGGCGAAGCGAGCCAAGAGGAGCTGCGCCTCTTGGAGCTGCTGCGCCACCGCCTCGGCATCGACCGGCTGATCGCCGCCGCCATCGAACGCGGCGCCCGCGCTCGCTTCGCCGGCGGCTAGTCGCCGCGCCCGGCCCTTCGGGACTGGCAGCAGTCCTCGCCTTATGCTGCTAAGCTATTGATCCGCTTTAATTTTTTGTTGAGCGGAGGGTCCTAGCATGGAACTCTGTTGACGTGTTGGAGATGCGTTTCGGAGCGACAACCGATGAGCGACGTGAAGTTGCAACTGCTGGGCTACCGCATGACGACGGCGGAGATCCTCTATCATCTGCCCGACCATCCCAAGCTGCTGCAGAGCTTCATCTGGCAGCATCTCGACATCGCGCCCGACTTCCCCGTGCTGCGGCGCTTTCTCGATTTCTGGGTGCGCAATATCGACGGCAAGCTGCATTCGGTGAAGGTGGCGCGGGCGCCGCTCATCACCGCGAGCGAACTGCGCTATGGCGGGGTCACGCTCAACCTTCAGTAAGGCCTCTTGCCAAGGGGTGCGGCGCTGCGCAGGTTCCGCTCGACCGGAACCCGCGAGGAGATCGCCCGACCTTGGTTTCCATTGCTGTCACCGACGCCGCGCGGCGCACGCCCGCCATACGTCCGGTCGCGCTCTGGCTTCTGTTCTGCGCCGCCATGGTCTTTCTCATGGTGGTGATCGGCGGCATCACCCGCCTCACCGAATCCGGCCTTTCCATCACCGAGTGGCAGCCGGTCGACGGCGTGCTGCCGCCGCTCAGCGACGCGCAATGGCAGGACGCCTTCGACAAATACAAGGCGATCCCGCAATACGCCGCCATCCATGCCGGGATGCCGCTCGGCGACTTCAAGCAGATCTTCTTCTGGGAATATCTCCATCGCCTGTGGGGCCGGCTCATCGGCGTCGTCTTCGCCGTGCCCTTCCTCTTTTTCCTCCTGCGCGGCCACATTTCCCGCGCGCTGGCGCCGCGGCTCGCCGGGCTCTTCGTGCTAGGCGGGCTCCAGGGCGCGCTCGGCTGGTACATGGTCGAGAGCGGGCTCGCCGGCCGCATCGAGGTGAGCCAATACCGGCTGGCGGCGCACCTCCTCGCAGCGGTGATCATCTACATGGCGCTGCTCTGGGTCGCGCTCGATCTGCTCGTCCCGACCGCGGCGCCGGCGCACGACCGGCGACAGCCTCGGCTGCGCCGCGCCGTCGCGGCGATTCTGCTGATGGTTCTCGTCACGCTCACCGCCGGCGCGTTTCTCGCGGGGCTGCGCGGCGGTCTCTTCTACAACACCTTCCCGCTGATGAATGGCAGCGTCGCGCCGCCCGAGTATTGGTCGCTGGCTCCCCCTTACCGCAACTGGTTCGAGAACCCGGCCGCGGCGCAGTTCAACCACCGCCTGCTGGCTGAGCTCACTTGGACCGCCACCACACTGCTCTGGCTCTATGCGCTCCGCCTCGATCTGTCGCGCCGGGGCCGTCTCGCGATGCACGCTCTCTTCGGGCTGGCGAGCCTGCAAGCGTCGCTCGGCGTCGCCGCGCTCCTCCTCGTGGTGCCGCTGCCGCTCGCGGTAGCGCATCAGGCCGGGGCGATGCTGCTGGTGACGGCAGCGCTCGTGGCATTCCACGCGCTCCGCGCGCCGCGCCCGGCCTGACCGCCGGCGGTTGGACGCCTTCGCATCCCAAGCGTTATAGTTGGGCTGGGCGGAAGGAGCGAAAATGACGGATTTCCCGAGGAAAACCTTCGCCGATTGGCGCGACCTCGCCGCAAAAGATCTGGGCGGCAAGGATCCCGAGACGCTCACCTGGCAGACGCCCGAGGGCATCGCCGTGAAGCCGCTCTACACGGCCGAGGATCTGGAGGCGCTCGACACGCTGGGCACGCTGCCGGGCTTCCCGCCCTATCTCCGCGGTCCGCGCGCCACCATGTACGCGCATCGGCCCTGGACCATTCGGCAATATGCGGGCTTCTCCACCGCCGAGGATTCCAACAAATTCTATCGCGAGAATCTGAAGGCGGGGCAGATGGGGCTCTCCGTCGCCTTCGATCTCGCGACCCACCGCGGCTATGACAGCGATCATCCGCGCGTCGTCGGCGACGTCGGCAAGGCCGGGGTTGCGATCGACAGCGTCGAGGACATGAAGATCCTCTTCGCCGGCATTCCGCTCGACCGCATGAGCGTCTCCATGACCATGAACGGCGCGGTGCTGCCGGTGCTGGCGGGCTACATCGTCGCTGCCGAGGAGCAGGGCGTGCCCCAGGAGAAGCTCTCCGGCACCATCCAGAACGACATCCTGAAGGAGTTCATGGTCCGCAACACCTACATCTATCCGCCGGCGCCCTCGATGCGCATCGTCGCCGATATCATCGAATACACGGCGCGGCACATGCCGAAATTCAACTCGATCTCGATCTCGGGCTATCACATGCAGGAGGCGGGCGCGACCGCCGTGCAGGAACTTGCCTTCACGCTGGCCGACGGGCTCGAATATGTCCGGGCCGCGCTCTCCAAGGGCCTGGCGATCGACGATTTCGCGCCGCGACTCTCCTTCTTTTTCTGCATCGGCATGAATTTCTTCATGGAGATTGCCAAGCTGCGCGCCGCGCGGCTCCTCTGGGCGCGGCTCATCGCGCCCTTCCACCCCAAGAACCCGCAGAGCCTCGCGCTCCGCACGCATTGCCAGACCTCGGGCGTCAGCCTCACCGAGCAGGACCCCTACAACAACATCGTGCGCACCACGATCGAGGCGCTGGCGGCGGTGCTGGGCGGCACGCAGTCGCTCCACACCAATTCCTTCGACGAGGCGCTCGCCTTGCCGACGCCGTTCTCCGCCAAGATCGCGCGCAACACGCAGCTCATCCTCGCCGAGGAGAGCGGCGTCAGCCACGTCGTCGATCCCTTGGGCGGCAGCTATTATCTCGAGAACCTGACGCATTCGCTGGCCAGCGCCGCCGCTTCGCTCATCGCCGAGGTCGAGGCGCTGGGCGGTATGACCAAGGCGGTCGAGAGCGGCATGCCGAAGCTCCGCATCGAGGAATCGGCGGCGCGACGCCAGGCGCGCATCGACCGTGGCGAGGAAGTGATCGTCGGCGTCAACAAGTACAAGACCGCGGCGCCGGACTCGGTCGATATCCTCGACGTCGACAACGCGCGCGTGCGCGAAGAGCAGGTGGCGCGGCTTCGCGAGATACGCCGGACGCGCGATCAGAAGCGCGTCGCGGCGACGCTGGCGGCGCTGACCGAGGCGGCGCAGAACGGCAGCGGCAATCTGCTGAACCTCGCCATCGCCGCCACGCGTGCGCGCGCCACGGTCGGCGAGATCTCAGACGCGCTGGAGCAGGTCTTCACCCGCCACCGCGCCACCACGCGTTCGGTCTCGGGCGTCTATGGCGCGCTCTACGAGGGCGACGAGGGTTATCGCCGCATCCAGCGCGAGGTCGAGGCCTTCGCCAAGAGCGAGGGACGCCGTCCCCGCATGCTGGTCGTGAAGCTCGGCCAAGACGGCCACGACCGTGGCGCCAAGGTCATCGCCACGGCCTTTGCCGATATCGGCTTCGACGTCGATGTCGGCCCGCTCTTCCAGACGCCCGAAGAGGCGGCGCGCCAGGCGGTCGAGAACGACGTCCACGTCATCGGCGTCTCAAGCCAGGCGGCGGGCCACAAGACGCTGGTTCCCGCGCTCATCGCGGCGCTGAAAAGTGCGGGCGCCGACGACATTCTAGTCGTTTGCGGCGGCGTCATCCCGCCTCAGGACTACGACACGCTGCGCGCCGCGGGCGTCGCCGCCATCTACGGCCCGGGCACCAACATCCCGCTCGCCGCCAGCGAGATCTTGGGGTTGATCGCGAAGAAGCGGATGGCGGCGTGAGAGAGTCAATCGGCGGCGAGCGGTGGAAAAATGCTATGCGTCCGAGACGCGAACGCTGGCTCTCGCCGCTAATGAGCAGATGAGACGACGCGAATTCGTCTTCCTGATCGGCGGCGCGGCGATCCTCTCGCCGGTCGCCGTCGTCGCAGAAGAGCATGCGCGAAAGCGGCAGGTGGGCCTGTTGTCGGTCGGCAGCGGTACCGATCCGGAGTGGCAGTCCTTTGTCGCGGGATTCACCGAGCGACTGCGCCGCTTGGGTTGGCCGGAAGACCGCGTCGCCGTTCACGCACGCTTCTCGGACGCCGAGCCCGGCAGGTTGGAGAAGGAAGCAGCTGAGCTCGTTGCCAGGTCGCCAGATGTGATCGTCGTT